>NZ_BAAJXA010000043.1:0-84437 GCF_057537855.1 Streptomyces diversicolor
CCATCCTGTATTTGCACAGGCTGGGTCCTCCGACGACGGAATCCAGTTCGGCGGCCGGTTCGGAGAAGCGATATTCACGTCGCAGACCGACCTCAACACGGCCCGCGAGTTCTACAGGCGTGTCAAGCAGCAGGCCCGATTGGCCGGCAGAGAGGCACGCGACATCAAGGTCTTGCCCGGCGTAGTGCCCATTCTGGCACCAACGGTTCGGCGAGCCCAGGAGCTGCGAAACGAGTTGTTTGCTGTCACCGATGTCGAGACCGCACTCAACGCGCTCAAGAGCAACTCGGGCGGGGCCGACCTCACCGGGTATCCACTCGACGCGCCGTTTCCTGACCTTGGGGGTGCGGACGACTTCAACGGCTCCAAGTCGCGCCGCGGTTTCCTGGTCAGAACCGCCCGGGAACGAAACCTGACGCTTCGGCAGGTACTGAAGCTCCTGTCCGGCGGCCGAGGGCATCGCGAGTTCGTAGGCACCTATGACCAGTTCTGCGATGACATGGAGGCTTGGCTGCACGCCGGCGGGGCCGACGGCTTCACCATTCTGCCGCCTTTTCTGCCCGGTAGTCTCGACGAATTCGTCGAAGAGGTGGTTCCTCGCCTTCAGGATCGGGGGCTGATGCGACGCTCGTTCAGCGGTAGCACGCTCCGTGACCACCTGGATCTTCGCCGCCCAGCGGATCGACGCCGCTAGCCCGCTCGCTCTTCGCCTCCGCCCCGCCCAGAAGGACAGTTCCATGACGTCCACGCGCGACCGCGGCACCCACCGGCTCGCCTCCCCCGATCTGCTCCGCTCCGTCTTCCGGCGGCACGCCGCGGGCGTCGCCGTGATCACCGCCCAAGGGAGCGGCGGGCCCGTCGGTTTCACCGCCACCTCCCTCGCCTCCGTCTCCGCCGAGCCCCCACTCCTGTCCTTCGGCGTCGGCACCGGCTCCTCCAGCTGGCCGGTCCTCTCCGAGACCGAGCATGTTGGTGTTCACCTACTCGGCGAGCACCAGGAGAACCTCGCCGGCACCTTCGCACGGAGCGGCGCCGACCGTTTCGGGGCGCCGACCCGTTGGCGCGAGGGCCCCGAGGGTGTTCCCCTCCTGGACGACGTGCTCGCCTGGCTGGTGTGCCGCGTGATGGCGCGCGTACCCGCCGGGGACCACCGCATCGTCCTCGCCGAGGTCGTCGTCGGCGACCCGCCGGATGCCGGCCGCCCCCTCCTCTACCACCAGGGGCGCTTCAACGGGCTCCGCGACTGAGCCCGCCGGCCGGTTACGCGGTGTTGTCGGGATCGGCCACGATCAACGGTGTCATGGGCGCGCGCGGTGACCGCCGCATCGGCGCAGGGTCGTCGAACAGGTTTCGACAATCTTCAGACGCATTACCAATGCTGCGGAAAGGAACATCTGTGCACAGTCCTTCGTCGCTCCTTCGGCCGGCGCCTCCGACGGCCGTGCTGTTCGTGCGCCACGGTGAGACGACCTGGAATCGGGAGGCCCGTTTTCAGGGTCAGTTGGATCCACCGCTCAGCGATCGCGGCGCCAGTCAGGCCGAGGCCCTAGCGGATCGGTTGCGCACCGAGCACTTCGACGCCGGCTATACCAGTGACCTGCGTCGAGCCCGGCAGACCGCAGCCGCCGTCGCCGCCCGGACCGGAGTGGAGTTCGCGGACGAGCCGCTGCTGCGCGAGATCGGGATGGGTGACTGGCAGGGCCTGACCGCCGACCAGGTGAGCAAGCGGCACAGCGCATTGTGGACGCAGTGGCTGACGTGTCCGCGCTGGGACCTGCCACCGGCGGGCGAGGGCACCAAGGCACTCGCGCGACGGGCGGACGCGATGGTGGAGCGCCTCGTCTCACGGCATGCCGGACAGCGGGTCTTGTGCGTCAGCCATGGCGGGTTCGTGCAGGCGGTGCTCGCTCGCGTACTGGATCGCATGCCCTGGGGCCCGTTCCCCTTTCGGGTGGACAACACATCGGTCACCAGCGTTCGCCACGCGGCAGGGGTGTGGTGGATCGACGGTGTGAACGATCTGGCCCACTTGCCACCTGCTGGAACGGGACCTGTCGCCTCACACCGAGGCGTCCAGGAACCGTGAGTCGTCGCCGCCGGCTTCGTCCCTCCGGCAGGCGGCCGCACCGCCGTCCAACGGTGGAGTCACGCCGCACACGGGTCTGCTTCGGTGACTCGACGGACCGGTTGACGCGAGTCCGCCGCCATATCTCTTCCGTACAGGGGAATTCAGTCATGTCTGTGTCGTCATTGCGGCCAGGAGCCGCTGCCGCCTCTTCCCTTCTGCGACCGCTCGAACCGCACGGGGGCGAACTGGTGCGCCTGGGGTACCTTTTGCCGTCCCGTGAGCTGGCGGTGACAGGCGATCTCGGTGCCGAGCGCCTGCTCGCGCTGGCCGATCTGGCGGCGGGGAGCGGGTATGACTCGCTGTGGGTCAGCGATTCGCCGCTCGGCCGCGCGCGGCTCGACGGGCTATCGCTCCTGGCTGCGCTGGCCGGCCGGTTGCCCCGCATCCACCTCGGCACCTCGGTGCTGATCCCCGCCCTGCGGCACCCGATGCTGCTGGCCTACACCCTGGCTTCGCTGGAGCGGCTCGCGCCGGGACGACTCACCCTGGGCGCCGGGGTCGGGCTCCCCGGTCCGGGCTTGACCGAGCAGTTCGCGGCGGTGGGCCTGGACGCCGATCGCCCGTTCGCCCGGATGGAGGACGCGATCGCCGTGTGCCGCCAATTGTGGTCCGCCGACTCAGCGGTCCTCCCCCAGAGCCGATTCACCGCCTTGTCCGGGCCGGTGGACCTTCGGCCCCGGCCGTCGACGCCCGGTGGCCCGCCGTTCTGGATCGGCGGCACCGGGCCCCGCGCACGCCGCCTGATCGCACAGCAGCTGGACGGCTGGATGCCCTACCTGCAAGATGCCTCACAGTACCGGCACGGATGGGACGAGATACAACAGCTGGCTGCCGGCTGCGGCCGGCCCGGCGACGCGATCTCGGCGGCGCTCGTGCCGACTCTTCTCATCGGCGAGTCGCCACGTGAGCAGGCCGAGTTGCGGGACTACTGCGCCCGCTACTACGGCTGCCGGCCTGAAGACCTGGCGAGCCGGCGGCCCGGCTTCTTCGCCGGCAGCGCCGAGGCGTGTCTGGAATGGCTCGCGGGCTTCGTCGAAGCAGGGGCTCGCACACTCATCCTGCGCTTCGCGACCTTGCAGTCGATCGAAGACCAACTCAGCACTGCCGCCCATGATCTCGTTCCCGCGCTGAAGCGGCTCGCTCCTTCACGCAGCCGAAAGGACACCCCGTGAACACCCCACCGGCCACGACGGCCATCGACACCGCCCTCGACCGCGAACAGCTCAGACACGCCAAGACGATCATCGCCGGCGGCGGGTTCGGCACGTTCAAGCTTCCCGACGACATCGACTTCGTCCTCGATCACGCCCACGGGTCGCGGCTGACGAGCCTGGGCGGGCGGACCTTCGTCGATCATGTCCTGTCCTCCGGGCCCATGGTGCTCGGACACGGGCATCCCGAGGTCGTCAAGGCACTCCGCGTACAGCTGTCACGGACTACGACCTCCTACGTGCTCAACAAGCCGGCCATCGAGCTCGCCGAGCACATCTGCCGCCTAGTGCCGTGCGCCGAGTCGGTCAAGCTGCTCGGCGACGGCAGTTCGGCCACGTTCTATGCGCTGCGCCTGGCCCGCTCGTTCACCGGCCGGCCCAAGATCATAAAGTTCGAGGGCGGCTTCCACGGCTACCACGACGCGGTGCTGCACAGCATGAAGCCCGCGGTAGTGGGCAGTGCGATCGCGCAGCCCGACTCCGCCGGCATCCCCTCCCACACCGCCGACGATGTGCTGATCGCCCCGTTCAACGACGCCGCGGCGGTGGCAAGGCTGCTGGCCGAGCACGAGGTCGCGGCGGTGGTCGTCGAGCCGGTGCAGCGCGCCATCGAGCCGGCGCCGGGATTCCTGGCGAAGCTGAAGTCGCTGACCTCTGCGGCCGGAGCACTGCTGGTATTCGACGAGCTGGTCACCGGATTCCGCCTCGGCGTCGGCGGAGCGCAGTCGCACTACGGCGTCACACCGGACTTGTGCGCGCTCGGCAAGATCCTCGGCGGCGGCCTGCCGCTGGCCGCTGTGGCCGGACGCAGCGACGTCATGGAACTCGCCACCCCGGGACGGGCCATGGAGCACGGTGGCATCTGGCTCAGCGGCACTCTGAACGGCAACCCGCTGGCCGCCGCGGCCGGACTGGCGACGCTGCGTGTGCTCACCACCACCGACGCGCTGCACCGGGCGCACGAGCACGGGCGCCGGCTGCGGGCCGGCATCGCCGACATCGCCCGCCGACGCTCGGTCCCACTGCAGGTGATCGGCCCCGACCCCATGATCGAGCCGGTCTTCGGCGAGCACCCGATCACCGACTACGCCACCTACGCGCGCGCCGATCTGGTCACCGGCCGGCGGTTCGGCGTCGAGCTCATCCGCCGCGGCGTCTTCGTCAACCCCGGCGCCAAGTGGTACACCTCCAGCGCACACACCGCTGATGACCTGGAGATCACCCTCGGTGCGGTGGACGCCGCACTGGTCGCGACCCGCGAGATGGAGCACTGAGGTGACCAAGATCGGCCTGATCTCCGATGTCCACGGCAACACCGTCGCCCTGGAGGCGTCGATCGACGCGCTGGGGGCTGACGGCGTCGATCAAATCGTCTGCCTCGGCGACATCGCATACGGGCCCTGCCCACGGCAGGTGCTCAAGCGCGTGCGGGAGGTCTGCTCGACCGTCGTCGCCGGCAACGGTGACAGCTGGCTGGCCGACCCACACGCCGTGGAGCGCGAGCCTGCCTTGCGGCACCGGCGGCTCAAACCGGTCCGCGACCAGCACGCGCAAGCGCTGGCCTGGGCGCGCGCCCAGCTCTCCGGCGACGATCTCGCCTACCTGGGCGGGCTGCCACTGACGGCCGAGCTGCCGCTCGCCGCCGGGCACAACCTGCTGTGCTTCCACGGCTCGCCTCGCCACAACTACGACTTCATCCTTCCCGACACCCGCCCGCGCGACATCGACGACCTGCTCGACGGGCACTCGGCCAGCGTCCTGGCCTCAGGACACTCGCACCAGCAGATGCTGCGCAAGCACCGTGACATCACGCTGATCAATGTGGGAAGCGTCGGCCGGGCTCCGATCCGGTTCCCGTGGCCGGCCTGGCTGCCCGACGCCCGCGACCTTCCCGACGCGGCCGCCTCCGGCGAATACCGGGCAGTCGCCGAGTACGCCGTGATCACCGCGACGGAGCAGGCGATCTCGATCGAGTTCAAGCAGCTGGCACTGGACGCCGAGCAGATCGTCGCCATGACCGTAGAAAGCGGGATCCCCGGTGGCGCCGCCTACTTCGGCGAGCTGCGCGACTTCGGCGAGCCGCCCGAGCCACGCGCACAGGGCTGATCCCTCCCGGCGCCGAAGGCAGTCAGTCGTGGAGGGCCGAGCAGTAGGGCCGCCACGAAGAATTCGCGAGAGGAAGCGCCTCATCGACCCGCCCTCCGATGGACCTGGTGGTCCGCGCCGCCGCGATCTGCACCAGCTCGGCCAGACCGTGCTCACGGCGGGACTGGTAGCGGCCGGCCGGCATGGCGACGAACACGTCGCCGACGACATGAGCCGTGGAGTCCCAGATCGGGACCGCGATACCGACTGTCGTCGGCTCGTGCCGACGCCGGTAGATGGCGTAGCCGCGACGTCGGGTCTGCTCGACGTCCGTGCGCAGCACGGCCAGCTCGTCGTGTGGGGCGTCGGCCAACTGCGCGGAGACGATCTGCTCGCGGGTCGGCTCGGGAAGGAACGAGAAGATGCCCAGTCCCGTCGAGCCGTGCGTCAACGGCATCCACTGGTGCAACTCCGTGACGTAGCGAAGCTGCTGAGTGGATTCGACCGAGGCGACCAGCATCATCTGCTCCCGGCCGCTGTCGTACACGCCGAGCATGGCCGTCTCGTCGATCTGCGAGACGAGCCGGCGCAGGTGAGGCATCGCGGCCTCGCGCAGCCCGTGACCGGAGGTGGCCTTCCAGGCCAACCGGTAGAATTCGGCCGCGAGCGAATAGCTGCCGCGTTCATCGTGATTGATCATCGCCGCTTGATGCAACAGACGAAGCAGCCGATGGACGCTGCTGGTCGGCATGCCGAGGCCCTCGGCGATGTCCCTGACGCCATAGCTCTGCTTGCCGTCATCGACCATGAAGGTGATCAACTGGAGGGCCCGGGTCACCGGTTCCCTGACACGTGCGGGCTGACCGGCTTCGGAGCTGCGGACCTGGTCCGAGGCGGCATTCACTTCAAGCATCTCCCGCGCGACGAGGCGCTCTGCGACGGCGCGGTCAGACCAGACAGCGGCTTGACCGGCGCAAATTCCCTTATAAGGGAAAACCTTACCACTAATCGAGTCGGCGGCGTCGCCGTCACGCGCTGAGCGGAAAGGCGCGCGCCAAGGACCTGCGTGCCGCCATCGGCCCGGGGTCCCAGCAGGCTGTGACCGCCCGCTCGATCGCCACTGATCAACCGTCAAGTGCGCTTGCCAGGAGTTCGCTGTGCCAGCCACGTTCACCGAACCGCCCACTTGTACCGGCGTGGCGGGACGCGGTCGGGTTGGCCGCTCGTAGCGTGCCACAGGACACCGGGCCGGGTGACTCGTGAACCGTCTGCCGTGGGCCGACATCCCGCCCAGTGGCACATCGCCCCCGGCGAGACCGTCGTCGATATCCCTGCCGCAGCGACCAGCCGAGTCCGTGGACGACCATCCGGAGGCCAGGATCTGGTCCCCCCACAGGCCACGCGCCGCGCCCCGGAGGCGTCGTCGGCGCCGACGTGCTGAGCGAGCACGTGGCCGGCGCCACAATCAATGTGCAGAATCCTGCGTCCGCTCTGTGCCCTGGCCGCCGTCCTCGGCAGTCCGGACGGCCCGGCCCGCGCGCGGGAGCTGCTGGCGACCAGGCGCAAAGTTTCTCTGCGGCTCTCCATGACGGATTGATACCGGCGAAGCCCAGCGGCGTTCTTCCCCGCGTCTGGAATACGGTCGCCCCAGGATCCGCCCTGCCAGGTGGTGAAGTGGGTCAGCAGACACCGGCCGGGCCGCCGGGAACACCCAGCGGCCAACCCTTGGCCGACCCTGAGGACTTCGAAGGCAGGGAAGGACGGACAGCCACCGGCTCCACCACAGTGCCGTGACGCACGACACGGAAGACGGCGCCTCAACGCCGATGTTGCTGGCCCCTCCCACCATGCCTCCGCACGGCCTCTGGAACGTTACGCCCCGGCCCGGCGTCGACGCGGTCGCCCAGCACGTCGCCGAGCGCGACCCTACGGCCCGTCGCCCGAGGTGAGCCCAGGCAGCCAGGATTTCAAGATCATCTCGCGGCCCCTTCGGGGCTGATCTCGGCGATCCCCCGGATACGTTCCACGACGCATCGGGCCAGTTCGGTGTCGGCGGCGTAGACCCCGCTCCACCGGCGGGTGAGGTCGGTGTCGAATTCGATGGGCCGGTCATGGAGATCCTGGAGGGCGCCGGTGCCGAGCCGATCGAGTGTGGCGGCGAAACCGAGGTCGACGAGGCGGTGGGTGTCGCTGCCGGCATCGGCGAAGGCGTCGATCGATCCGTCGGCGACGAGAGCGGTCTCGATGGTGGTGCAGGAGAGGACACGGACTCGTTTCGCCGAGGAGGCGATCGCCCACCATCCCCGACCGGCGGGCTTGTCTGTGTGCGGCCGGAGGAGGTCGACGGCGGCGTCCGCTAGCGCGATTCCGCGTCGTGGTGTCAGCGGTTTGCGGTGGGGGCCGTAGGCGCCACGGTCGGATGCGTGCCAGGTGTGGCCGGTTTCAAGCCAGCACGTGATCGCTTGCTCGAAGCCGCCGTCGGTGACGAGGGCGGCGGAGAAACAGGCGATGGGAACACCTGCGGCTGCGTTGGCGCTGCCGTCGAGGGGATCCATGACCAGGGTGAGCGCATGGCCGTCGTCGATGTGGCCGGCTTCCTCGGACAGGACGTTGACGGGCAGGGGTTCGAGCGCGTTGAGGATGGCTTCCTCGACGAGAAGGTCGATGGCCATGGTGGCGGTTCCGTCGGCGCCGATGCGGTCAACGGCTTCGAGTTCTTCGCGGGTGTGACTGGTTCTTACCGCGTGGTAGGCGGCGTGGGCCGCGCGGGCGGCTGTGGTCAGGGCGGGGTGGAGATGTTCTTCTGGGGTCACCGCTGGGCTCCGAAGGCGGTTTGTCCGGCGATCCAGGTCTGGGTGACGACGGGCTGGCCGTGCAGTTGCTTGACCGCCACGATGTCCGCACGCTTGCCGGGTTCGAGGGTGCCGCGGTCGGTCAGGTTGGCCGCCTGGGCCGGGTTGGCGGTGACGAGGCGGATCGCGTCGGCCTGGGCGGCGATTCCCTCGTCTGCGATCTTGTAGACGCAGCGCAGGAGCGCGGGCGGGTAGTAGTCGGAGGCCACGATGTCAAGGAGGCCGGTGTTGAGTGCCTCTCGGGCGGAGAGGTTGCCGGCGGTCTGGCTGGCTCCGCGCAGCAGGTTGGGAGCGCCCATGACGGTGGCGAGACCCTGTGCCCGGGCTGCTGCCGCCGCGTCTTTCGTGACCGGGAATTCGACGATGCGGGCACCGAGTTCGCGGGCTCGCCGGACGTCTTCGGGGGTGTCGTCGTCGTGGGAGGCCAGGGTGATGTCGTAGGCGAGGGCGAGCGCGGCGAGTTCGTCCCGGACGGCCGCGACATAGGGTTGCCGTGCGTAGCGCTTGGCGAGGGCTTCGTCGAGATTCTGCGAGCCACGGTGGCTCAGGGCAGCGCGCCAGTCAGCCTCGCGTTTGAATTGCCCTTGACCGGGTGTGTGGTCGAGGTAGGACATCAGGGAGATGTCGCCGGCCTCGACAAGCCGGCGGATGGTGTCGAGGTGCTCGGTGGTCACGTCCACGCGCAGATGGATCCGGTGGTCGGCACGCAAGTGGGCTTTGAGCGTGCGCATGGCGTCGACCGCGGCCAGTGCCTGGTCCAGGGTGCGGGATTTGGTGATGTCGTCCTGGATGGCGATGCACGCGTAGTGGGTGGTGATGCCCCAGGCAGTGGCTTCGGTGTCGAGGACGATGAGCGCGTCCGTGAGGGGGAAACTGTACGAAGACCGGGGGCGGGCGCGTTGGTCCCAGCAGTCGGAGTGCAGGTCGACCAGGCCGGGGATGAGGTCGACGTCGCCGAGTCCCACGACCGTGGCGCCGGGTTCCGGTTGGGGGCCGACGGCGGTGATGGTGCCGTCGGCGATGGTGAGGTAGCCGGGTTGGCCATCGGTGGCGTGCCCGGTGGCGGTGTAGATGCGGGCGGCGTGCAGGGCGACGTGGTTCCCGGCCGCGTGATCGGTTCCGGCTACATGACTACCGGTGCGATGTGTTGCGTTCATGAGACCTCCGAGTGCTGGATCTTCTTGTGGTGGGACACCTGGCCGTCGGCGAGGGTGACGACGCTGTCGGCGACGCGGGTGATGACGTCGGGGTCGTGGAAGACGGAGACGACCGCGGTGCCCCGCCGGGTCAGGTTCTCGATCCGACGCAGGACGAGGTCGCGGTTGGCCGGGTCGAGGGCGGAGATGGGCTCGTCGAGCAGGAGCAGCGGGGGCGGGGCGATGGTGCCGGCAGCGATGTTGACCCGTTGCTTCTCGCCGCCGGACAGGAGTGTCGGGTAGACGTTCCACAGGCGCTCGCCGATGTTCAGTTCGCGCAGGGTGCCGGTCGCGGCATCGTGGGCCTGGCCCGGGCCGAGGCCCAGCCTGGCGGCGGCCTTGGTGACGAGATCGAGGACGCTGCGGCGTGGTTCGGAGCGCAGGAACTGCGACACATAGCCGATGTGACGTTCCCGCAGGTCGGCGACTCGTTCGGCCTCCTGGGCGGCGATGTCGACCTGGCCGCGGTCGGTGTGCACGGTGATCGAGCCGCTGGTCGGCAGGTAGGTGCGGTAGATGCACTTGAGCAGGGTCGACTTGCCGGAACCGTTGGTGCCGGCGAGGGCGACGTGTTCGCCGCGGTGCACGGTGAGGTCGACGCCCCGCAGGCCCTCGATGCGGCGACCGGTGTGGTGCAGGACGAAGGTCTTGGTGAGGGCGCGGACGGTCAGGACTTCTGTCATGTCAGCCTCGGGCCGCGGCGACAAGCCGCTGACTGTAGGGGTGCTGGGGGTCTTCGAGGAGCTGGTCGGTCAGGGTGGACTCGACGATGCGGCCTTGGTGCATGACCAGGGTGCGCCGGCACAGCAGTTCGACGACCGCGAAGTCGTGGGAGACGACGACGGCGGCGAGGTGGAACTCTTCGATCAGGCCCCGGATGAGGTCGAGGACGCCGGCAGCGACGGAGGCGTCGAGGCCGGTGGTCGGCTCGTCGAGCAGCAGGATGGACGGTGAGCTGGCGATGGCCTTGGCGATCTGAACCCGTTGGCGCATGCCACCGGAGAAGGTGTGCACGGGGTCGTCGATACGTGCCTCGGGGATCTCGACTCGCTTGAGCAGCTCCCGCACCGTTCCTCGGATGGTGTGGAAACTGCGCTGTCCGGCGGCGGCGAGCGGGACGGCGACGTTGCCGCCGGCGCTGAGCCGCAGGTCCAGGCCGCGGGCGGCGTCCTGATGGACAAGGGAGAGCTGACCGACACGCAGGGCCCGCCGCTGGGCCGTGTCGAGGCGGTACAGATCGGTGAGCTCGTGTGGTCCGCGGAGCAGGACCTGTCCTTCGTCCGGGGGGAGGTCACCGGTCAGACACCGCAGCACGGTGGACTTGCCGGATCCGGACTCACCGACGATGCCGAGAGCTTCAGCAGCATTGACGGAGAACGAGATGGCCTGCGCCGCGGTGAAGGACCCGTAGCGGACGAGCAAGTCGTGTGCCTGAAGAGCCGGGCCGTCTGGGCTGGATCGCTTCTTCGGCGTGGCGGTCGGCGCGGCAGCCGCCGTGGCAGTGAGCTTGTCAGGAGGGGTGACGGTTTCGGCTGTGTGGCGCCTGACCGCCCGCCGGCCTGGTGCCGAACCCGAGCGGGCGCAGGAGCCGGGCTCGCGTTGTACGGCGCACCAGTCGGTGTCGCTGCAGAGCCAGCGTCCACCGGCGCCGGTCGGGTCCGGGACTTCGACGAGGTAGCTGGTGGTACTGCCGCAGCGGGTGCATCGGCCGGGCAGGGATTCGACGGTGAATTCCAGGTCGTCGAAGGTGAGTGGTTCGACGCGAGTGTGCGGGGGGATCGCGTAGATGCGGCGTTCGCGGCCGGCACCGAAGAGGGTGAGGTGCTCGGCGTGATCCAGCTTGGCCAGGTCCCACTTCGGGATCGGGGACGGCGACATGATGTAGCGGCCGCCCACAACAACCGGGTAACCGCTGGCCCGGGTGGTGGTACCCGACCGCACGATGTCTTCGTAGACACTCACCCACATCAGCGCGTAATCCTGTTCGGCATGCATCCGAAGCGCTTCGTCCAGGCGTCGCTCCACGGTGCGCAAGGGCTCGGGAACCGGGACCTGCAGGACGAGCAGCTGGTCGCTGCGCAGTGGTCGTTCCGGGATGCGGTGGCGGCTTTGGATCAGCGACGCGTCGCGGGTGCTGTTGGTTTCGGCCACGCCTGTGGTCTGGATGATCAGCCGCCGCAGGTTTGCGGCGCTCACCGCGCCGTCGTCACCCTGGTCGATGACTTTGACGACGTCACCGGCTTCGATGACGCTCAGGCTGACCTGCAGACCACCGCTGCCCCAGCCCCGGGGTACCGGCATTTCCCGTGAAGCGAAGGGAACTTGGTGCCCCGGGGTGGCCACGGCCTTGAGGATGACGCGGCGGATGTCGCGTTTGGTGTCCTCATCCAGCAGCGCGAAACTGTCGGTCTGGGGCGTGCCGGCCAGCTGCTGGACGCTGGTACGAGGCGAGGTGACGGTGACGGCGGCATCGGTCATGGGGCGGATCCCGGAGTTGGTGTCGTGCTGCGGGCGCGCAGCGCGGCCTTGAGGTCGGCCTTGGCGCGGAAGGTGACGTAGTGCGGCAGTTTCAGGTGTTCGATCAGGCCGTTGGCGTCCATGCCGTCGGCCGTGCGCAGGATGCGTTGCTCAAGTTCGGTGTGACCACGGTCGCGTTCGAGGAGGATGTCCAGACAGGCCATCGCCATCGCTTTGCGTTCGTTCTGGCCGAAGCACAGTCCGTAGCCGAGATCGAAGCGGCTGATGTCCTCGTCGGTGCGGTCAAGGTCCTCGACGGCTTCGGCTTCGGTGACGCGCACGTCGCCCAGGTGCACCGCACCGCCGGTGAGCGGGTTGGTCACCCGCACGGGCAGATACCCGGTCCGTAGTTCCCCGGCGAGGACGCTGTGGTCGTACTGGCCGGAGTCGAGGTACTGGGTGTACCAGTGCAGTACCAGGGCGTTGGTCTCGCCCCGGGCGAGCAGGGCCAGTCGGGCCGAACGGTCCGACTCCAGGGTGTGCGGCTGGCGGGTGACATCGATCGGGTCGGGGTCTCCCGGCGCTGCTCGCGGCACCATCATGTCGTGGGCCTTGAGCAACTCGTACAGTCGGCCGGGAGGTGTGTCGCTGCGGGTGGGGGCCGTACCCGCGTGGGGCCCGGCGTCGCCGGGGTGCCCGGCCGGCCGATCGGGCCGATCGGCTGGTGCCGGGGCGGGCCCAGGTGGTTGGTCGCGCTGAAGGATGCGGGGCATGTAGTCGCGGGTGCGCCCGAGGATCTGCCGTCCAGGAGGTGTGCGGTAGGCCGGCACGACCCGCCGCAGCGGGATGAGTTCGTCTGCGTCGACCGCAGGGGTGGTGCCCAGCCGCGGCAGGCTGAGCCGGAACGACCGCACCAGGTAGGCGGCCTCGACGCTGTCGCCTTCGGCCTGCCGGAACGCGCGGGCGGCGGTGGCCTCGTCCCACAGGCCGCCTTCGGACATGATCTGGTCGACGACGATCCGCAGCCGCCCGGTGATCTGGTCCAGGTCCAGCGGCCGGCTGATGTCCTCGTGATGGCGTTGGGCGACCAGGCGGGCGGCGGCCTCGATAGCGGCCAAGCCAGGCGATTGGTAGGCCATCTCAGTGCTCCTGCCAGGTGATGGTGCTGCTGCGGGGAAGTCCCAGCACCCGGCCGTCACCGTCGAACAGCCACAGGTCGATCCCTGTCGGAGGGTGACTGCAACTCTGCCGCCGATCACGCAGGATCGCCTCAAGGTTGCTCACACCGGGGTCGACCACGACGGTGAGGCTGTCGGCGACACCGGGGCCGCTGATGCACAGCCGCACGGTATGGACGGTGGACGGGGTCGGGTGGATGGCGGTGACGCCGATGGCGACGGACGCACCCTGTTCGGGTGCGGCCGCGCTACCGCGGGCCAGCTCCAACAGCTCGCCGTCTTGTGGGGGGCGGGCGTAGGCCACGAGTTCGGCGCGGGCCGGGTCGGTGAGCCGCGCCCCGGTGTGCTCGGCGATCTCGTCGCAGGCCGGCGCCGCCAGGCCGGGCAGGGCGATGGCGGTGTCACGGGAGGCGAGCGCCAACGGCAGCCGGCAGGCGGGCGGGACGGGGTTGCGCAGGAAGCCGGGTGGAAGGATCTCTTCGATGCGCCCGGGTTGCGACAGCGTCGCGAGCAGAGCGCGGAAGGTTCGACCGCTCCACGCCTGCAAGGGTGACTGCCGAGGGGCGATCGGCGCGTGGGGGATCGAGGCTGTGGGGATGCTCATCCGCCCAGCTCCTCGAATGCGACGGCGGTTGCCGAGATGTCGGCCATCTCAGCAGTTCGGTGCGCGGAAAGCTCGCCTCGGGTCCTCGCGCACAACTCAAGAATGCCGGCGCGGTACTCCTCTCCGGCCTGGAATGCCGCGTCGCAGACCGCGGCCGCGACGGTCGCTTCCGGATCGTCGCCGAGGCGCATGGCCCACCCGATGTGTGCGCCCAGGCGCAGCCGGGCTTCGGTGACCAGAACATCGCCCAGGTAGAAGCGGCGCCGTTCAACGGGTTCGCGTATCTGCAGCAGCACGGTGCCCAACTGTGGCCCGCTGAGCATGGAAGCCTCCAGCTCGGTCAGGCAGGCATCGGCGACCTGGACAAGGGCGTCGCGGTCGGCGCGGGCGAGCAGGCCCACTCGGGTGTCCCGGTCGGCGTCTGTGCTGGTCGAGGGCGGCGCAGGGACGGTGGGTCCGCTGGCGTGGGCTGTGGTGGTGGTTTCGGTATCGATGGTCGGCTGTCCTGTCATGCGAGTGGGTCGGGTTGAGCGGGGATGGCGATGCGCAGCCGGATGGCGTCTTCGAGGGCGCAGACGGCTGCCGCTGGAGCCGTCTGCGTGTCATCACCCGTACGCCGTCCGACCCGGCAATCTCCTGACGTCCTTTGCGCTGGGGTCACGACGACGTCACACAGGTGCATCCGTTCATTCCTTGCCGGTGCCCGGAGCACGAGCGAGATCGGGTCGGTCTCGGGCCCGCGCGCCACGACTGGCGCGCCAAGCGGCGTTGCGCTCTACGGCTGTTCGCACAACCAGTGACCGCTTGTCGGCCTGCGCAAGAAGGCTTGCCCGTCGCTCTCGGTCGATGGGATCTGACGAATATCGAGTGGCCTTCCTTGCCGAAGGGCCGCGCTCGCCCTTCGATCTCGGTGATCGATCGACGACGGTACGGGCCCCGAAGTTCACATGTCAACTCCAAAAGTTCTCTGAGAGGATTTCCCGAGCGTTAACCAGCGAGACGCCTTGAGGTCGGGAACGCCCTCGTACGCTCTGCCGCCGTGAGAACCGCTGTAAGCCCGAACGAAACACCGAAACGTCTCCGGTTGCGTGAGGCCAGGGTGACCGCGGCGCTGCTGGGGCCGGCTTTCGCCTTCCTGGTCGCGTTTGTCGTGCTGCCCGTCCTGGCCGTGGGCGCGCTGGCGCTGCTGAACTTCGATCCGCTCAGTCAAGAAACGAGCTTTGCCGGCCTGGACAACTGGCGCCGGGTGCTGGCCAGCCGGGAGTTGTGGCAGGCGACCGGGAACACGCTCCTCTACACCGCGCTGACCGTGCCCGCCGAGGTCGGTCTCGGCCTGCTGATCGCGCTCGCCATCCGGGCCGCTGGCCGCGGCGCCGGACTGTGGCGGACGGCCTACTTCGCCCCGACGGCGGCCACCATGGCCGCGATGTCGGTTGTCTGGCGGTGGCTGTTCTACCCGGATGTCGGCATCTTCGACGAGACGATCGGTCGGCTCGTCGGGCAGGACGGCTGGCTCGGGTCGACGACGCTGGCCCTGCCCGCGGTCGCGATCGTCGGCAGCTGGGCGGGGATCGGATCGTGCGTGGTGATGTTCCTCGCCGGCCTGTCGAACGTGCCCGCCCACCTGGAGGACGCCGCCCGGATGGACCGGGCCGGTGCCTGGCACCGGTTCTGGTCGGTGATCTGGCCCGCGATCGGGCCGGCCACCACATTCGCACTGGTCATCACGACACGTGACTCACTGCGTGTGTACGACCAGGTCCGGGTCATGACCGACGGCGGACCACAGCAGAGCACCAGCACCCTGTCGTTTGCCGCCTGGCAGCGCGGGGTGAGCTATCTCGACATCGGCGGCGGCTCCGTGATCAACGCCGTACTGCTGGTACTGGTCCTGATCACGGTGGCGGTGCAGTTGCGCCTCGGGGGGCGCCGCTGGGAAAAGGACGGTCGCCGATGAGTACGGCAACGATGCCCCGCAAGCCTCCGCGGCTCGCCCGCCGCCAGGTCACTGACAGCCGCGGCATATGGGTCCGCTGGAGCTTGCGCGCCGTGCTCGCCGCGGGGGCCGTGTTCATGCTGACCCCGTTCGCGCTCATGGCGCTGGCCGCGGTCACCCCGAACAAGCACCTCAAACCCGGGTCGGTGAGCTTGTCAGGCTTCACGCTGGACAACTTCCGGCAGGCATGGCACGACGTCGACTGGCCCGGCCTGTACCTGAACACGGTGGTCGTCGTCGCGGTGGTGTTCGTGGCGCAGGTGCTGACCTCGCTGCCCGCCGGCTACGCCCTGGCCCGGCTGCGGTTCCGCAACCGCGAGCTGTCCTTCTGGACGGTCATGCTCTGCCTGGCGATACCACCGCAGGTGACCGGAATCCCGGTCTTCTACGCCCTGTCCAAAGTCAACCTGCTGGACAGCTACACCGCACTGGTACTGCCGAGCGTCGGCAGCGCGTTCGGTATCTTCCTGTTCCGCCAGTTCGTGCTCTCCCTGCCGCAGAGCGTTTTCGACGCAGCCCGGCTGGACCGGACCGGACCGGTCGCGATGGTGTGGCGCATCGTGCTGCCCAACGTCAGGCCCGCGCTGGCGGCGTTCGCCGTGTTCACGGTGGTGGGGCACTGGAACGATCTGTTCTGGCCCTCGGTGCTGTTGCGCTCCGACCGGGCGGCCACGGTGCCCTACGGCATCGCACGCTACGCCTCGCCGGACAGCCTCAGCAGCTACGGCACCCAGATGGCCGCGGCGACGCTGGCCACGCTGCCGCTCCTGCTCTTCTTCCTCCTCGTCCAGCGCCAGTTGGTGCGCGGCATCGCGCTGACCAACGGCGGCGAATAAGCCTCCATCCACCCCAGTGAAGGAAATCCCGATGAACGTCACGATATCCCGCAGGCGTGCCCTGATGGGGGCGCTCGCCGTTGCCGCCGCCGGCACGACCACCGCGTGCGGAAGCAGTAGCGGTACCGGCAACACCGACGCCAAGACGATCAACCTGCTCATCCCGACCGATCCCAAGATCGCTGGCAATGTCCAGGCAACCCTGGGGGCCGAGTTCACTCGCCGGACCGGCATCACGGTGAAGCTGGAGAAGGCGGGCGGGCCGTGGTGGCCCGATGTCGACACCCGGCTCCAGGCGGATCTCACCTCGGGCCACCGCCCCGACGTCGCGCTCGTGGGCACCAATTCGGTGCGCACCTACGTCGACAGCAAGCTGGCGCAGCCACTCGACGACCTCATGAAGCAAGCGGATTTCGACGCCTCGCAGTACTCTCCGGCCTTGCTGGGCGTGGACAAGATGGACGGCCGCACGATGGGCGTTCCCTACTCCGTCAGCACGACCGTGCTCTACCTCAATGTGAACGCGCTGCGTAAAGCCGGACTCGATCCCGACCGGACACCAGCCACCTTCAGCGAGCTGAAGAGGTACGCGACCGAAGTCGTCAAGAGCAAGGCCGCCCGGTACGGAGTCGCCTGGCCCTACGACACCAACTCCAACTTCGGACTGCAGAACATGCTCCGCTCCGCGGGCGGGTCGCTGATGGACCGGGACGAGAAGCACGTGACAGTCAACAAGCAGCCTGTGGTGCGGCTGCTGCAGTACTGGCGCGACCTCGTGGCGGACGGCACCAGCACCGTCATCACCTCGGCCGACCTGACCGCGGCCTTCATCCGCGGTGACATCGCCATGATGCTGCAGAGCTCGGCGCAGACCAGCAGCGTTGCCGACGGAGCCTCGTTCTCGCTCCGCACCGACGTCTCGCCCGTGCCCGACGGCGGCCGCCGTCGCACACCGGCCGGTGGTGGGTCCGCGGTGATCCTCACCGAGAACGAGAAGGTGAAACGCTCGGCATGGCGGGTGATCCAGGAACTGATCGGGCCGTCCGGGCAGACACAGTTGGTGAAGACGACCGGCTACACATCGGCCAACCAGCAGGCACTCACCGATCCCCGCTATCTGAAGAACTACCTGGACAGTGACCCACTGCGTGCCGCCGGTACCCACGCGATCAAGACGCTGGTGCCCTGGTATCAGTTCCCCGGCTCACACGCGGAGGAGGCGCAGGACCGGCTCAAGGACGCGGTTGTCGCGGCGTTGAGCGGCACCAAGCCGGTTCAGCAGGCGCTGGACGAAGCAGCACAGTCCATCACCGGTCTCGTCACCCGATGAAGTAGGTGTGTTCATGAGCACGACCACGGTGAGAGCCGAACAGGCAAGGCAGACGACGGCCCCCGGCCGGCCGGTCGGCGTCGAGGGGATCACGAAGGTCTACCCCGGCGGCAGGCATGCGCTCGACGGTATAGAGCTGGCCGTGGAGCCGGGTACGTTCGTCGTCCTGCTGGGCCCCTCGGGATGCGGAAAGACAACCCTGTTGCGCTGTATCGCTGGCCTTGAGCGGATCTCCGAGGGCCGGACGATGATCGGCGGCGAGGACATGACCCACCGCGAACCGGGTGACCGGGGTGTCGCGATGGTCTTCCAGAACTATGCCCTCTACCCGACCAAGACCGTACTGGAGAACATCGAATACCCCTTGCGCATGGCCAAGGTCCCACGCCAGGCCCGCCGCCGGCGGGCGCGTGAGATGGCCGAGCTGCTACGCCTTGGACCAGTGATGGGATCGCGGCCCGCCCAGCTCTCCGGCGGACAGCGACAGCGCGTCGGTATCGGACGGGCACTGGTACGCGAACCCAACGTGCTGCTGATGGACGAGCCACTGTCCAATATCGACGCGGAGCTGCGCGGCGAGTTGAGGACGGAGATCCGGCGCCTGCAGCGCCACAGCGGTGCGACGACGTTCTATGTCACGCACGACCAGGCCGAAGCCCTCGCCCTCGCGGACCGGCTCGTGGTGATGCGTGACGGGCGGATCGAGCAGGACGGCCCGCCCGAGCAGGTCTACCAGCAGCCGGCCACCCGGTTCGTCGCCTCCTTCCTCGGCAGCATGAACATCCTCGACCTGACCGGGTCGCACCCCGTCCTGCCCGCGCGACTACGTGCCGCGCTCGCCGAAGACCGGCTTGGTTGTTTCGGTGTCCGGCCGGAAGACCTCCGAGTGGTGCCGGGGCCCGAGGACGCCACCGGCGCGGACCTCGTGCTGCACGGCACGGTCGAGGAGAACGAACTGCTGGGCCGGGAACGGCTCGTGCACTTCCGTACCGGCGATGAACAGCGCGTCCGGGTGCGCATGCACGCCGATCAGACGGTGCCCGCCGTGATCACGGTCGCGGCGAACACCGCGGACATCCACCTCTTCGACACCGCGGACCGACGGCTCCCCGACACGCTGCCGCCCTCGAACGGATCACACTAGAACGAACCACTGCTCGATTCGGACGCCGGAACTGCGGGTGAGTATGCGAACCAAGCTCCGGTCCGGGCACCGAAGTTTGCGTGCGTCTCCGTCCAGCCACGCATCACCAGACCGAGACGCACGCCTTTGTTTGACCACACGTACCGCGATCACCCTCGAATGAGGAAGCAGCGCATGTCATTCTGGTTGGAAACTCGCAAGCACCGGGCCGCACCGGCTGTGATCGGACACCGGGGCGCACCCGACCTCGCTGTCGAGAACAGTGCACGATCCTACGAACTGGCACTATCCGCCGGTGCCGATATCCTCGAAACCGATGTCCAGTTGACCGCCGACGGCCATATAGTCTGCTTTCATGACGACGACTTCCTCCGCTTGTGTGGAAATGCGGAGCGCGTGGAAGCGGTGTCACTGTCCGATGCTCGTGAAATCTTCCCGAGCCTACTCGAATTCAATGACTTTCTCGCCCTGACAGGCACGTCCCCGATTATCGTTGACGTGAAGTTTTCCGGACGCCGTGAGATCGATCGGTTCGTCGAAGCGGTCGAACATCACGGCGCTCTGGAACGCAGCCTGTTTTCCGCTTACACGCCTGCCATTGCGGCATTGATCCGCGACCGTTCTCCGGAAGCCGGCATCGGAACGTTCTTCCCCGGTGGCGCTGACGCCATGACGACCGCCCATGCTGTCGGCGCGCGGTGGATACGCGTGCTGCCGAAGGACTATGAGCCCAGGGTCCTGGACAACCTTCGTGCCGCGGGGTTCTCCACGATCGCAGTCGCCGCGCCGCTGTCAAGTTTCGGCACGCCAACCGACCGGCCCGCCCTCCAACAACTCGCTGCGCTGGGCATCGACGCCGTCATCACCGACAAGCCCCAACTCGCGGCCCAGGTGTTCAAAGGGTGATCTGTGCGCGGGTACCGGCGAGCCTGCGCTTCGACGAGGACACGTCTCCCCCGGACATCACGCCTTTTGCACGCCCGCAGGTCTGCGCCGGCAGGTGCGTTGTCATGCATCCCGTGTCGCGATCAAAGCCTCGGCGACGGACTCCGGGAAGCCGAACACCCGGTTCCGAAGTGACTTCTGTCGCGGATGCCGCACAGCGACGCCCCCCTTGTGAAGCCTTCTCCCTTCTGTTCGACCCGACACACAAAGAAAACCGAGGAGTTGATCACGGATGCACGGAAAAGCACTCGTGAACGGCGCACTGCACGCCTACCAAGAAGTGGGCGATCACGACGCACCCCCCGTCATCCTTCTCCACGGCGGGCGGGGCAATTCGGACGTTCCCGGGACGTTTGCTGCATTTCAGCCCCTCGGCGACGCATTCCGTGTGATCGCTTACCAGCGGCGCGGCCTCGGCGCATCCGAAACCAGAGAACCGCTGACTGTGGATCAGCTGGTCGAGGACCTTGAGTCCCTGCGATCAACACTGACCGGATCATCCCAGGCGACGCTCATCGGGATATCATTCGGCGCGCAACTCGCAATGATGCACGCCCTGCGGTACCAAGGGAGCGTTTCCCGACTCGTCCTCATCGGCGGCACAGCCAGTGACGAGTTCGTGGACATGGCGCTCGCCAATTACGAAAAACGTGCAGACCAAGCACCGATGGCCACCAGGGACATGGTCGAAAGGTTTCTCCGCGGGCGACTCGTGAACGACACCGAGCACCGGATCATCAAGTTTGCCATGAGCCGGCTGTACGACGAGAACACATCGGCCGAGGCGGCGCTCAGGTCGGCGCTCATGAATCCTGTCAACACGGAACTTCACGCGCGCCTGTATCTTGGCAAGTCCTACGACATACGCGGCCGGCTCCCGTCATTGCGTATTCCCGCACTGGTCATGTGCGGGGAGGACGACTGGGTCACGCCGCCCGCCTGCTCCGCCGAAATTGCCGACCTGATCGAAGGATCAGAGCTCGTGGTGATGCCGAAATTGGGCCACACCGTGCAAAGCCAGGCGAACGAAGAAGTCATCGGGCGTATCCGAACGTTCCTGACAGGGAGCAAATAGCCGGTCCGCAGGAGAAAACAAGCAACGGACTCGGGTGATCCACGAACGGCCGGAAAGGGGTCATCGTCCACGGCTCTCGCTCGGCAAGGTCCTCCCGGCCTGCGAACCGCAGCGGCAACGGGCCGGCGCCCGGGCCGGAACGACCCTTGTCTGCGCCAGAGGAATGGAGGTCCAGAAGATCTCGGCCTCAGCAGATCGGGCGTACTCGCCGAACTGCTCGGCAACGACAGGTTGGTAGACTTCGAGGTCGCCGGTCATCGGGTACGCATGCGCCCAGTCGACTGGAGCTCCTGTGCCGTCCGAGGTGGTCGCGCGGGTGCCGCGTGCGCCGATACGAATCTTCGACGAAGGGGAAGCACCCTGTGGCTACCGCCACCTATCTACGGCTCGCCGATGAGCTCGCGGGCGCAATGAAGGATGCGCCCCCCGGAACTCGGCTCCCCTCGGAAAACGAGCTGGCAGCGCAGTACAAGGTGAGTCGTCTGACCTCGCGAATGGCGCTTGAGGAGTTGCAGCGACGGCACCTGGTGTCCCGGACACGCGGCTCGGGCACCTACGTGGCCAGGCGACTTGAGTACACCGTGAGTGACAAGGTGGGGCCGAGCTGGACGGAGACGGTGAAGCAGGCCGGAGGACAGCCTGAAATCAACGTTCTCAGTGTCGAGAGGATGCACGCCCCGGCCTCTCTGCGCAAGACGCTGCGCCTCACGGAAAACGCTCAGATCGTCAGGCTGGTTCGACTGGGAAAAATCGACGGAATCCCGGCGAACTACAACACTATGTACTTTCCCGCCGACCTCGCTCCGGGGTTCAGCGATCTGCTCGCCAATGGCGGGTCTACGCACAAGCTGATGGTCGCTCTTGGTTTTGCGCCGAGACGGTTGTGGATGAGCGCTGAGCTCGATGTGGTCGCCGAGGAAGCGGGTCGGCATCTGCTCCTTGATGGTCGTCCTCTCGTATGGCGCTTTCGGAGCTGCCTCGTTGACACAAAGACCGGGCGCAGAGTCGAGACCGCTGACGGCTGGACCCGACCCGACGTCCTGCGGGTGAAATATGAGCTGGGAGATACCGAGTGACCACCCTGGTTTCCTCGGATGACGGGAACGACGCCGCGCTCGCCGTAGACGGTGTCTACGGTGTGCACGGCGCGGCGGGCAAAGGGCGTGGCAGAACCTTGAGCGTGGCTGACTGCTGCGGTCGGTAACGGTGTGGCCGACGGGCGGCAGGCCGGTGCTGGTGGACCACGGAGCGGTTCCTTGAGTTCCAGGAGTCCTGGGGCGCCAAGTATCCGTCGATCGTGAAGCTGTGGTCGGACGCCCGGGCCGAGTTCGTGCCCTTGGTCTCCTTCGACGTGGAGATACACGGGTCTTCGAAGTTGAGTGGGTCCGGCGGTCAGCGTGTGGGTGTACATGGCGGCGGGGCCTTGACCTCCGACCGACGGCGTCTGCAAGGCCGGCGGTGCCCACAGCGCCCAGGGATTCAACTTCGTCCTCCCCCATCTGTAGGCACACATCCCGGCGAGTCCTGAACGTGCAGGTGGCCACCATGCCGGTCCCCAGGAGGGCATCGCCAAGGACAACGTCGGTGAAGGTGGACGCCGTCGTCCACCTCCGGGTCACCCGGCCCGGTCGACGCGCCCGGCGCCCGGGGATCGTGGCCCACGGCCACGTGTGTGGCCGTCATACGCCGCTTCGCCGATGCCTCGGCATTTCGGCCGCTACGAGAGGCCAGATCGTCCTCGTCCACCATTACCGGACGGCAGACGGCATCGTGCGAAACGCCAACCTCGCGGTCGGGCGAGGAACACATCGTGCTGCGCGCCGCGCGTTCTCCTCCCGCAAGCCCGGTCCGCTCCCCCGGCGTCAGATCCCGCTGGGTCGCCCGGGTTCCTCTGTCTCTCTTCGGGCCTTGCGCCGGTCATTGAGAAGCGAGAAGACGACGGCGGCGAAATAGAGCACCCAGATCGGTGCGGCCAGCGCCAGCATGCTCAGCGGGTCCGTGCTCGGCGTCGCCACAGCCGAAAAGACCGAGATCCCGACGACCGTGCCGCGCCACCGGCCGAGCATCCGCTGACCGGACAGCACTCCGGTGAGGTTCAGCATCACCAGCAGCAGCGGCATCTCGAAGGAGAGACCGAAGACGACCACCATGCGGGTGACGAGGTCGAGCAGATCGTCCAGCGGCAACAGGTTGTCCACCCCGTGCGGGGTGAAGTCGATCAACACCTTCGCGGTCGTGGGCAACACCTTGTAGGCGAAGAAGGCGCCGCCGAAGAACAGCGGGACGCCCACCCCGGCGAACGCGTACGCGTATTTACGCTCGTGCTTGTGCAGGCCGGGGGCGACGAACGCCCACAACTGGTACAGCCATACCGGCGAGGCCAGCAGGACGCCAGCCATCAGGGACACCTTCAGCGCCAGAGTGAAGGGCGCGAGCAGACCGTTGATCGTGATCCGCGCGCAGGTGGTGTCCGCGGTCTGCTTGGCCAGATCGGCGAAGGACGTCGGGCAGCCGACCGAGTCCAGCACCGGCCTCGTGCAGAAGTTGATGATGCCCTTGTAGTAGAAGGCCGCGGCGACCGTGACGGCCAGGATGGCAAGGACGGCCTTGGCGAGCCGGTTGCGGAGCTCACGAAGGTGCTCCGCGAGCGGCATCCGTCCCTCGGGATCCTTCTCCTTGTTGCGGGCCGACTGGGGCACGCCACGTCCTCATTTCGTGCGGCGGACCGGGGACCACCGGCCCTGCGTCAGTACGTGATCCTCTCCGTCACCCCGTGGGGCGCGAGCCACGGCGGCGCTTGCGGCCGGTGACGCGCCCAGGAGGCGGTTGGTCCGGGTCGGCACCACCTACCGCGAGCTGATCTGCCCTGCCCGGTCCCGAGGATGGGCGGCTCGCGAAGGTCCTCGGACCGTCCCCCTGCTACGCGCCGCGCCCGGCCGGGAAACAGCGCTGCTGCGGCCAAGACGCCGACCGATACCGCAGACAACGACGCGGCGCCCCGGCAGCGGCGGTCCCCGGCGCCGCAGGTGTCGCCCTCAAGAGGTGAGCCGGCCGAAGAGGCTTCGCGGCAGCGTCCCGTGCGGGGATGAGCCGGGGGCGCGGCAGGACCGGGTTCAGTCTCGGTGGCTGGTCGTGCTGTCCGTGGACGGGGTGCGGGCGGTGGCGGTGTCTGCGGGAGCGCCCGGGATCGTCCGCGGTGCCGGTGCAGGCCCGGGCTCGGGGCGTGGCTCGTTCGATACGCCGTCGTCCTTCATGGCCTTGGTCTCGCTTTTGAGGATCCGCATGGACTTGCCCAACGCCCGGGCCGTGTCGGGCAGTTTCTTCGAGCCGAAGATCAAAATCACCACGGCGACCAGGATCAGCAGGTGCCAGGGTTCCAGCGCATTGCGGAACATCGTCACACCACCCCTTCGAACGCGTCGGCCCTCGTACCTGCCTCGGCGATCAGAAGAAGCGTTCCGCCCACGACTGGGCCGTGCGGACCGTCGACGCGGCGGGAGGCGCACACCGTTGGCCGCGGACGACGGCCCGCTGACACCGGCGGGCCCGTCCAGCACGGTCGCCCGTGCGCCGATACTGCGAAGGGTCTGCCTTCGCAGTATCGGCCACACCCGCCCTGGACACCGCGCTGCTGGACGCGGCCGATGTCCACCACCCGGCCAGGCTCCGCACCGACGGGTGGCCGGCACGCGTCGTCGCGGGAGGGGATCCGCAGGAGGTGGCCGGGCAGGCCGACGTCCGTGCCCGCGCTCTCGTACGCGGGCGTCTGGGAGGAGGTTTCCCGGTGCGCCTGGCACGGCGGTCGCACCGGTGTCCGCCGTCCGCGCCATCGGGGGGTTCCCTGGGCGTGGTCCGGCCGGGCCGCACAAGTGAAATCGTCGCCCGTCGCCGCGACTGCAAAGGGCCCGGCCGGCATCAGGCCTACGGTGAGGCGTAGTTCGCCGTCTGTGACCCGCATGGCTGCCTGCACCGGCCGCCGGGTCCGAGGAGTGCGCGGGGGCGTTCGGGCCGGCTGGGCACCCGGCCGCCGCCCCTGGAAGCAACCGCGCTCGGGCACCCGGGACAGCTGATGGGTCTCCGCGTTCGGGCACGGTGCGTTCATCGGCTCTTTCCGGTGTGCCGGTTCCTGTCGTCGGCCGGGGTGATGCTCACCGGTGGCTGTCGGGCTCGGGGGACGAGGCGAGCGGACCCGGCCGGCTGCTGCGGGAGCGTGCCAGGTTTCGGTCTCCTTGCGATTCATGGGTCTTTCCTTCTTCTTGTCGTGTCGGGATCGATTCGGATTCTGGGCCGCCGGCAGCCGTCCATGCGGCGTACTCCTGGCGGACGTAGCGGCGGCAGCCGGGGCCGGGCGTGATCGTGTCCGGCCGGTACGGACCGGCCACCAGGTCGGGACGGCGGCGGTCGTGCCGCAGGAGTTGTTCGGCGGTTTGTGCGGCCGCGCCGGCTGGGCCGGGGTCAGGGCTTTCCAGGGCCATACGGTCCATGAGGGCTGCCCGGCGCAGCAGCCAGGCGCGTTCGGCGACCGCGGCGTCGACCGGCGCCACGGTGAAGATCCTGGCCTGGCGGCCGTCGCGCTCGGCTCCGAGGGCGAGCAACTGGTGCATTTCGCGGCGCAGGTCGGGCGCTTTCGCGTACGCCTCGTGCGGGGGCGGGGCGCCGACGTCCTCGCCGGTGTTCAGTGGGATGTCCTGCCCCGATACGGCGGGGCGAGCGCCGCAGCGTGTGCACAGCATCGTGTCGTGGTCCAGATCGCTGCGGTCCGGGCTGCCATGGTCGAAGTCCGGTGGGTTCGCCGGGGACCGTACAGGCCCCCGGACCGGGGCTGGGCAGACAACGACGGGGCACGGCTTGTGGGCCGTGAGCGCCCGTTCGCGGGGGTCGCCGGGTGATCCTGCGCCGTGGCGGCCGCCGGTGGCCGGCGACCGGCGCATTGCCGCGGTGCCGGGCCCGGCCGGGGACGGCTGCTCGCACGGAAACCCGGGGCCGGTCATGCCCAGCACCTCAGGCGGGCGCGGACCTCGCGGCCGCTGCGCGTCTGGTGGACCTCGGTCGACTGCGCGAGGTACTGGACGATGCCGGTGCCGCGGCCGTGCTCGTCCGGGGCGGTGTCCGGGCGACGGCGCTCCACGGCCGTTCCGGAGTCACTGACCACGATGTTCAGGGTGCCGTGGTCGAGGACGAGCCGCAGGGTCATGTGCTCTCGGCCGTACTGGGCGGCGTTGGCCGCGAGTTCGTCGACGATGAGCACGGCGGACTCGCGCTCGCTCTCGGCAACGTGCCAGGTCTCCAGCAGATCGGCCGTGAGGTGACGAGCGGCGGAGACGTGCGCCTCCTGCGCGGGCAGGGCGAGCAGTGCCTCGTGTCGGCAACACCGGGAGGCCGGTGGGCTCGTTGGGGGGGAATCGGTTACGAACATGGTCTTCTGACTCTTCTGTGCATGTGCGGAGACCGGAACGTGCAGACTGCCAACGCATTCGAAGGACGGTCGGGAGGCCGGATCCTGCATCGGTGCGTTCATTCAGTTCCACGGACGGCACATGCCGAACGGTTCGAGCAATTCGCGCCTTTTGCTCCGTTCTTGCCGGTCAGGTCAAGACCGCGAAGCGTGCAGGCCGCGGCCGCGCACTCGCGCGTCAAGTCGGCGAAGGACTGGCCTTCTTCGCGGGGATGGACGGCACGGGCGGCCCATCCCACTCGTTCGGCAACCACGGAAGGGGAGCGGGCCGGATTCCCGTGAACGACCGTGGTCCGGTGCGCCGGGAGTCCGCCCGACGCCGAGTCGGGCGGGCTCCCGGCGATCTCACGCTCGGATCGTGACCAGCTTCTGACCGTTGCCGGCGACGATCTCGAAGTGCTCGATGGCACCCGGAGACATGGGGACCGCCCCGGGGACCGTGGTGCCGGAGGGGTACTCACCAGCCCGCCAGGTGGCGCCGTCCGCCCGGACGCCGCCGGATCCGACCGCCTGCAACCGGCAGGTGATCCCGGCGGGTGCCCCCTTGGCGGAGACCTGTAGGACGCTGCCCCAAGCAGAGGGCGAGACCTTCACCGAAGCGGTGACGCCGGTGGCGGGATCATGTCCGGAGAAGGTGCGCGACGGAGCCGGGGCGGTCGGTCCGTGCGGCGTCGCCTCACTGCTCACGGACCCGATGGCCGCCAGCCAGGTGCCGCCGACCGCTCCCGCGAGGAGCATCAGGGAGGCGGCGGCGCCGGCGAGTTGCAGCCGCCACGTCTTGCGGCGCCGGGCCGCGGCCTGCTGCAGCAGCCTCTCCAGCACCCCCGCCTCGCGTGTCTGCGGCACCCCGGCCGCGGCTGGCCGAGCGTACGGAGGACCCTGCACGCTTTCGGCCGCCCGTGCCACCAGCCGGTCGGCGAGCTCCGCGTCGGCCGCTGACACCGCCTGGCCTGCGGCTTCCGCCGGGGCCACCGTCGCCAGCAGCGCGGGCAGTCCCGTCAGCTGAGCGTGTTCGGCCCGGCACTCGGCGCATTCCGCGAGATGGGAGCGCACCCGCTCCGCTTCCGCCGAGGGCAGTGTGCCCAGGACGTATGCTCCCAGCGCCAGCCGGAGAGCGTCGTGCTCCGTACTCATGGTCGCCACCTCCTGCACGCCACGGTCATGGCTCGATCCCCCGCTCCTGGAGCGCCAGCCTCAGGGCGTGCAGGGCGTAGTACGTCCGTGACTTCACGGTGCCCAGCGGGATGCCCAGCACCCGTGCGGCCTCCGTCATGGTCCGGCCGTGGTAGTAGGTCTCCAGCAGGACCGCACGGTGGTCCGGGGACAGCGTCCGGAGCGCGTCGGCCACCGCCCAGCTCTGCAGTGCCTGCTCGATCTCGTCCTCGCCGGACGTCTGCTCGGCTGCCCGCTCCAGCGCCTCGCCGCCGGCCTCGGCCGGCCTGGCCTGCCGGGCCCGGTGGGCATCGATGACCAGGTGCCGGGCGACCGTACACAGCCATGCCCGGGCCGGGCCCCGTGCGGGCTCGAACGCGGCGGGATGCTGCCACGCCCGCAGCAGTGTCTCCTGCACCACATCCTCCGCCCACTGCCGGTCTCCCGAAGTCAGCCGAAGCGCGTAGTGGAACAGGGGCCCCGCGTGCTCGGCATACAGAGTGCGCAGCAGTTCCTCGTCCGCGGTCGAAAGGGCCCCTTTCCCAGAGACACGGTTCGCGGAGCGATCCGGATCGGCCTCTTTACCACGTTTTCTGAGGCTCCATGGCATAAGAGGATCATTGCGCATATTTACCGCTTTGTCTCGTGACACTCTGTGCGGCCACAGTGACACCCGGAGGCAATGAGGGGGTCACACCCCTGCAAGGCGTCACGGCGCCACGGGCCGTGCATGCGGAGGGCCGGAGAGCCGGCCGATCCGCGACACCCCGACGAAGGGTCGCAAAAACCGCATATCGACTGAACCGTGCGACCCCCGCCGTCCGTGGACTCAGGAAAGAACCGATCTGTACGGCTTTTCCCTCTTGTTTCCCCGAACGGGGATCACCGGCCCACGGCGCACCGCTCTTGGGCCTGCCGGGGGAACTGCCGTATGCCGCCTGCACCTTCGAGGAACGAACACCATGCACCTGAACCTTCGTACACCAGGCCGACGATCACGCGCCGCTGCCGGACTCGCCGTCGCCGCCGTCGCGACCGTCGGCACGTTGGGGCTCCTGAGCGCATGCGGCCAGTCGTCGCATTCCTCGGCCGCCGGCCCCGGCGCCGTCACACCTGGACGGGGTCAGCATCAGACGGCCGGGATGCCCGGTGCCTCCGGACCGGGAAACGCGCCGGGCACCGCTCCGGACACCTCACCCATGCCCAGCATGAGCATGCCCATGAGCCCCCCGAGCGGGGGTGCGTCGACCGCTCCGGTGACCGGAGACGCCGTGGCGATCAAGAACTTCGCATTCTCCCCGACCACGCTGAAGGTCAAGGTGGGCACGACGGTGACCTGGACCAATCAAGACACCGACGCCCATACCGTCACCAGCTCCGGAGCGGGCGGCCCCCTGCACTCGGCCGCCCTGGCCACCCATGCCACCTACAGCTACAAGTTCACCAAGCCCGGCGCCTACGCCTACCTGTGCACCATCCATCCGTTCATGACCGCCACCGTGGAGGTGACCCGATGACCGA
The DNA here is from genome assembly GCF_057537855.1 of Streptomyces diversicolor. Classification (NCBI taxonomy): domain Bacteria; kingdom Bacillati; phylum Actinomycetota; class Actinomycetes; order Kitasatosporales; family Streptomycetaceae; genus Streptomyces; species Streptomyces diversicolor. Next base: position 29,166 of record NZ_BAAJXA010000043.1, read on the forward strand.
ATACCACGACAGCGTTGACCCGGCGCCGGTGGGCGACACCGAACAGCCCGCCGGGCCCAACGGCATGACGCGACGTCAACTCCTGCGGCACGCGGGGTGGTTCGGCGGGGCCGTGGTGCTGACCGTGGCCGGTGGAGAGGTGATCAGCCACATCGCCGACTCCCGGAACACCGCTGCCGCCGCGACGGCAGGCGGCACGACGACAGACGGCGCACTGCGCTTCGTGCAGGTCTCCGACAGCCACATCGGCTTCCAGGGCCCGGCGAACATGGACGTGGCCGGCTCCTTCACCGAAGCGATCCACCAGGTCAACTCGCTCGGATTCCGGCCCGACTTCGTCATGCACAGCGGCGACCTCACCCACCTGTCCACGGCGGCACAGTTCGACCAGGTCAGGCAGATGATGACCGGTATGCAGACGGATCACGTCTTCACCGTGCCGGGCGAGCACGACTCCATCGGCGACGCCGGCCGCGCCTACCGGCAGACCTTCGGCAAGGGCACGCTCGGCGACGGCTGGTACAGCTTCGACACCCACGGCGTGCACTTCATCGCCCTGGTCAACACCCTGAGCCTGGAGAAGCTCGGTCACCTCGGCAACGAGCAGATCGAATTCGTCCGCAGGGACCTTTCGGGACTGTCGTCGGACACCCCCGTCGTGGTCTTCAGCCACATCCCGCTGTTCGCGATGTACCCGAAGTGGGGCTGGAGCACGGACGATGCGTTGCGGGTCATCGCGCTCCTGCGCCGTTTCTCCTCGGTCACCTGTCTCAACGGGCATGTCCACCAGCTGTTCACGAAGACAGAGGGCAACATCACCTTCCACTCCGCCACCACCACGGCCTACCCGCTGCCGAAGCCGGGTCGGGCCCCCGCACCCACCCCCCAGGTCGTCCCCGCCCGACACCTCAAGGAAGCCCTCGGCATTCGCACCGTCGGCTACCGGCAGGGCTCCCGGGAGCTGGCGATCAAGGATGAGAGGCTGGCATGAGCACCGGAAGGCTCCTCGCCGCGGCCCTGCGCTGGGCGATCGCCGCCACGCTCGCCGTGAGCGGATACATCCACGCCCAGCTCTACGTCGACGAGTACCGCTTCATCCACATCGTCGGCCCCCTGTTCCTGCTCCAGGCGAGCGTCTCCTTCGCGGTCGCCGCCCTGCTGCTGACCGGGATGCCGCCGCTGCTGAGGATCGCTGCCGCCGGTGTGGCCCTGGGCGCCCTCGGGGGCTTCGCGGCCTCACGCACCGTAGGCGTCTTCGGATTCACCGAACACGGCCTGCAGCCCGCCCCACAGGCCCAGCTCAGTCTCCTGGCCGAAACCGGCACGCTGCTGCTCCTCGCCGCCTGGCAGGCAACCGTGCCCGGACACCACCGCGCTGCCCGACCTCCTGTCAGGACACCCGTCCTGGACCGCCCCACCACCCGCACACCGAAGGAGTACCCCCCGTGCCACCGCGACCGCGCCCAGCACCCCCCGGGCTGAGCCCGCATCTACGCGAACTGGGCGACGCCGTGCGCGCCCTGCTCGGACTGGACGACGACACCGCCGTCGTCATCCGCCAATTCGCCCACACCGAACCCGGCCGTCCCCCGCGGGAAACCGTCGTCGCCGTGCTGTCCATGGACGGCGAGGCCCACCACTGGACACTCCACCGCCCCGCCGGCCAGATCACAGAGAACGACTTGCGGGCCGCCCTGCTCCACCACCGACCGAACTGACCAGAGAGGCCCTGCGGTCCTGGGTCCGGCAGGCCGACGCCGACGCCGACGCCGACGCCGACGCCGGCCTGACCAGTTCCGAGCCGGCTGAGCTGAAGCAACTCAGCAAAGATGACGCCGAGTTGAGGCCAGCGCTTTGCCCAACCAGCCGGGCGAGGAACCGGCTCAGCACAATTACCTTCTTCGTGGCCCCGCAATGGGGCGCTCGGCCTCTGGAGCCGGCATGACGGGTCCCCCCGAACGCATGGCGGGGGCTGGTGTCACCAGCTCCGGAGGCATCGACAGACCGCTGATCAGGGGCATGACCACCGGCATCTCCGGAGGCAGGGAAGCTCTTCGTCATGTGGATGTGGCGATCGGTGCCGCTGGACGGCCGGGCGAGTACGACCGGAGACTGCACGTGATCGACACCAGCGACATCGGCGTCTTCCTCGGCCTGGACGTCGGCAAGGGCGAACACCACGCCACCGCCGTCACCCCGACCAGGAAGAAAGCCCTCGACAAGCGACTGCCCAGCAGCGAGCCCAAACTCCGCGAAGTCTTCACGAAGGTGCAGGCCAAGCACGGCACCGTGCTCGTAGTCGTCGACCAGCCCGCCTCCATCGGCGCCTTTGCGAGGACGGCCGAACGCCTGGTCGAGGACATCGTCACCGCACTCGACGAACAGACCGTCGTCGTCCCCGGCACGGACGCCGCCGCCCTGATCGTCCCCAGCCTCGCCAGCTCAAGGGTTTCTCGAAACCGAGTGTGGTGGCTTGGTTTGTGCTGGTCAGGCGTGATGCCGGGGTGGGTGAGGTAGGTCCGGTGCGTCCGTGGAGGTGGCGTGCTGGAGGTGTGTGATGGCGTCGGTGCTGGGGCGGCTGGAGGAGCGGGAGCGTGCGGCCCGGAGGCGGGTGGAGGAGTTGCAGGCCGAGCTGGAGGCGGCGCAGTCGGAGTGGGACGAGTGGCTGATCGCCCGCAGGCGGGTCAGCGAGGTGTGGGACGCGGGTGAAACCGCAGCCCAGGAGGCTGTGGCGGGGAAGATGACGGAGGGGAACAAGGCCAGGAAGCCGTCGGCAGTGAAGTCCGGATCACTGGTTCCCCTCTGGCGGGAGGAGCTGTCGGCCGAGGTGCTGGCGCCGGAATATCAGCAGGTCATGGGCCTGCTGGCCGAACGCCGCGCCACTGGCGGTCAGCCACTGAACTGCCGCGAGATCACTGCCTTGTTGGGGCTGGAGGTGGTTCCTGCGAAGATCGAGGGAGTGCGGTGCAAGCTCAAGCGGCTCGTTGCGCGGGGATGGGTGCACGAGCCGGCACCGGGCCGGTTCGCCTGCGGCAATGGCCGAGACGGCGGGTCATGACCATGGTCATCGACCACAGGATCATCGCCTCCGACGACGCGGGCAGCCGCTCGTAGTCGCGGGCGAGGCGCCGGGATCGGGTGAGCCAGGCGAACGTCCGCTCGACGAGCCACCGTCTGGGCAGCACGACGAAGCCTGTCCGGCTGTCGCTGCGGCGGATGACGGTCAGCATCAGGTTCAGGGCCGTCGCGCACCAGTCCACCAGCATGCCGGTGTATCCGCTGTCCGCCCACACCCGCCTGAGCCGGTGATGCTGCCGCGCGGTCTGCAAGAGGAGATCCTGGGCAGCGTCCCGGTCCCCTGTCGAGGCGGGGGTGACCATGACTGCCAGGATCAGGCCGAGGGTGTCTACCACGATGTGCCGCTTGCGCCCTTTGATCTTCTTCCCGCCGTCATAGCCGCTGGTCGCGGCCCCGACCGTCGATGTGCCCTTCGCGGACTGCGAGTCGATCACCCCCGCCGTCGGCTCCGCGTCCCGGCCCTGTGCTTCGCGGGTCGCGGCGCGGAGCCGGTCGTGGAACTCGCCGGTCAGCCCCTGCTTGCGCCAGCGGGTGAAGAACCGGTGCACCGCCTTCCACGGCGGGTAATCGGCAGGCAGCGCGGGCCACTTCACGCCGTTGTCCACCACGTACCTGATCGCGTCGAGTATGTCCCGGTGGCAGTACTCCTCCGGTCGGCCGCCCCGGCCCTCGGCCCATGCGGGCTTCGGGATCATGTCGCGGACCGCTGCCCACTCTCCGTCACTCATGTCGGTCGGATAGCAGTGTCTGCCCCACGGATGGTCCGCGGCGTTGCCGTACGTGTGGGCGAAACAGTCGCACGTCCGTGTGTCCGGAATGGACTCTTTCACAGCAGACCGATACAACTGCGGCAACAGGGCCTCCTGGTGAGCAGTGGCGTAGACACCCTCTGTGCTACCGAGAGGCCCTGCCTTCATGCCCCCGCGCGGCCACAATCACCTGAACAGCACACCCGTACGGAACCCCAAGCTGCACACTCGGTTTCGAGAAGCCCTCTCACTCCAAGCCGTCCTCGACCAGCGCAGACTCCTCGCCACCAGGATCAAGGAACTCCTGGAGGCCCACTCCTCGGCCGGCCACTGCGCCCACCGCTCTTCGTCAGCCTCGGTCGGGCCGCGGTTCCCGTACTCACCGACCGGGCAGGGCCCCGAGCGCCAGCTCCTCGATGCTCGGCTGGGTCGCGGCGGTGAGCGACACGGAGTCCCCCTGCGCATCCGCCGTCCTGGTACCGTCAGCGGCCAAGCGGCAACACGCGAAGACCGTCGTCAGAATCGGAGCCTGCCGGGGCAGCGGATGCGTCGGGGACTGGTGTGGCAGTGGGGGCGGCGATGGACCCGTTTCGAGCCGTACTGAAGGTGGGGGCGTTCGTCATGGCATGCCTTTGCGGGGGTCAGGTGCGGCGGAGCGCGTCCAGATGGTCATGGGCGGGGGAACGGCCGCGCTCTGTGTAGCGCTCGGTGAAATCCGTCAGGACATGCCGCAGGACCGCCGGGGTGCCGGGAACGGCGAGAGCGCTGTCGGCCGCGGCAAAGCAGGCGCGGGCGGCCTTGGCGAGGTCCTGGTCGTCGAGGCCGGTGCGGGCCGCCCGCAGCCAGACGTCGTGGGAGGGGACGGGCCGCTGCGGGTCCGGGCACAGTGGCTCGGTTGCCGCGTAGGCGGCATCGGCCGCCACCGTGTCGTTCAGGAGCGTCGCGGCCAGCACGGTCGGCACGACCCAGCCGTCGCCGTTCTGCGCGTCGGTCATCCGCAACTCCAGCCAGCCGCGCGGTCTGACCGGCGGGAACAGAGTGCTGAGGTGGTAGTCCAGGTCGGCCAGGGTCGGCGGCCGCAGCTCGGGTACACCTCCCAGCCAGGCGCGGAAGGTCAAGCCGGAGGGCGCGGACCAGTCCCCTTTGAGGTCGCCCGGTATGCACATCACCTGCGCGTCGAGCGCATAGCGGGTCCAGGCCACACGTGGGTCGCAGTGGTAGCGGGGCGGGCGGGTACGACCGGCATCCATCCGGGACCAGATGTCCTGCCGGCTGGACAGCCACCCGGTGGGCCACCCGTCCTGTATCGGGGAGTTGGCGAAGGCGGCGACGAGCACGGGACCGATACGGTGGGCGAGTTCCCAGCGGGAGCGGTAGCCGCCGACGCCGCGGGAGTCCTCGCCGGAGTCCAGGTTGATCTGTACGGATGCGGTGCGGCGCATCATGTCGCGGCCCCAGGGGCCCTCGCGGTCGAAGAAGCTCTCCATGGCCCGGTAGCGGGGATGGTCGAGCACGCGAGGCGGTTCACGATAGGGGTCGAGGCCCCGGCCGACGAGTGCCAGATCGGCCTGCTCGACTGCCGTGCGCAGTACGGCGAGATCCGCGGCCATCATCTCGACGCACGCGCCGAGCGAGAGGGCCGGCGGGGAACTCAGCTCCAGCTGGCCTCCCGGCTCACGGGTGAGCCTGCTGCCCCCGGGCAGTGCGCCTGTCACCTCGATCGGCGCGAGGGCGGCGTTCAGCCGGTCGCCGGATACCGGCAGCCGAGGGTCGTGGCGGTCCTGGACCAGCCACTCCGTCTCCACACCGATCCGCTCAGGGGGGCCGGTCTTGAAACACACGCCGAGCACATACGCTTCCGCCTCTTCCAGGGTCAGTTCGGTCATGCCTGTCCTCCTCTCGCACAATCCGGTGCGGGTCAGGTGGGTGTCGGGCTGGGCGAAGGGGTGGAACGGCGCGTCGAGGGGGAAACCGCCCCACCCCCGCTGTCAGTTGGAAACGGCCTCGGAGGTGATCTGAACGTGCTCGGGGTAGAAGGCGAAGCGGCCGGCGATCTTCCCGCCGTCCCGAGTGACCACCCGGATCAGACTGGAGTTCTCGACGACCTCAGGCACTGAGGCGGGTGCGTCGTCGGCCCGGCTGGTGGTCGGCGTCGTGACCCGGTTCGGTCTCCGGCCGCACACGGACGGGCGACCGGAGACCTTCGCGGTGGCGGTGGTCGCCGCGTCGTTCAGACGGCGAGGCGACCGCCGTCGGCCACGATCACCTGGCCGGTGACGAAGCTCGCGCGCTCGCTCGCCACGAACGCGATGACCTCGGCGAGTTCTTCGGGCGTGGCGTTGCGCTTGAGCGGGTTGACCTCGGACCAGGTCGTGAACCGGTCGGCGCCGATGAAGTCCACCACGTTGTCGCTGTTCACGTTCCCGGGAGCCACCGCGTTGACGCGTATGCCGTACCGGCCCCACTCCGCGGCCCAACTGCGGGTGAACGATTCGACGGCCGCCTTCTGCGCTCCATACGTCGCCATGTGCGGCATGGCGATCGCGGCGGCGATACTGCTGATGTTGACGATGTTTCCGCCGCCCCGCTCGATCATCCCCCGGACGAGTCGTGTGCTGAGGACGAAGTTGGCGCGCACGTTGGTGTCCCATGACTCCGCGTTCGCTTCGCTGTCCTGGTCGAGGGTCGGCTTGATGCTGGCCCTGTAGCTTGCCGCGTTGTTGACCAGCACGTCGATTTCACCGGCCTCCTTGGCCAACCGCTCGACGTCGGCGAGATCACTCAGATCAGCGAGGATGAACCTGGCCTTTCCTCCGCCGGCGGTGATGTCGTCCACCACCTCGGCCCCGCGCTCAGCGTTGCGGCCGGTGATCACCACCGACGCTCCGTCGCGTGCGAACACGTGCGCCGTCGCGGCGCCGATACCTCCTCGCGACCCCGCACCCGTGATCAGAACGCTCTTGCCCTCGAAATCCATTGTGTGCTCCTAGAAAAAGACATCTGAAAGACATCTGACGGCGCGCGCCGAGATCGGGCGGCAGCTTTCCGGCCCTGGTGTCTGCGCTGCGCGTGCACCACGGTAGGAGCCGCCCTACATAGAGGCAAATAGTGGCAACGTATACTCTGCATTGACATCTCCTATGTCATATCGAAGGTTGGAGTTCGAATGAACCTGCGCCAGTACGAATACGCCCTGGCCGTCGCCGAGGAGGGCTCCATGACAGCGGCAGCAGAACGTCTGCGGGTCACTCAGCCTTCTCTGTCGCAGCAGATCGCCACCTTGGAGAAGCACCTCGGGGTGCAACTGTTCACCCGCACCCCGAGCGGGGTGACGGTGACGGTGGCGGGGCGAGCTTTCCTCGCGGAGGCGAAGATCGCGACGACCGCGTCCCGGCGTGCCATCACGGCCGCCCGCGCCGCCGACGGGGAACTGGCAGGCGAAATCATCATGGCTGTCCACATGGGCCTGGGAGCACGCCAGCTTCCCCAGGTACTGGGGCAGCTGCGCAATCGTCACCCGAAGCTGCAGGTGACTCTCCACGAGGAGCCCGATCCCACGGACATGGAACGAATGGTCCGCCAGGGAACCCTCGACATGATCCTCGTGCACCGCTTCCCCGCCGGGTGCACCTTCGACGCTCACCCTCTGGGCGAGGAAGCCTACGTCGCCGTCCTGCCGAAAGGGCACCCGCTTCTCTCGGACCGCGCCGCCCTGCGCCTGGAAGACCTGGCGTCACAGGGGTGGATCCGGTTCCGGCGCGCCAGCCTGCTCGACGACTACCTCGCCCGCCTGCTCGCCGACGCGGGCCTCAGCCCGCACACAGTGGCCCGAGCGTCACAGATCTCCACTGCGGTGCGGCTCGTGGCGCAGGGCTTGGGCGTCACTGTGGTCCCGGCCTCGGCCATCCCCGAAGGCTTCGAGGAACTGGCCTGCCCGCTCCAGCCCTCCCTGACCGAGCCCGTCCTCGTCGGCGTGCGGCGCAATCCGGGTTCGGCAGAGACGGCCATGCTCGACCATCTCAGCCAGCAGAACTGGTGCGGTACGAGCCTCCTCTGTCAGGCCGCAACTGATTGAGCGTTCCGGCGGCCTCCTCTGCACCGACTGCGCCGGCGGAATCGGTGACTTCTTCTGCGCGCGATGCGGCCAGGAGGCCAGGCGTTACCGACGCGGGGTCTGCGGCCGATGCGTCCTGACCGAACGGCTCCGCGATCTCCTCGACGACGGCACTGGCTCCCTCCGCGCCGAACTGCTCCCGCTGTTCGATGTCCTACGGCAGATCCGCCGCCCTTGGGGTGCCCTGACCTGGACCAACAAGCCGCACGTCCAGCGGACCCTACGGACTCTTGCCCGCGGCGAAGTCCCCGTCAGCCATGAAGGCTTGAGCCAGCTCACGCCCTGGCGATCGGTCACCTACCTGCGCGACCTGTTCATGCAGATTGGCCTCCTGCCACCCGCCGACCGGCAACTGCTGCCGTTCAGCGATGGCTCGGCGAGAGGCTGCCCGCCATCGACGCTGCCGGGCACCGGCGGCTGCTGGAGCCCTTCGCCATCCCCGCCCCGCTCACCCAGCGCCAGCGGCTCGCCTTGCTGCGGCAGACCGTCAACCGCGACGACATCCGGCTCCAGGACCGCGTGGCCGCCGCACTCGTCCTGCTCCACGCGCAACCGCTCACCCGGATCCCTCGTCCCACCACCGACGTCCGGGCGGGGGCGCCGGACAGATGCAGGGGCAACGCGAGCAGGAAGAGGGCCGTGGCCGCGGCGGCCCAGCGCCTCTCGGGCAGCGCGAACACGCGGGTACGCCGCCAATCCCCGCACCTCTCCAGGGACCAGAACGCCTCAACACATGACCCATCATTCATATGGACATGGATTTCATTTCCATCTACGGTGGGTGCAGGCCCAGCGAGTACCACTGGAGGTGATCTGCCGTGGGCAGCCGGACGACCCGGCAACGGAGAGCGGTGCTGCGTGCGCTCGCAACCTGCACGGACTTCGTGTCCGCACAGGACCTGTACGCCCTGCTGGTCGCCGGTGCCCACTCGATCGGCCTGACCACCGTCTACCGGGCGCTGCGTGAACTGGAGGCCGAGGGCGGCGTCGACGTCGTACGCGACGACGACGGCGGACGGCGCTACCGGCTGCGCCCGGCCGGCGGGCACCGCCACTACCTGATCTGCCGCTGCTGCGGGCGCAGCCGCCCGGTGGACTCCGAGGTCGTCGAGGACTGGGCCGCACGGATCGCCGCCGACACCGGGTTCGCCGCGGTGGAGCACACCGTCGAGCTCACCGGCCTCTGCGCCGACTGCCACCTCACCGGGGACGAACAAGGAGAGCCACTGTGCCACTGGGATCACGACCGCCAGGACCGACGCAGCAGCTACGAGCACTGAAGGAGACCGTACGCAGCCTGCTCGGCCTCGACGACGACACCGCCGTCATGGTCCGCCAGCTCGCCTGCACCGAACCGGGCTGCCCACCGCTGGAGACGGTCGTCGCCGTGCTCCCCATGGACGGCGCCGCCCGCCGCTGGACCCTGCACCGGGCCGCCGACGAGGTCACCGAGGACGACCTCCGGCGCGCTCTGCTCACCGACGAACTAAATCACCAGGACCACTAGGAGCCCGACTTGACCACCCCGGAAACGCGCGAACCCCGCGAACCGCGCGACGAACGTGTCCCCGTCACCGTACTGACCGGCTTCCTCGGCTCGGGCAAGACGACCCTGCTCAACCGCATCCTCACCGAGAACCACGGGATGCGGATCGCCGTCATCGAGAACGAGTTCGGTGAGGTCGGCATCGACGACGCGCTCGTCCTCGACGCCGAGGAAGAGATCTTCGAGATGAACAACGGCTGCATCTGCTGCACCGTCCGAGGAGATCTCATCCGCATCCTGGGCGCGCTGATGCGCCGCCGCGAGAAGTTCGACCACATCCTCATCGAGACCACCGGTCTCGCCGACCCGGCGCCCGTCGCGCAGACCTTCTTCATGGACGACGAGATCGCCGCCCGGCTGCGCCTCGACGCCATCGTCACCCTCGTCGACGCCGCCCACGTGCTCCAGCACCTGGACGAGGTCAAGCCCGAGGGCGTGGAGAACGAAGCCGTCGAACAGATCGCCTTCGCCGACCGGGTGGTGCTCAACAAGACCGACCTGGCCGACGACGAAACGATCGTGGAGGTCGTCCGGCGTATCCGCGCCATCAACAACGGCGTACGCGTCATCCCGGCCCGGCACGCCGAGGTCGACCTCCAACAGGTTCTGGACGTGGGCGCGTTCGACCTGGAGCGGGTGCTCGCCGACGACCCGTCCTTCCTCACCGAGACCGAGCACCAGCACGACCTGACCGTCACCTCGGTCGGCATCGACCTGCCCGGCGAGCTCGACGAGGGGCGCCTCAACGCCTGGCTGGGCAACCTTCTGCGCACCAAGGGCGTCGACATCTTCCGCTCCAAGGGCATCCTCGCGATCGCCGGGGCACCGAAGCAGTACGTCTTCCAGGGCGTGCACATGCTGCTGGACGGCGAGTTCGGCCGGGACTGGCGGGACGGTGAGGGGCGCCGCAACAAGCTCGTCTTCATCGGCCGCGATCTCGACCGGGATGCGCTGGAGCGCGGCTTCGCCGCCTGCCTGGCCACGGCGGGAGCCGTCGCGTGAGCGCCGGCGTCGGCCTGGAAGCCGCGCTCGCCTGGGACGTCACCGTCGACGACGCCCCGGTCGCGCTCAGCGCGCGAGGGGATCTGGTGGCGGTCGCGGGGGCCGAGGGCACGGTACGGGTCCTGGACGCCGCGTTCGGCGCCGAGATCGGGGCGCTGACCCTTCCCGGCGGGGCGCTGCGCGTCGAACTCTCACCGGACGCACAGCACTTGGCGGCCACGGGGCCCATGGGATACGCCCTGTGGCGGCGCACGGACGGCCGTACGACGGTCCGGGAATCCGGTGCCTGGTCGGCGACCGCCGCCTGGGCGGACCATCAGCGAGTCGCGGTCGCCTCCGGCCGACGCGCCCTCGTACTGGACGCGGATGGCGGCGAGTTGTGGCGTACGGAGCCCGCCGCGTCGACGGTCACCGACCTCGCGTGGCTGCGGCAGGGGCGGCGGCTGGCCGTGGCCGCGTACGGCGCGGTGCGGGGCCATGAGCGGCACACCGAGAAGCCCGTGGTCACGTACCCCTACGTCGGCTCGCACCTGGCGCTCGCCGTCGCGCCGACCGGGAAGTGGATCTGCAGCGGCAACCAGGACGCGTCCATCCACATCTGGCGCACGCGTGACGGCAGTGAACTGACCATGTCCGGCTATCCGGGGAAGGTCACCCGGCTCGCGTTCGACGAGACCGGGTTCTGGCTGGCCGCCGACGGCGCGCCGGACGTGACGGTGTGGGACTTCTCCGGAAAGGGTCCGGAGGGCACCGCGCCGCGCTCCCTGCGCTGCCACGAGACGGTCACCGCGCTCACCTGGCGGCCGGGGGCCGCCGGCCATCTCGCCAGCGGGGGAGACGACGGCACGGTGGCGCTGTGGCACGCCACCGCCGGCCCGCCGCAGGCCCGGCTGCACCCGGCGCGCACACTCGAAGGCGATGGCACAGCGGTCGCGGCGCTCGCCTGGGCCGGCCCTCATCTGCTGATCAGCGCCCACCGGGACGGCCGCGTCCGGGCACAAGGCGTACCGTCCAGGACCGACCTGTGAACCCCCGTACGACACGCACGGTGACCGTCGGCGCCGCACGGAACAGGCCCTGCACACTGGTCGTCTGCCGGGGCTGCTGCTGCGGCAACGCCCGCAAGCACCCCGGCACCGACCACACCTGGCAGTTGGAGCGGCTGCGCGCCGGTGCCGCCGAGCACGGCTTCCACGTCCGTACGACGGACTGCCTCGGCCCCTGCGACCAGGCCAACGTCATCGTCGTCCAGCCCTCCGCGGCCGGCCGGCGGGCCGGGGGCAGGGTCACTTGGATCGGCTTCGCCATGGCCGAGGACTGCACGGAGGAGCTGCTGCGTTGGGCCGCCGAGGGCGGGCCCGGTGTGGCGGCGCCCCCGGCCGCCCTGGAGCTGCAGTTCGTCCGCCCACCGCGTGAGGCCCGGATCCGTGCACGCCGGTGAAACGGTAGGGGCCGACGAGGCCGACGGCGGCCGCGAGGTGATCGCGGCCGCCCGCCTCGACGTGGCCACCGCCGCGTCCGTGGCCACCACGCTCCAGGCCCTGGCCACCCCCTCCCGGCTGCTGATCCTGACCGCCCTGCGGCAGGCGGAGTCGTCGGGCGTCTCCGTCACCGAACTCGCCGCCGACATCGGCATGGAACAGTCCGCCGTCTCCCACCAACTGCGCCTGCTGCGCGCGTTGGGCCTGGTCACCGGCCGACGCGACGGCCGCCGCGTCGTCTACCGCCTCTACGACGACCACGTCGCCCAACTCCTCGACCAAGCCGTCCACCACATCGAGCACCTGCGGCTCGGCATGCGCGATCCCCGCTGAACCGAGCTCGGAGCGCCTACACCTCCGTCACCATGGAGCAATCCCGCGTTCCCCGCCGACTTCACCCTCTGCGTGCCCTGGCCGCATCGGCATGCACACCCCGCGCTGAGCCGACGTCACACCGCCACACCCCGTCGAGGGCGAACGGCGATCACCGACACCGCGTACACGGCCGTCGCCGTCGCCAGGATGGCGAAGCTCGGCGGCAGTACCGGCACGGCATAGCTGAGAGCCAGTCCCGTCCACATCTCGGCGACCGCGAGTGCGGCCGACAACGTCAGGGCGTGGTACGGGCGTTGGGGAAGCCGATGTGCGGCTCCCGCGGGCGCGGCGAGCAGGCCGAGCAGCAGCAGTGAGCCGACCGCCTGCGTGGCCTGCGCGGTGCAGGCGCCGACCCCGCCCCGGGAACGGAGAACCGACGAAGTGTGGCGGGGCAGGTGACGGAAACACCGGGCGTAGGCCGGTCAACGGTGTTCGTGTCGGGCCTGCCCCGTTCGGGAACGCCTCAGACTCGTTCGTAGCGGAACGACGTGCGGCCGACGTCGCTTGAGAGGATCTCGGCCCGGTTGGATGCGCCGGTGAAGTTGACGCGCATCCCCTGCAGCCGGATGACTGTTGGTCTGTTCACTGTGATGCGTTCGCTGATCGGTGCCGTGTCATTCGTACCGATCAGGACACCGGTGGTGTTCCCCTGCGCCACCTGTGTCACGAGACGCTCACTGTTCGGCAGGACTGCGCCGGAGTTGACGTTGAGGAGCCGGGCGCTGATCCAGGTGTTGACCGGGGTGTAGCCGTCGATGACGCCACGAACGTTGACGTCCAGGTCGTAGGTGCCAGCCCGGGGAAGGGTCACCTGAAGGCTGGTATCGGTCCATGTGCGCGACGCGGTCGGCTGCAGGTCCAGCGTGGTCGGCAGGTATGAGATGCCCCCATCGAATGGGGCGGCGATGGCCGTGGCGCTGTGCGGTTCGGCCGCAGACGTTGCGGTAGCTGAGGCTGCCGTGGTCAGCAGTGCGGCCGCGATGATGGCGGCGCCACGCATTCGAGAGCAGGCTGCTGACATGTTCCCTCCTTGGCGAATGCCATGGACAAAGTTGTTTCGAATCATGCGGGCGCGTTGCCGCGAGTAAGCGCTCGCCGCGCCCGCTATGAGCCGGTAGTTCACCGAAGCGGACGCTGAGCAACGCTCTCGGCCGCCCACCTCATCACCGCTCTCGAAGTCATCGCGTCCAGCCGGCCCCCCATCTGAGAACCGGCGCGAACCCCCAAGCCGATGATGCTGACGGACAGAAGTTCACCGGGAACCCTCACACCTCAGCACGGGAACGTGACACAAAGCGAAGCACCTCTCCGCAGGTCAGCGAGTTCCGTCGGTTGCCTGGAACATCCCCACCCCGGGATCGCCCGGAAACGGCAGGGTCACCCACGGTGGCCGGGGCGACCACAGCCCCGACCACGCTCCGGCCCGTATCGCGGCCAGCCCCCGACCACGAACGGTCAGCCCGGTGTTGGCCGCGGCGGGAGCCCCTGACGGGGATGCCTACGCGCCGTGTCGGGACTGCCCCGGGGACGCCTTCGTGCCCCCCGGAACGTGACAGGCACAGGTTCCAAGATCATGGAGTTCTCTGCGCCCCGTGATCCGAGTGGAAGACCGTGCCTGCCGACGCAGCATCGCTGATCTCGCCTGCCCTTGACCAGCTCCGCGAGCATCCCGACGTCGTATCCGAGGGGGTCCCGGACCTGCTGGAGCGGCTAGCCGAGGTGCCGGACCCCGCGGGATCCGCGCGGGGTGCGCCACCCTCTGGCCGTCGTGCTCGCACTCACCGCCTCTGCCGTGCCGGCCGAGGCGACCTCGCTGCCAGCGGTCAGCGAGTGGATCGCCGATGCCCCGGCACGCGTGCTGGCCTCGACAGCGGGTCTGCTCGGCCTCGCGTGATCACGAACCGGACATCACTCGACTTCGCCCAAGCCCTGGGCCCAGAAGGGCAGTCGACCCGGTGCCCCGTCATCCGGGCTTTCCCGGGTGTGGGGGTACCGGTGCATACGAGAACCGGGAGGCGCCGAGCGGGCGCCTCCCGGTCGAGGTCGGCGGCGAGGAAAGCGAAGAGACTCGTTTCAGAAAGGAGTTGAGAAGGAAGCCCCCTCATGGCCTCGCCGTGGGCAACGCTAGCACTCAGCCCGGAATCACGTCACGCAGATTCTCGGGAGTGATGATCCGTGAGTCCCGATGCAGTCCCTCGGGACGTTCGAGGCCGATGTACGTCACGGGCTCGTCCGGGACCGGCTCGCCGTCCCACAGGTCCACGGTCGTGGTGTCGCCGGACATCAGGCCGATCAGGTACCCCACCGTCAACTGCTCGCGCTCCACGATGGCGCGCACCACCTTCGACACGGATACCTGGTTCTCCTCGACCCGGTTGGCCGCCGAGATGCCCTTCAGATACAGGTGCAGCCACTTCGCGCGCCAGCGGCCATCGCCCCCGCGTTGGAACACCAGCGGCAGCGCCACCCGGCCCGCCCCACGCAGCTCCGACTTCATCCGCACTGTGCGCGGCTCGAACGGCCGGCCCTTGCGCTCACCATCGCGCAGCATGAAGCCGAAGAACGATTCCTCGACCTCCTCGAAGCCTTCGCCGGCGTAGATGTTGACCTGCGGAACGATGAATGTGCTGCGCACTCGGTCCAGGGACAGGCTGATGAATTCCGAGGCCCCGTCGGCCGCCTCGGTGATGTCGCCCGAGTGCTCGCCCCCGACGGCCTTGAGGGACGTGTACGAGAGCCAGCAATCGGTGCTGTAGTCGGCGTGGAGAAGCAGCGCCGACAGGTCGTAGTCGGTCCGGTCCTTGGTCTCTTTCCAGTACACGAAGAAGCGCAGCTGCTCGCCGTCGACCGCGGAGACCGACCCGCGCGGCAGTACGCCGAGCCCGGCCGCGGTTGCCCGGCCGCTGAGCGGAAGCGCCACGTCGAGGACATCGGGGTCGAGCAGCAGCCGGCCCGGCGCCGGGAGCCGACGACGCATCTCGGCGTCGAGGGCGGCGATCAGACGATCGCGGTCGGCGGCCGGTACCGGCGGTCGGAAGTCGGGGGTCACCCAGGCGCGGCCCCGGCGGTTGACGAAGACCCGGGGTTCGCCGCTCTCACGTGCCCGGTTGTGGAGATGCTCGCGCACCGAGAGCACGACCCTGCCGGAGACGTGGGGAGCGACCTGCACCGCGGCAGCCACCACCGCGTCCCGTTCCTCCTGGTCGGCGGCGATGCGCAGCAGGAGGTCCAGGGCGCGGAACAGCTTGCCGGGAGCGGACTTCAGCAGCTTCACCGCACTGAGGACGTCATACGCGTCGAGCAGCTTCTCGATCCGGCTGTCGAAGGACCGTGCCTCCTTCTCGCCCCGCGCGACCGCGAACACTTCGGCGGCGTGCGGCCAGCGCGGGTGCTCGTGCGGGTGGAGACGCTCGCCGAGCCGCTTGAAGGGCTCCCGGTGCGCGTGCACATCAGCGAGCTTCGCGGGGTTCGCCGCGACCACGGTGTCGAGACCCGCGAGCAGTCCCCGGCGCAGCGGCCGCGGCAGCGCCCGGAAGCGGGTCGGCTCCTGCAGCGTCACGTCGCCGCCCGACAGTGCGCAGGCCAGCCGCAGCACATCGGTGACGGTGTCGAGGAGGAGGTCCGCCCCGACGCCGAGCCGGGCCTCGTTGATGACCGCCCGGTTCTCCCTGACCGGGATCGCCTCCGGCTGGGGGCCGAGCGCGCACCGCTCGGCGAGGGTCTTGAGGTCGCGCAGGTCGTCCTCGCCCAGCGGGGTCGTGCTGCCGGCCAGGGCCAGGTACAGGTCGGTGAGTTCGTCGTCCAGGTCCCGGCCGAGATGCAGGACGGTGACCCGGTCGCCCGCCGAGGCGATCAGTTCGTCCTGCGCCGCGAGCATGTCCTCGTAGGTGTGCTGGTACCGGCCGTACGTGGGGAGGCTGAGCAAGTCCAGCACCCCGTGCCGCAGCTGTGTCAGCACGTTCTCGCGCGACTTCTCGTCGCCGAGCGCTTTCGCCACGCACTGCATCCAGAACTCTTCGGTGTCCGGTACGTTCGCCGGGAAGTCGATGAAGTACGAGTTGTGCCGGACGTGGTCGCCCACCATCTCGCTCACGGTGCGCAGTGTCCGCTTGGCGGTGTGCACCACCGCGGCCTCGGACAGCCCCGACAGCCGCTCCAGCAGCTCCGCCGAGAGCTTGAAGCCCACGGATGTCAGTGCCGCGTCGAACTGCCGAGCGGCGACAGCTCCTTCCCCGGCGGAGCCCTTGGGTGAGGGCAGGCGGTGGGTGTGCCGGATGACCAGCGATTCGAGACTGTGCGCCATTCGGGGATGATCGCAGAGGTGCGCGAGACGGTGCACAGCAGTTTTTTGTACGCGGCACAGACGGATCATGCACAACACCGAGACGAAGAAGTCGCACGCCTTGTGTTGCGTGGCACCGGCCGGCCGCCGGGCCGGACGGGCTTCGGACAGCGACTCCGACGGCCAGTGCCATGGCTCAGACATGCAGGCGGGCCGGGACTGTGCGGCTGCGGCGCTTGTTCGACCTGCTGCGCGGGCCGGCCGCCGGGATCAGCGCCGTGGGAGCCTGGTGGCGGGGCCTTCTCGTCTGCGCTGTCGACGGCATCCTGGTGGCCGTGCCTGACAGCCCGGCCGACCAAGCCGGGTTCGCCGGGCACCGCCGCAACGACGGCGGGGCCGGACATCCCTCGCTCCGTGTGCTGGTCCTGGTGTCGTGCGGGCATCCGGACCGTTCCGGACGCGGTGCTCGGGCCGACCACGGGCGATAAGGGGCGAGTGTCCTCATCGGGACCCCTAACAATGGCCGTTCGGGCAGACAGGGGTATCTGCGGCGTCTTCGGTTTTCTATTTTCGTGGGAGCCTCGATTAGCGCTCCACCCCACGCACGCGCATTCGCCGCGTGCGCCCAGACCGAAGAATCCGCGACGAATTCCGCAGGGAACCGGTCGCTTCTTCACTGCTTTCCGAAGGAGTACCGTGGCACGCCGCTTGTCCACTTTTGAACCTGTCATGGAAGGCCGCCGGATGTGATCGGCGACCGGACCGGTGACAGTATGCCCGGCGCCCTGCCTGTACGCGCCATGCGAAGTCCGTACCGGCGGCCGGACAGTCCGGGCGCCGGCCCGCCCGGGCACGGGAGGAGCGCCCCTGTCTGAGGCCCGTCGAATTCTGACTCACAGACCGGCGCCGATGGCGACCCGCCGAGTGACGGCACCGGACTTCACAAATGCCCGCAGCGCCGCCTTCGCCTGTCCACCGACCGGTCGACCCCAAGGATGAGCATGCCCAATCCGGAACCGATCGACGTCATAGCTCCCTCCGAGACAGGCCATCGCTCGGCACGCCGTGCGGCCTTTCTCGCGCAGGACGGAATCGTGCTGTCCAGCGCCCTTGCCGCACTGGACGGCGCAGGCATTCTCCCGGGAATCGCGGACGAGGAATTCATGCGCCGGCACATGGCCGACCTGCCGGATCCGGCGTTCGGCCGTCTGCGTGTGGTGCTGCGCGCCCTGGCCGGCCAGGGGTGGCTGACCGGTTTCCCGGTCGATCGCCGGGGACGCCCGCCGCGGTGGACCGAGGCCGGGGCCGCCGTAGTCGCGTACCACGGCGACTATCTCGCGGTCGGCCGCTATCTCGGCGCGTTCGCCGATGCCGGCCGCGACGGCTGGCCGGCCGCGTGGGAGGCGGCCGGCCCCTTGTGTTCGGCGCTGATGCCGCGGATGGCGGCGCGCTGGGACACCGACGGCCTGCCGCCGGAACAGGCCGGGATCATCACCGGTCATCTGGACGGCGCGCTGCTGATCCCGGCGGTGCTCGCCGGGGCCGCCGAGCAGCCGCCCTCCCCCGAAGTGGACAAACTGCTCAGCATCGCCGGCGAGCACTTCTCGCACGCCGACCCATTCCCTGCCGGGTTCGGTGTCGTGGGCTCCTACCTGCCGCTGCTGGCCCGCCTGGACGGCCTGCTCGGCGGCGCAGCGGCGGGCGGTAGCGCACGGTCTCTGACAGCACAGCACGCGACCGGGCGGAGCGAGGCCGCAGAGCCCGATCCCGCTCGGTACGTCGACCGCGCGCTCAACGCCCGCGCCGGGCGCGCCGCGCACGTCCGGTACGACGAGGATCTGCTGACCGTGGTGCTCGACCTCTTCAACCGCCCCTCGCCAGCGGAGCAGCCCCGGTTCGTCGTCGAGGTCGGCTGCGGCAACGGCAGCCGGCTGCGCGACATCCACCAGGCGATCCGCGACCGGACCGCGCGCGGCACCGTCCTCGACGCGTACCCGGTGGTGATGGTGGGCGTCGACGGCGACCCGGTCGCGCTGGAGACGGCGCGCGCGCTGCTGGGCGAGCACGACGTGCCGGCCGTTCTGGTCGAGGGCACGGTCGACGAGCCCGGGCGGATCGCGGCGGAGCTTGCCCGGCACGGGCTGCCCATGGGCGAGGGCCTGCATGTGCGCGCGTTCGCCGATCAAGCCCGGCGTTACCGGGGCACCGGCGGCGGGCCCGGCCCGGTGAGTGTGCCCGGGGCGGGCGACGGCGCGTATGTGGACGCGGATGGCCGTCCGGTTCCGGACGAGGCGGTCGAGCGGGACCTGGTCGAGCATCTGCGGCGCTGGGCACCGTATGTGCGCCGGCACGGCCTGGTGGTACTGGCGGCGCACACGATCGCGCCGCAGGTGGCACGGCGGTTCCCCGGGCGCTTGCAGAGCGTGGCGCTCGATGCCTGCCACGGCCTGTCACACCAGTACCCGGTCGGGCACGACCGGTGGTTGCAGTGCTGCCGCGCGGCCGGCCTGGAGACCGTCCCGTACGAGAGCCGCCGCTACCCGGCCGACCAGCCGTTCGTGGCCGTCAGTCTCCATCGTCTGCTGCCGGTGGAGGACCGCACCACCCCGTATGTGCCGGCTGTGCCGCTGTCCCCCGAGGAGGCCGCGCTGCCCCAGGACGACGGACGGGGCCTGCACGAGCTGCTGTTCGCCGGTGGCGACACCCGGCGTCCGCGCCCGTGGGCGGCCGAGCCCACCGGCTGGATCGTCGCCCAGGCGCTGCACACCATCGAGCGGCGGATCGCCACCGGCGGCCCCGGGCGGACCATCCGGGTGCTCGACTACGGCGCGGGCACCGGGCTCGGTGCGATCGAGCTGCTCAAGGCGCTGACCGAGCGGCGCACCGACCGGCTCATCGCCGACTCCGGGATGAAGCTGGAGATGCACCTGGCCGACATCCGCACACCGTGGTTCGACCAGGGCGAGCGGCTCCTGGGCGGGCACCCCTGGACGCGGTTCCACGAACTGCGTGGGCCGGACGGCACGTTCCGCACCATGGCCGAGATCATGGGCGCGGACACGGTGGACATCGTCCTGGCCAGCATGGTCTTCCACCTCATCCCGCCGAAGTCACTCATGAAGCTCGCCGCCGATCTGGCCCGCCTGGTCAACCCCGGCGGCATGCTGCTGTGGACCGCCCCGGACATCGGTCCGGCCGGCCCCGAGGCGTTTTTGTTCCACGACGCGAACCGGGCGATCCGGCAGAGTGTGCTGACCCCGCCGGTCGACGAGACGCTGCCGGCACAGGTGCGCGAGGCGGTGGCCCGGGTGCACGCCGCGCACTCCGCCGAGACCGACAAGCGGGCCGGGCGGCGCATCCTGCCCGCCCCGAACCGGGCCGACACGCTCGTCGAGATCTTCGACGCCCACTTCACCGGCAGCGTCCACCAGCAGAATTTCGAGATACTCCCCGATGAACTGCTCGACACGTTGCTGGTCCCGTCGAACGCCGAGGAGTACTTCCCCGAACTGCCGGAGCGGGACGCGCGTGAGGCCGTGGTGCGCGCGTTCTCGGCGCGGGTCGTGCCCCGGCTGTGCGAGCAGCCCGGCGGCACCGCGACCGGGCTCAGCCTGAAGTGGACGTTCGGCAAGCATTCCCCCCGGCATACGCCCGGGGAAGCCCTGCGATGATGGGCGTGGCCCGCCGGCCGCCGACGCGGCGGCCGGGCCGGCTCCGCCCACGCCGCCCAACCGTTTGGGAGATGGTCTTGCTCACAGCAGCCGGGTTGGTCAAGCGCTACGGAGAGGTCCGCGCGCTGGACGGTTTCGATCTGCACGTCGAGGCAGGCGAGATCACCGGCCTGATCGGGCACAACGGAGCGGGCAAGACGACGTTCGTCGAAGTGGTGACACGGCTGGTCAAGCCGGACGCCGGGGAGTTGACGATCTACGGGACCGACGCGCTGCGCGGACCGCGTTCGGCCCAGAAGCTGATCGGCGTGTGCCCGCAGGAGATCGCTCTCTATCCCACCGCCACAGTGCGTGACAACTTGCAGTTGTTCGGTGCGCTGACGGGGCTGCGCCGTTCCGTGCGGCACGACGCGATCCGGCGGCTCGCCGCCGAACTGATGCTGGAGAACGTGCTGGACCGGCCCGTGGCGCTCATCTCGGGCGGCCAGCAGCGGCGGGTGCAGGCGGCCAGCGCGATGATCGGCAATCCGCCGCTGCTGCTGCTCGACGAGCCCACGGCGGGTGCCGATCCGCAGACCCGGGCGGCGCTGCTGCGCAGCGTGCGGACGCGCGCCGAGGCCGGTGCCGCGGTCGTCTACACCACGCACTATCTGCCGGAACTGACCGATCTGGTGGCCACGTTGGCGGTGATACGCCGGGGCCGTGTGGTGGCACGGGGCGAGCAGTCGAGCCTGCTCAACGGGCTGCCGAGCACCGTGCGGTTGCGGTTCGGCGCCGGCGGGCCCGCGCAGTTGCCGCCCGAGTTGGCCAGGCGCGCGGTGCGGGAGCAGGACGAGTGGCGCCTCACCAGCATGGACCCGCCCGCCGATCTGGCGGCCCTGGTGGTCGCCGGGTGCAGTCCGACGTTCGTGGACGTCGACCGCCCGGGCCTGGACAACCTGTTCGAGACGCTCGGTGCCCTGCCCGCCGGAGCCGAGGGCCAGGATGAGGAGAAGGCGGCGGTGCCGGCGTCCACGGGACCGTCCGCGACGCCCCGGAAGGTCACCCTGGCCGGCCGGCCGAACGCGTCGACGGGCCGAGCCGCGGAGGCTGCTGCGCGGGAGGCCGAGGATGCGGAATAGGGAGGCCGTCGTCCGCGTCTCGGCGCTCGTCCGGCACAACACGACACTGCTGTTGCGCGAGCCAGGGCCGCTGATCAGCCGGCTGGTGCTGCCGCTCGGTTTCGTCCTGCTGATGCGCGGGCTCTACGTCGCCACGCACGGCGAGACCTCCGGCGAGATCCAGGTGGTGACCGGTGGGCTCGTCGTGTTCTCGCTGCTGGCGTTGAACATCGTCGGCAACGCGGTGTTCTCCGAGCGGATCTGGCGCACCTGGAACCGCATCCGGGCCTCGCCGGCGCGCCCCCTGGAGATACTGGTGGGCAAGTCGGTGCCGGTGTTCGGCGCGCTCGTCTGCCAGCAGGTGCTCGTGCTGCTGTTCGGCGTGGCAGTGCTGGGGATACCGGTCGCTGAGCCGGTGCTGCTCTGCTCGACCGTGCTGTGCTGGTCGCTGGCCCTGCTCGGGCTCGGCGCCGCGCTGGGTGTGGTGGCCCGCAGCCTGGAGCAGATGTCCGCGACGTACGACATCGGCGGGATCCTGCTGAGCGGGGTGGCCGGGGCGGTGGTGCCGCTGGACATGATGCCCGAGTGGGTCCGTCCGCTCGCGCCGCTCTCCCCCGGTCACTGGGCGTTGCGGGCGTTCAACGGGTCGCTCACCGGCGACGTCGCCGCCACTGTCGGTGCGTGCGGTGTGCTGCTGGTCGTCGCCGCCGCGGGCACGGCCGTCGTCTGTGCCCGGCTGCTCGGCGGGGAGGGACGCGCGGCCCAGGTGTGAGCTCCCGCCGGCCGGGCGCACGGCGCCAAACCGCCTCCTTGCGCCCGCCGGCTGTTGGGGGTGTGGCGGTGATCGCTCAGCCCGTCGCCCCGCCGACTCCCGCCGCCTCACCCGTCGGGACATACGGCGGCAAGCCCGCCCCGGCCGACGGGCGGGCGACCACGCCACCCGGTAGGGCAGCGCCCGGCACCGCCGTGAAGAGCGGCGGCAACCGGGACCAGTCACCGCCCCGACGCGCAAACGCCCCCGCGCCGCCCGCCTGCCCCGGCACGCCGACGCCGGACTCCTCGCCGATGCCGAGCCGCCTGCCGGCCGGTCCGGAGCGCGCCGGCCCGCTCACCCCACAGACCCCGCCGACCGCACCAACTCGCGCCAGCCGTCATCCGTCAGGGCATGCGGCGGCACCCCCGTGCCCGCCAGCGCCGACCAGGCCGCCGGGCGGGCCAGCAGCACCGCGGCGGTGAGCAGCACCGGCAACCGGCACAACGGGTCCGAGGCGGGGGTCAGTTCCTCCGCGCTGGCCGTGTACGAGCCGCGTCGCGTCGCCGCAGCGACCAGTTCGGCGAGTACGGCGCGGCGCCCTCGGCCCCCGGCGGCGGCGCCCATGAGCGCGAGGAGCAGTGCGTGGGTGCGTATCCCAGGGGCTCCGTGAGCGGGCGGGCCGGGGTCGTGCCCGGTCGAGACGGACAGCCAGCGTTCGACCAGTGCGGCGCCCGCGAGTTGGGCGTTGACCGGCTCGACCAGCCTGGGGTTGAGGTCGATGTAGTGCGGCACCCGTGCTGCGCCGACCAAGATCGCGTCCGCCGAGAGCGGGCCGTGCCAGCTCAGCTTCCGGCCCAGCAGGGCCAGGTCGCGTTCGCCTCCCGGCAGGCGTACCGACTCCTTGGCCGCGGCACCGCCCTGAACGCCGTCGCGGCGGCGCAGCGCCGCGTGCGCGCCGGTCAGCCGGCCGCGGTCGAAGACCGCCGAGATCATGGCCGTCGGGCCGGTCAGGGCGCGTTGGAGCAGCACCGGGCCGCCGGCGGCGGTCACCTGCGGGAGTGCTGCCACCCGGCGCAGTCCAGCGGCGTCGCGGACCGGCCAGACGCCGCGGCTGGCGGTGGCCACGGGCAGTTTGACGTAGCCGGGCAGCAGGTCGTCGCGGGCGCACAGCTGGTCGGGCGTGGCGAGTACGGCGGTTTCGGGCTGGGGCAGGCCCAACTCCTCCAGCAGGCGTACCGCCTCGGCCTTGTCCTGCACGCGCCGCGCGGCGGCGAAGTCCGGCACCGCCAGCCCCGGTACCAGCGCCGCGAACCGGTCCCGGTCCGCCGACAGCGCGACCAGCTGTTCGTGGGTGGGCAGGAGCACGTCGTAGCCGCCGCCCGCCAGCACCCCGGCCAGCGCGTCCAGCCAGCGCAGCGGCCCGGCCGCGAACGGCGGCACCCGGTGCCGGCGTGCCACCCAGCGCGAGCCCACGGTGAACGAGACGCCGCCGGAGTCCAGCACGCCGACCCGGTAGCCGAGGCCGCCGAGCACGGTCAGCACCTCGCGGGCCGACGCGCTCGTCGTCTCGGTGAGCAGCACGCGGTGTGGCCCCCTCGGCTCACTCACCGGCCACCGCCCCGGTCAGGGCCCGGTCCAAGCGTCGTGCGGTGCTCCGGCCGAGCACCAGCACCACACCGCCGGCCAGGAGGAACAGCAGGATCGTGGTGCCCGCCAGCCGGTAGCTGCCGGTCCACTGCAGCACCAGCCCGAAGGCCGCAGGTCCTGCGAAGCCCAGGCAGCGGTTCACGATCTCGAAGAGCGCGAATGCCTCGCCGACCACCTCGCCGGGCACCAAGGCGGCGAAGACCGAGCGGGACAGCGCGTACAGGCCGCCGAGTACCAGGCCGACCCAGGCGCCGACCAGCAGGAACAGCGGGAAGCGTCCGGGTGGGAGCAGTCCGCCCGCGGTCCCGGCGAGCACGAACAGCAGCACATAGCCGAGCAGGACGGGCCAGCCGCCGTGGCGTTCGGCGAGCCGTCCCGCGGCGATCGCGCCCGCGACCGCTACGAACTGCAGCAGGAGTACGGCGACGACGAGTTGGTCCTCCTCGATCTCCAGTTGTTCGACCGCGTACGTGCCGACCAGCGAGGTCATGCTCTGCACGCCGTTGTTGTAGAGGAGGAACGCGGCCAGGAACCAGAGGGCGGCCGGGTGCGCGCGCAGCCCGCGGGCCGCCGCGAGCGTGCCGCGCAGCGGGCCGGTGCCGGGCGCGTACGGAACCGGTGCGCCGTAGCCGCGCAGCAGCCGCACGGCGATAAGTCCGAAGACCAGCCACCACAGTCCGGCGGCGAGCAGGTTGAGGCGCACCGCCAGGGCCTCGGACAGGCCGAGCCGGTCGTGGGCCGCGTAGACCGCCAGGCCGACCGCCAGTATCAGGCCGCCGCCGAGGTATCCGGCGGCGGATGCCTGGGTGGAGACCCGGTCGCGGCGGCCAGGCGGGGCCAGCAGCGGCAGGTAGCCGTCGGCCACGGTGACCGACGCGCCCAGCGCGATGGTGGCCGCCACGAAGAGCACGCCGCCCAGCGCCCAGCCGGTGTCGCCGATCGCGAACATGCCGGCGGTGGTGAGCGCTCCGGTGGTGGAGAGCGCACCGAGCAGCGCGCCGCGCCGGACCCGCGCCGCCAGGCCCGCCACCGCCGGCAGCACCGCCACCTGGAGGACCACCGAGATCGCCATCAGGTAGGGGTAGTACGACTCGGGGCGCACGGCGATCCCGAACGGCCGCAGCATGCCGTCCGGTTCCGCCGCGTCGCGTGCCACGTCCGTCAGATACGGTCCGAAGAAGACGGTGGTGACCGTGGTGGTGAAGACGGAGTTGGCCCAGTCGTAGGCGTACCAGCCCATCCTGGCGCGGCGCACCGCGCGCCGGTCTTGTCGGTCCGGGACCGCGGTCTCGGATAACACTGCGGCTACACCTCCGGTGTCTCCTGCGTCGGGCGGGCGAACCGGTTCATCAGTCCGACCAGTTCCGGGAGCCGGTCGTTGAGGTAGAAGTGGCCGCCGGGGTACACCCGCACCTCGAACGGCCCGATGGTGAGCGGCTGCCAGGCGTGCAGCGACGCGACCGGGGCGCGTACGTCGCGGTCGCCGCCGAACACGGTCAGCGGCGCGGCGATCGGCTCGTCCGCGCGGCACCGGTAGGTCTCGTTCACGGCGAAGTCCGCGCGCAGCAGCACCTGGAGGCGTTCCATGAGCTCCCGCTCGCGCAGGATCTCCTCGGGTGTGCCGCCGATGACGCGCAGTTCGGCGACGAGGGCGTCGAGGGGCAGGTCCCGCAACGCGCGGTTGGGCTCGGCGAGGTGCGGGGCCGCGCGGCCGGAGACGAAGACGTGGGCGGGCGGTGTCGGCCCGTCCTTCTCCAGGCGCCGCGCCAGCTCGAACGCCACGGCGGCGCCCATGCTGTGCCCGAACAGCGCGTACTCCCCGGTGAACCGGTCGCCGATGGCGTCGAGCAGGGCGTCGACGAGCTTGTCGGCGCGGTCGTACGGCGGCTCCGTGAACCGCTCGGCGCGGCCGGGCAGTTGTATGGGGCAGATCTGCACGCCGCCCGTCGCGTGGCGGTGCCAGCCGGCGTAGACCGCGGCGCCGGCGCCTGCGTTCGGCAGGCAGAACAGCCGGGGGCTGCCGGGCACGGGCGCCCCCGAGGGCAGCCAGGCGGTGCCGGGGGGTGCCTCGGCACTGGTGTGTGTGGTCATGGTGGTCGGCTGCTCCCGCTCAGGCGATGTCCAGGGTCAGGTAGGCGGGCGGCGGCTGGATGGTGTCCAGCGTGGATTCCAGCACGAGCCGGCTGCCCTCGCGCTCGGTCTCGGTGAAGCCGGCGAAGGCGTAGGTGACGTACATGACGCGGTTGCGGCCGGTCTCGACGAAGTCGGCGCGCAGCCTGGCCCCGTCGGTCTTGGCCAGGCCCATGATGTGGTTGAGCAGGACGGTGCCGACACCGCGGGACATGACCCGGCAGGACATCAGCATCATGCGCAGGTGCCAGGCCGGGCTGCCCTTCTCCACCAGGGCCAGGCCGATCTTGCCGTAGCTGCCGTACTTGTCGGTCAGTCCGGCCACCAGCAGCAGATGGTCGTCGGAACAGCGCAGTTCGTCCAGTTCGTCGTAGGAATAGGTGCGACCGGTCGAGTTGAGCTGGTTGGTGCGCAGCGTCAGTTCCTCGGCGCGCTGAAGGTCGGCCTCCTGGGCGGGCGCGATGGTGAACACCATGTCGAGGGTGGCGAGGAACTCCTCGCTGGTCCCGGTGTATTCCCGCTCGACCTGGTCGCGGACCGCGGCGCTGCGGTACATCGCGCGGCGGGTGCGCGACTCGTCGGTGACGAATCGGGGCTGGAAGTCCGCGGTGCGCAGCGCGGTCGCGACGTCGGCCGCGTCCACGGTGAGCACCTGGGGAAGCGCGTGGGCGACTTCTTCGCGCTCGAACGGCTGGTCGTCGACGAAGGCAAGGGTGTCGGCGCTGAGGTTGAGCGCCTTGGCGACCTCGGCCACCGAGTCGGACTTCGGGTTCCAGTTGATCTGCGGGTGGAGGAAGTACTCCTCCAGGCCGGTCTCCCGGAGCCTGGCCATCACCGCGTCGTGGTCGTTACGGCTGGCGATCGAGTGCAGTATGCCCAGTTCGTCCAGGCGCTTGATCTCGGCGACCACCTCGGGTCGGACCGTGACCTCGCCGTCCTCCAGGAGGACGCCGTCCCAAAGGGTGTTGTCCAGGTCCCACACCACGCACTTGATCCTGCCCCGCTTGGGCTTGGCCTCCGGCTGCTGCCCGGCGACCGTCTCGGTACTCATCGTCGTGCCTCCCGGTATGCCTCGTCGGCGATGGTGAGCTGCTGGAGTTCGGTGCTGCCCTCGATGACCTCGGCGACGCGGGCGTCGCGGTAGAGACGCGCGACCGGGTATTCGGGGCTGAACCCGTTGGCGCCGTGGATCTGTACGGCGTCCGCGGAGGCCCGGGTGGCGGCGGTGGACGCGTAGTACTTGGCGACCCAGCTGGCCATGATGGTGGCGGGGTCGCCGGCGTCCTTGAGCAGGCCGGCCTCGGCGCACAGCAGCCGGGCGGCGCGACTGCTCACCACCATGTCGCTGATCTTGCGGCGGATCAGCGGCAGTTCGGCCAGTCGGGTCCCCTTGACCTGGCGTCGTGAGGTGTAGTCCACGCAGGCGTCGAGGCAGGCGCGGATCACGCCGACACTGCCGCAGGCGACGCTGAACCGGCCCAGGTCCAGCGCGCCCGTCATCACGGTCCCGGCCGCCCAGTTCTCCGGACCGACCAGCGCCTCCGCGCCCAGGTGCACGCCGTCGAGGTCGATCTGCGCGAGCATGCTGCCGGGCGTGCCCATCATGCCGGTCAGCGGTGTGACGGTGATGCCGGGTGTGTCCGCAGGCACCAGGAACGCGGACATCGCGTCGCCGGTGCGGGCGAAGAGCAGCAGCAGGCCGGCGACCTGGCCGCCGGTGATCCATTTCTTGGTGCCGGTGACGGTCCAGCCGCCGCCGTCCGCGACGGCGACGGTGCCGGACGCGTCGGCGGCGCTGCCGCTGTCCGGCTCGGACAGGCAGAAGGCGCCCAGCAGTTCGCCGGCGGCGAGCGCCGGCAGCAGCCGGGCGCGCTGCTCGTCGGTGCCCCAGCGCTGCACGGTGCCGGCCACCATGGTGTGCACGGTCAGCAGGCTGCGTACGGAGGAGCAGCCGCGGCCCACCTCCTCGTGCACACGCCCGACGAGGGTCCACGGCATGGCGCTGCCGCCGTGCTCCGGGGGCAGGAACGGCGCCCACAGGCCCAGCTCGGAGATGCGGCCGAGCAGTTCCCGGGGGATCCGCTCGGCCCGGTCCCACTCGCCGGCGTGCGGCACGATCTCGTCGTCGACGAAGTGCCGCACCTCGGAGGGTTCGGCGAGCGGGTCGAGGCCGATCGTCGTGGTCGTCATGGCCGGCCTCAGAGCACCGGTGCCCGGTCGCCGGAGGTGACCCGGGCGACCAGCTCGCCCATCCGCTGGACGGTGCGGAAGCTGTCGAGTCGGATCTCGTTGTTGGGCACCTTGATCTCGAAGGTCTTCTCCACGAACATCACCAGCTCCATGGCGAACAGCGAGTTGACGAAGCCGAGCGCGAAGATGTCGTCGTCATCGCCAAGTTCGAGGTCGGGGAAGCGGTTCAGGATGAATGCACGGATGGGCGCGCGGTAGTCGGTCGTGTCGGTCATGGTGACCAGGCTCCTCAACGAGTGGCTGCGGTGGTACGGGAACCGTCGCCGTCGACGGCCACGGCGGACGAGGCGGCGGGTGCGCCGTAGGAGTAGAAGCCCTGACCGGACTTGCGGCCGTGCAGACCGGCGTCGGTCATCTGCTTGAGCAGCGGGCAGGGGCGGTATTTGCTGTCGGCGAAGTGCTCGTGCAGCACCTCGATGCTGTAGAGGATGGTGTCGACGCCGATCAGGTCGGCGGTCTGCAAGGGGCCCATGGGGTGTCCGAAGCAGCTGCGGAAGACCTCGTCGACGGTCTCGGCGTCGGCGACGCCCTCGTAGACCAGGAAGGCCGCCTCGTTCACGGTGAGCATCAGCACCCGGTTGGACACGAAGCCGCAGGCGTCGTTGACCGGGATGGCCTTCTTGCCCATCGAGGCGAGCAGGTCGCGGACCTTCTCCAGCGCCTCGGGCGAGGTGTGGTGGCCCGGGATCAGCTCCACGGCCGGCTTCATCGGCACGGGGTTCATGAAGTGCACGCCGACGAACTGGCGCGGGCGCGCGGTGAGCGAGGCCAGCCGGGTGATCGGGATGGCCGAGGTGTTGGCGACGAACACGGCGTCCGGCTGGACGGTGTTGTCCATCTCCCGGTAGAGATCGCGCTTCAGCTCCCAGTTCTCGGTGATGTTCTCTATCACCATGTCGGCGTCGGCCAGCAGGGCCAGGTCCGTGCCCGCCTTGACGCGTCCCAGGATCGTGTCCGGGTCGAGTTCGGGGCCGCCGAGCAGCCGGCTCATCCGGCTGTTGAGTTCGATCGTGGACAACGCCCTGGTCACCGCCTCGGGGGCGTTGTCGACCAGTGCGACATCATGGCCGGCCTGTGCCAGGTTCTGCGCGACGCCGGCGCCCATCACGCCCGCGCCGACGACTCCTACCAGGGTCACCGGGAACTCCTTCCGTTGATCACTGCACCGAAACTGCGCACCGTCGGGTTCTCCAGGAGCACCGCGACGGGGAAACCCCCGAAGCGGCTCCGGACCCGGGCCATCATGCGGACGGCGGTCAGGGAGTGGCCGCCGAGGTCGAAGAAGCTGTCGTGCACGCCGACGCCGTCGACGCCGAGGATCTCGCCCCAGATCTCCGCCAGCGCCGCCTCCTCGGGCGAGGCGGGGGGTTCGTAGGCGACCATGAGGTCGGGCCGGGGGTGACGGACCCTGCCGGGCCCGGTCTCCTCCGTCGCCCCGCCGGCCGGCTCGGTCCACTGGCCGAGGCGCCGCAGCAGCGGGCCGGTGGAGACGACCACCTGGCGGACCCGGCCGGACACCGCGAGGCAGCGTTCGAGCACCTCGAAGCCCTCGTCGGCGTCGTAGTGGAAGTCCTTCATGGTGAGGCCGAGGTCGCCGTGCGGGTCCGCGCCGAGGTTCCAGGTGTCGAAGTTGACGGGCAGCCACCGTCCGCTGGCGCGGGCGTAGGCGTCCATCGCCGCGTTGGCCGCGGCGTATGCGCCGTAGCCGACTCCGCCCAGGATCGCGGAGAGCGAGGAGAGCGTGATCCGCAGCGGGGCCTCGTCGGCGGCCAGCAGTGTGTCGAGCACCCGCAGGCCGCCGGCCTTGGAGCGGAAGTGCAGCTCGCACACCTCGTCACTGAGCGAGGGGGCGAATCCGAAGTACCGCTCACCCTGGGTGCCCGCGGCATGGATGACGACGTCGATCGTCCCGAAGCGCTCCCGTGCCGCCGCCAGGGCGGCTGCCGTGGCCTCGCGGTCGGCGACGTCCGCCACCGGGGTCAGGACCTCGGCGCCGAGGGCGCGCAGCCGGCGGACCGCCGCGATCGCGTCCGCCGTGCGCGCGTCGTGGCCGGGGGCGTCCCCGTCCTGGTCCGGGGGCAGCGGTGTGCGGCCGAGCAGCACCAGCGAGCAGGAGCGGCGGGCCAGCCGCTCGGCGATCGCGGTGGCGACGGTGCCGAGGCCGCCGGTGATGAGCACTGTCGAGCCGGGGCGGATCACCGGGTGGCCGACGGCGACCGGGCCCAGGCGGACCGGGGCGAAGCCGCGTGTCCAGCGGTCGGTGCCGCGCAGCGCCACGGGTTCGGCGCTTTCGCCGAGCACGGCCTCGCGCAGCAGGTCGGCGCCGCGGGTGGTGCCGTCGGTGTCGGCCAGCCGGCAGGTCAGGTCGCCGAACTCCTGGCCCAGTACCGGGCGCAGGCCGACCAGCGCGGCCTGGCCAGGGTGGCGCAGGTCGCCGCCGGTCGCCTCGACGGCGCCGGAGGTGCACAGCAGCAGGGTGACCGGGCCGGGCCGGGCATCCTCGGACAGGGCGCCGGCCAGGGCGCGCACCGAGTGGAAGCCGAGGCGCTGCGCGGTGGCGTCGTCGGTTTCCCGGCCGGGCAGCAGTGCGTGCAGCACGGTGCGGGGCCGGGGTCCGCGGGCCAGCAGCTCGGCGTAGCCGTTGCCGGCGTCGCGGCTGGTCTTGCACACCACGTCGGCCCCGGCCGCGGCGAGCAGTTCCGCCGCTTCCAGGCCGGGTCCGTCGTCGGCGATCACCCACCAGGGGCCGTGCCGGCGCAGCGTCTCCGGGTCGGGGTCCGCGAGCAGCGGGGTGACCTGCCAGGCCGGGTGCGAGAACCAGTCGGCCGGGTCCGGCAGCCGTCCCGTGGTCGCCTGCGCCGCCCCGGTCGCCCCGTTCTCCTCGGCCGACGTCGCCGAGGTGACCGGCAGGTCGGCGCGCTCGATGAAGTAGCGGCGCCGCTCGAACGGGTAGGTGGGCAGCGGCACGCGCCGTCGCGGCCCGTCGTGCAGCGCCCGGAAGTCGACGTCCGCGCCCGCCAGCCAGCGTTCGGCCGCCTCGTGCGGATCGCGCGGGGTGACGCGCTCCCCGGACGGCATCGCCGGCCCGGCGGCGGGCAGCGTGTCGGGCTCGGCCAGTGCCTTGACCGCGTCGGCCAGTTCGGCGCAGACCACCGCGCACCGGTGGGTGAACCCGCTGCGGCTCTGCTGCAACGTGTGCGCGATGTCGCGCAGGTCCGCCCCGTGCGATGCCCCGCCCGGCTCGCTCAGCCACGCGTGCAGCCGCCGCACGGACTCGCGCAGGGCGGTCGACGTGCGCGCCGACAGCACCAGCAGGTGCGGGCCGGCGCCGTCGGCGGCCCGCTCCGGCGGTTCGGCGGCCTCCTGGAGCACCACGTGGGCGTTGGTGCCGCCCGCTCCGAAGGAGCTGACCCCCGCCCGGCGCGGCCGTGCCGCGCGCGGCCACGGCCGGTCCTCGGTGAGTACGGCGAACCGGTCGGTGTCCAGCGCCCCGTTGGGTCGGCGGTAGCCGCGGGTGGCGGGCAGCACGCGGTGGTGCAGGGCCAGCACCGCCTTGATCAGCCCGGCGACGCCGGAGGCCCGGTCGAGGTGGCCGATGTCGGGTTTGAGCGAGGACAGCACCCGGGGCCGCTCGGGGCTGCCGGGGAAGGCGCGGTTCAGTGCGGCCAGTTCGATCGCGTCGCCGAGCCGGGTGCCTGTGGCGTGGCACTCGATGTAGTCCAGGTCGCCGGGCTCGACGTCGGCGACGGCGAGGGCGTAGGACATCACGGCGCTCTGGCCGTCGACGCCGGGGGCGCCGTACCCGGCCCGGGCCGCGCCGTCGTTGTTGACCGCGCTGCCCAGCAGGACGGCCCAGATGTGGTCGCCGTCGCGCAGCGCGTCGGCCATGCGCTTGAGCGCCACCACGCCCACGCCGTTGCCGACCACGGTGCCTGCGGCGTCGGCGTCGAAGCTGCGCACTGTGCCGTCCGGTGAGACGATCGAGCCGTCCTCGAACTTGTAGCCGACCGGCAGCGGGTCGGCGATGGCCGCGCCGCCGGCCAGGGCCATGTCGCAGTCGTAGGTGAGCAGGCTCTGCGCCGCCAGGTGCACGGCGACCAGCGACGTCGAGCAGTTGGTCTGCACGCCCACCACCGGGCCGGTGAGTCCCAGTTTGTAGGCGACCATCGTGCACAGTGCGTCCGAGGTGGTGCTCATGCCGTACTGCTCCATGGTGATGGTCGCCATCACCTCGGGGCGGGTGAGCACATGCCGCATGCCGTAGGCGCTGGGCGCGACCCCGCCGAAGACGCCGACCTTGCCGGGGACGGCGGTGGGCCAGTAGCCGGCGCCTTCCAGAGCCTCCCAGGCGCATTCCAGGAACAACCGGTGCTGTGGGTCGGCCACCTCCGCCTCGCGCGGGCTGTAGCCGAAGAACGCGGCGTCGAACAGGTCGGTGCCGTCCAGCGGGGCGCCTCTTCGCACATATCCGGGGTCGGCCTGTGTCGCGGGTGGCACCTTGGCGGCGGTGAGTTCCTCCTGGGTGATCTCCCGGATGCCGCCGACGCCGGCGGTGAGGTTGCGCCAGAACGCGGCGACATCGCCCGCGCCGGGGAACCGGCCGGCCATCCCCACGACGGCGAGCTGTGACGCGATGCTGCCATCGTTCATGTCTGCTTCCCTTCCCGGGCCCGGCGCAGGACGCGGCGGCGCGCTTCACTGCGGGCCCGCTCGTCGTCGCCGTCCGTCGTCTCGTCCGCTGCCGGCTCCTCGCCGGCCACGGCGCCGGCGGCCACCAGGAAGCGGGCCAGGGCGGCGACGGTCGGCGCCTCGTAGAGGGTGTGCGGGGCCAGGTCCTCCACCCCGAGCCGGCGGCGGATCCTGGCCATCACCTCCATGCCGATCAGCGAACTGCCGCCCAGTTCGAAGAAGTTGTCGTCGGCGCCGACCGACTCGATGCCGAGCAGGTCGGACCACACCTCGGCGATGGCCTGCTGAGTGGTGCCGGCGGGGGGCACGTAGGGGGTGACCAGGTCGGGCCGCGGATGCCGGCTGCCTTCCAGCTTGGCGATGCGGGCGCCGCCGACGGCGTCCACGGTGAAGTCCCGGCTGATGCGCACGTACTGGGCGAAGTCCTGGGTGTTGACCACGAGGTAGGGCTCGTCCTGGGTCAGCGCCCGCTGGAGCGCGCGCCAGCCCTCGTCGAAGCCGATGCCGAAGCGGGCCCGGTTCTCCCGGAAGAAGGTCTGCACCTCGGTGTCGTAGCCGGCGAGGCCGGCTTCCCAGGCGTTCCACGTCCACTCGCCCCAGCCGATCGCCACCGTGCGCCGTCCGCCGCCCGGCCCCTGGTCGTGGGCGGCCGCGTAGGCGTCCAGGAAGGCGTTGGCGGCGCTGTAGTCGACCTGGCCGGGACCGCCGCCGGTCGCGGAGGTGATGGAGGAGAACAGGCAGAGGAATTCCAGCGGTACGTCGCGCAGCGCGGCCTGAAGCGCGAGGGTGCCGTCCACCTTGGGCGCCATCACCTTGCGCATGTCCCCGGTGGTCTTGAACTGCATGAGGCCGATGCCGGGCAGTCCTGCGGCGTGCAGCACTCCGTGCAGGGCGCCCCAGCGGTCCAGTGCCGCGCGTACCGCGCGCCGGGCGTCGGCCTCGACGGCGATGTCCCCGGTCACGACGGTGACTTCGGCGCCCAGTTCGGTCAGCCGCAGGGCACCGGACAGTCGGCGGCGTGCCTCGTCGCTTGCGGAGGGATCGGCCAGGGCCTGTTCCCACAGTTCGCGCGGCGGCAGGCCGGTGCGTCCGAACAGCACCAGTTTGGCCGCCCGGCAGTCGCGGGCGATCCGCTCAGCCATGGCCAGACCGATGCCGCCGAGGCCGCCGGTCACCAGGTAGACGCCGTCCTCGCGCAGCGGGGTGGCCGGGTGGCCCTCGGCGAGCGGGACCGGCTCGTAGTCGGGCAGCCAGCGGCGGCCGTTGCGCAGCGCGACCACCGATTCGTCGCCGCCCGCGCCGAGTTCGGCGGCGATCAGTGCGGCCAGCCGGCCGGTGTCGCCGGCGGTGGGCGGGTCGACGTCGACGAGCCGGCAGACCACGCCCGGGTATTCCAGCGGGATGCCGCGCACCGGTCCCAGGACGGTGGCCAGTTCGGGCCGGATGGTCTCGGCGCCGGTGACCGGCCGGGTGCCGGTGCTGACCACGTCCAGGGACCACTTGAGCAGGCCGACGTCGTTGGCGGCGGTGGCCAGCGCGATCAGTGTGTCGTTGCCGCGTTCCAGGGCGGCGGCGAGGCCGTCGGCGGCGGATGTCGACAGGGTCCACAGGTGCACCGCCCGCTCGGGCAGGCCGCCGGATTCGCGTAGCAGCCGTAGCAGTTCGCGCAGTTGACCGGCGTCGCCGGGCCGGACGG
This sequence comes from Streptomyces diversicolor, assembly GCF_057537855.1. NCBI lineage: Bacteria > Bacillati > Actinomycetota > Actinomycetes > Kitasatosporales > Streptomycetaceae > Streptomyces > Streptomyces diversicolor. The sequence goes on from NZ_BAAJXA010000043.1 coordinate 63,730, forward strand.
CGTACTCGTCGGCGCCGATGCGGCGCGGACCGTCGCCGTCGGTACCGGCATCGGCTCCGGTGGGGCGGACCAGGACGACGCTGCCGCCCGCCTCGGTCAGCCGCCGTGCCAGCGGGGTGGCCAGTGCGTCGGCGGGCCCGGTGTCGGTGAACAGCAGCCAGCGGCCGGTGGGGGTGGGCCGGCTCGGGGTGGTGGTGCGCCGCCAGACCGGCGTGTGCAGCCACTCCTCCTCCGGCAGCTTCGGCAGCGACGGCACGCGCGGGTCGCCTCCGGCCGCGGTGGCGTCCTGAGCGGGGGCGGGTGCCGGAGCGTGGGCCGGGGCGCCGGGCGGGGCCTGGAGCCAGTACTCGCGGCGCTGGAACGGGTAGGTGGGCAGCGGGACCCGGCGCGGTGCGCGGCCTGCGTGGTGCGCTGCCCAGTCCACGTCGACGCCGGTCAGCCAGAGCCGGGCCAGCGCGTCGGCCAGCGCGGCGTCGCCGGGCCGGGCGTCGGAGGCGCTGGGCACCGCGGGCACGATCAGCGGCCAGCGGTCCCGGGTGCAGCCGGGGTGCACGCGGACCATGGCGCCGAGGGACTGGCCGGGGCCGAGTTCGAGCAGTGCCGCGTCGGGGTCGGTGAGCAGTTCGCCGACGGCGTCGGCGAACCGGACGGTCGAGCACAGGTGCCGTGCCCAGTACCCGGGGTCGGTGACCAGTTCGTCGGTGGCCGGGCCGCCGGTGACGTTGCAGAGGTAGGGGTGCCGCGGCGGGCGGGGACGCAGGTTGGCCCGTACCCAGGCGGTCAGTTCGCCCGCGATCGGCGCCATCATGCGGGTGTGGAAGGCGTGCGTGGTCGCCAGTCGGCGGGCCGCGACGCCGGCCTCGGCCAGTCGGGCCGCGAACGCGTCGACGGTGTCCGGCTCGCCGCCCAGCACGGTCTGCTCGGGACCGTTCAGGATGGCCGGATCGAGCCCCTGGGCGGCCGGGTCGCCGAAGCGTTCGGCCAGCTCCGCCGGGGGCAGCGACACGGCGAGCAGGGCGCCGGCCGGCAGCCGGGAGATCAGCCTGGCCCGGTACGCGACCAGGCGCAGCGCCTCCGGCAGAGTGAGTACCCCGGCCAGGCAGGCGGCGACGTACTCGCCGAGGCTGTAGCCGAGCATGGCGGTGGGCCGCACGCCCCAGGACATCAGCAGCCGGGCCAGCGCGTACTGGCACACGAACATGGCGGGCTGTGCCAGTTCGGTGCGGGCCAGGTCGTCGGCGCCCGGCTCCGAGACCGGGTCTGCGGCCGGTTCGGCGCGGCCCAGCATCGCCAGCAGCCCGTCGCCGCCGGCAGGTCCGCGCGCGGCGGTGAGCAGGGCCACCGGGTCGGTGGGGGTGTCAGTGTCCGTGTCGGTGCCGGTGTCCGATGCGTCGCGGAGCAGGTCGGCGCACTCGTCGACCGTGGCCCGGAACGCGGGCTCGTGCTCGTACAGGTCGGCGATCATGCCCGGGTACTGTTCGCCGACGCCGGCGAAGAGGAACGCCACCGGGCGGCCGACCATGCTGTCGGTGCGGCGCAGCAGTCCGGGCACGGTGGCGTCGGCAGCGGTCAGGGCGCCGATCGAGTCGGTGACCACGGCCCGGCGGTGCTCGAAGCGCTCCCGGCCGGCCTGAAGGGTGAACGCCACGTCGCGCAGCCGGGCCGCGCCGTCGCCGCGCAGATGCTCGCGCAGCCGGTGCACCGCCTGGTCGGCGGCGTCCTCGGTGCGCCCGGAGACCGGCAGCACCTCGTAGCGGCGCGCCCGGGCGGTGCCCATGTCCTCGCCGGCGGGTGGCTGTTCGGCCGCTTCCTCCACCACCACGTGCACGTTGGTGCCTCCCATGCCGAGTGAGTTGACGCCGGCCACGCGCCGCCGGCCGTCGGGCACCTCCCAGGGCCGCAGCTCGGTGTTGACGAAGAACGGCGACGCGGCGAAGTCGATGTCCGGGTTGGCTTCGCTGAAGTTGAGGCTGGGCGGGATCTGCCGGTGCCGCAGCGACAGCACGGTCTTGATGAGGCCGGTGGCGCCTGCGGCGGCTCCGAGGTGGCCGATGTTGGTCTTCACCGAACCGATCGGGACGTACTGGCGGCGCTCGGTGGTGCCGAACGCCTTCGTCAGCGCGGCCACTTCGATCGGATCGCCGAGCGGCGTCGCGGTGCCGTGCGCCTCCACGTAGGACACGTCCTCGGCGGTGACGCCGGCCGCCGCCATGGCCTGCGAGACGACGGTGGCCTGGCCGACCACGCTCGGCGCGGTGTAACCGACCTTCAGCGCACCGTCGTTGTTGACCGCGGAGCCGCGGATCACCGCGAGCACGGTGTCGCCGTCGGCGCGGGCCGCGGCGAGCCGTTTGAGCAGCACCACGCCGGCGCCGTCGCCGAACAGCGTGCCACTGGCCTGTGCGTCGAAGGTACGGACCCGGCCGTCGGAGGACTCCATGCCGCCGGGGGCGTACTGGTGGCCGACCCGGTCGGGTACGTGGATGCCGACGCCGCCGGCCAGGGCCAGTTCGCACTCGCCGGAGCGCAGGCTCTGGCAGGCCAGGTGCAGGGCGACCAGGGCGGTGGAGCAGAACGTCTGCACGGACAGGCTCGGCCCGGTCAGTCCCAGCTTGTAGGACACGCCGGTGGCCAGCGAGTCCTTGTCGTTGCCGATGACCGAGGCGTAGACGTCGGCCTCGCCTGCGCCGGTCACCGTGGCGGCGTGCCGCATGAGGTAGGTGCTCAGGTTGGTGCCGCCGAACACGCCCACCCGGCCGCGGCCGTCGCGGGCGCCGTAGCCACCGTACTCCAGCGCCTCCCAGCAGCATTCCAGGAAGAGCCGGTGCTGGGGATCGGTGATGGTGGCGTCGCGGGGGCTGTAGCCGAAGAACTCGGCGTCGAAGGAGCGGATGTCGTCGAGCACCGGGCGGGCGGGCACATAGTCGGGATCGTGGATCCGAGCGGCGGGCACGCCCGAGGCGAGCAGTTCGTCCTCGGTGAACCGGGTGACCGACTCCACACCGCCGCTGAGGTTGGCCCAGAACGCGTCCACGTCGGCCGCCCCGGGGAAGCGCCCGGCCAGGCCGATCACCGCGATCAGTCCGTCGTCGCCGGTGGTACCGGTGGTGTCGGCGCGCGGGACGAGCGCGGTGGCCGGCCCGGCGGACTTGCCGGCCGGCTCTGCGATCACCCGGGCCATGTCGTGCACGGTAGGGGCCTCGAACAGGGTGACCGGTGAGACCACCACGCCGAAGACGGCCCGGACGCGTTTCACCAGCTGAAGCGCCAGCAGCGAAGTGCCGCCCAGGTCGGAGAAGTTGTCCCGGGCGCCGACCCGTTGCAGGCCGAGCAGTTCCCCCCACAGTTCGGCGAGGCGACGCTCGCCCTCGCCCTTCGGGGGCACGTAGGGCTGGGCCAGTTCGGGCCGCGGGTAGCGGGTGGTGCCGACCGGTCCCGCGGGTGCCGGGCGACGGCGGTCGACCCACCGCGCGAGCCGGGTGGGCAGCTCACCGGAGCAGACGAGGGTGCGCGGCAGTGGCCGGGCCAGCACCGCGTCGAGCGCGCCGAGCGCCTGTTCCACGCCGAGCGAGTACTGCGCCAGGCTCGCGCCGAGCGCCTGGTCGCCCACCGCGGCGGCGGTCGGCGCCCAGGTGTCCCAGTCGATCGACAGCCAGCGGGTGGGGCCCTCGTGCGGCGCGGTGGCCCAGGCGTCCAGCTCCGAGTTGGCGGCGGCGTAGGAGGCGAAGGTGAGGCCGCCGAGGGTCGCCGACATCGAGGAGAACAGCACGCAGAACCGGGCCGGGACGGCGTTCAGCGCGGCGTCGAGGGCGCGGGCGCCGCCGGCCTTGGCGGCCCTGTGGGCGTCGCGCTGTTCGGGCCCGAGGTCGGACAGGCCGCTGAACATGCGGGGGTCGGTGACGGCGGCCAGGTGGAACACGCCGTCGAGGCGGCCGTGCCGGTCCCGGATGCCGGCCAGTGCCGCGGTCAGCGCGGCGGTGTCGGTGACGTCGAGGGCGACGGTCTCGACGCGGACGCCGCGTTCGCGCAGCGCGCCCACCCCCTCGATGCGGGCGCGCAGCGCCGCGTCGGTGCCAGGGTCGGCGAGCAGGTCCGGCCAGGCGGACCCGTCGGGCAGGCCGGAGCGGCCGGCGAGCACCACCGTGGCGCCGCGGGCGCCGAGGTGGCCGGCGAGGAGCAGGCCGACCGGGCCGAGTCCGCCGGTGATCAGGCAGACATCGCCGGGGTTCAGCTCGATGGCCTCGGGTGCCGCACCGGACGCGCCGGCCTCGGCGGCCGGCACGAACTCCTGGGTCAGGCGTGCTCCGTCGCGCAGCGCGACCGCGTGCTCGGGTACGTCGGCGGCCAGTTCGGCCGCGACGGCATCGGCCAGGGCGGCCGGTCCGAGTCCCGTAACGTCGAGGGTGCGCACGGCGAGCGTGTCGTACTCCTGCGGGGCGACCAGCGCCGGTCCGAACACGGCCACGCGCTCCGGGAGGACCAGGTCGCCGGGACGTACGGCCCGCGCGTTCTCGGTGACCACGAGCAGATCGGTGACGGCCCCGGCGTCGCCCAGCGCGGCGGCCAGCGCGCGCAGGTCGTCGAAGGCGTCGGCGGTGAGTCCGGTCAGGTGGGCGACGGAACCGGGTGCGGGGGCGTCGTCCAGCAGGGCCCGGTAGTCCGTGCCGGGGCGGTGGGCGGTCACCTCGCGGCCTTCGGCGGCGAGGTGGGCGATGACCGCGTCGGCGGCCGGGCCGCGGTCGGCGACGACCCACACCGGTCCGTCGGGGATGCTGCCGCCGGCCGGCAGCGGCGCGGAGCGCCAGGCCGGGGCGAGCAGTTGGGGCTCGCTCCCGGCGGCCGGTGCGGAGGTGGCAGGTCCGGGGGCGGCCGGAGCCGACGCAGTGGCGGGGGCGCGCGTGTCGGCGGGGATGCGCTGTGCCTCGGGGGTGCGCGCGGTGTCCGGCTCGATCCAGTAGCTCTGCCGCTGGAACGGGTAGTCCGGCACGGTGGTGCGGCGCACTGCGCGGTCGCGCTGATAGGCGGCCCAGTCGACGGGCGCGCCGGCCAGCCACGCCTGGGCCACCGTGCGGGCGAGCACGGCCGTGCCGTCGGCCGGGTCGCCCTGGGCGGGCAGCGTCGGCAGCAGCAGCGGCCACTGGTCACGCGAGCAGTCGGGGTGGTTGCGCGCCATCGCGCCCAACGACTGTCCGGCGCCCAGCTCGATCAGCAGGTCCTCGCCGGTGAGCACCTCGGTGAGCATGTCGGCGAAGCGCACGGTGCCGCACATGTGGTCGGCCCAGTACCCGGGGTCGGCCAGCTGCCGCTCGGTGATCGCCTTGCCGGTGACGTTCGACAGGTACGGGATCTCCGGCGTCCTCGGCCGCAGGTTGGCCCGCGCCCAGGCGGTCAGCTCGGGCGCGGCCGGGCGCAGCATCGCCGAGTGGAAGGCGTGCGTGGTGCGCAGCTCCCGGCAGGGCACGTCGACGGCGGCCAGCCGGTCGACGACCTCGGCGATCGCGTCGGCCGGTCCGGACAGCACCGTGAAGCGGGGTCCGTTGACGGCCGCGACATCGACGCCGGTGGCCGTCAACGGGCCTATTTTCTCGGTCAGTTCGGCGACGGACAGGCCCACCGCGGTCATCACGCCGCCGGGCAGTGCGGAGATCAGGCGGGCGCGGGTGGCGAGCAGGCCGGTCGCCTCGGCCAGTGTGAGGCTGCCGGACAGGCAGGCGGCGGCGAACTCGCCGACGCTGTAGCCGAGCAGGATCCGCGGTCGCAGACCCCAGGACATGAGCAGCCGGCCCAGCGCGTAGTCGACGGCGAACACGGCCGGTTGCAGGATCTCGGTGGCGTCGTCCTGTCCGTCGCCTTCCGGCGCCGGGCCGTCGGCGCGGCCCATGAGGCGGGCCAGATCGGTGCCGCCGGTCTCCCGCTCGCCGAGGAACCGCTCCACGGGATTGCGGCCCAGCTGGGCGGTGAACAGTTCGGCGCACTCGTCGAGCGCGTCGGCGAAGACCGGTTCCTCGGCGTGGACGGCGGCGGCCATGCCCCGGTAATGCTCTCCGACACCGGCGAGGAGGAAGCCGACGGGGCGGTCGGTCCTGGCCTCCTCGCGGGCCAGCACCCGGTGCTCGCGCTGCTCGCCCAGGGCACGTACGGCATCCTCTGCGGAGTTCACCACGACGGCCCGGCGGTGGGCGAAGACGGACCGGCCGCACTGGAGGGTGTGCGCGACGTCGGCGAGCGCGGGACCGTCCGGCCCGGCAGCGGCCGAGTGCAGGCGCTCCGTGTAGGCGGTCGCGGCCGGTTCGGAGCGAGCCGACCAGACCACGATCTGGTGCGCCCGCGGGACGAGCGGCCCGGCCGGGGCCGGCGGCGGTGCCTCCTCCACGATCACATGGGCGTTGGTGCCGCCCATGCCGAACGAGCTGACCCCGGCCCGGCGGGTGCGCTCGCCGCGCGGCCACGGGCGCTGGTCGGTGACGACGGCGATCCTGCCGCCGGAGCGCGCCAGTTGCGGGTTGTCCCGCTCGTGGTGCAGCGTGGCGGGGATTCGTTCGTGGTGCAGGGCGAGCGCGGTCTTGATGAGGCCGGTGACGCCGGCCGCGCGGTCCAGGTGGCCGAGGTTGGTCTTGACCGAGCCGATGCCGAGCCGGGTCACCTCGGGCACGTCGTAGACCCGTTGGAGGGCGGCTGTCTCGATGGCGTCGCCGAGTCCGGTGCCGGTGCCGTGCGCCTCCACGTAGTCGATGTCGGCCGGGGTGAGTCCGGCCGCGGCCAGCGCCTCGGCCATGACCCCGGACTGGCCACGCACGCCGGGGGCGGTGAACCCGACCTTGTTGGCGCCGTCGTTGCCGACCGCCCAGCCGCGGATCACCGCGTAGATCCGGTCGCCGTCCAGCAGCGCGTCCTCCAGCCGCTTGAGTGCGACCACGCCGACTCCGCTGCCGACCGGGGTGCCCTGCGCGGCGGCGTCGAACGCCCGGCAGGTGCCGTCCGGGGACGTCATGCCTGCCTCCTGGTAGAGGTAGCCGACGCGGTGCGGCACGTTCACCGACACTCCGCCGGCCAGCATCAGGTCGGCCTCTCCGCTGACCAGGGCCGAGCAGGCGACGCAGACAGCGACCAAGGAGGTCGAGCAGTAGCTCTGCACGCTGAACGAGGGACCGGTCAGGTCCATCGCGTAGGCGACCCGGGTGGCCAGCGAATCCTTGTCGTTGGCGAGGCCGACCTGCACCTCGCCGACGGTGTCGGCCAGTTCGGGGCGGGTGAACAGGTTGTTGGTGAGGTAGGAGCTCATCGCGGCGCCGGCCACCACGCCGATCGCGCCGTCGAAGCGAGCCGGGTCGACGGCCGCGTCCTCCAGTGCGTACCAGGCGTTCTCCAGGAACAGGCGCTGTTGCGGGTCGAGTACGGCGGCCTCGGAGGGCGGGTAGCCGAAGAAGCCCGCGTCGAAGCGGTCGATGCCGGTGAGCACGGAGCCGGCGCGCACGTACGCGGGGTCGGCGAGCAGTTCCTCGCCGACGCCGGCGGCGCGCAGTTCGGCCTCGGTGAAGCGGGTGACGCTGTCCACTCCCGCGGTGAGGTTGCGCCACAGTGCCCGGACCCCGTGCGCGCCCGGGAAGCGGCCGGCCATGCCGACCAGCGCGACGTCGGTGCCCGTCTCGTCCTGCGGTTGCTCGTCGAACGGCTCGTTCATCGGGCGTTCCTCCTGCGCTTGCTGGTCGAGGCGCCGGCCCGGGCCCGGCGACGCTCGCCGCGGCCGGTGCCGTCGTCGGGGGCCGGCTGCCGGCCGGACGGGACGGCGTCCGCGCCGGCGATGCCGTCGAGCAGCGTGGCGAGTTCCGCCACGGTGGGGTGTTCGAAGAGGGTGGCGGCGGGCAGTTCGGTGCCGAACTCGGCGCCGACGCGGGCCACGACGGCGAGGCCCACCAGCGAGGTGCCGCCGAGTTCGAAGAACGGGTCGTGGGCTCCGACGCCGTCGATGCCGAGGTGTTCCTCCCAGATCCGCGTGATGCGCCGTTCGGTCTCCGTGCGCGGCGGTCGGTGGGCGACCCTCAGGTCCGGCCGGGGGAAGCGGCTCTCCGGAGGGACGCCCGGCACGGCCGGTCCGGCGGCGCCCGGGTCCGCCAGCGCCCGGACGGCGGCCACGAAGTCGGCGAGCGGCTGGTTGAGCACGTAGACGTGGGACGGCCCGGCGGCGAGCGCGCTGACCAGCGCGTCGAGGCCCTCCTCGTCGGTGAGGCCGTACTCGTCGCGGTGGCGGCGGGCCCGGTCGCGCAGTCCGGGTACGGCGGCGTACGCCTCGGACTGCCACCTGTCGCGCTGCCACGGCCCCCAGCCGAGGGAGACGACGCGGGCCGCCACCCGGCCGTCCTCGGCCTGGGCGAACGCGTCCAAGAACGCGTTGGCCGCGCCGTAGTCGCCCTCGCCGTGCCCGCCCACGGCGGTGACCAGCGAGGAGTACAGCACCAGGAGTTCGGGCGGCCGGTTGCGCAGCGCGCGGGCCAGGCCCAGCGTGCCGTTGATCTTCGGGGCGAGTACGGCGGCGGCCTGCTCGCGGGTCTTGGTCTGGAGCAGTCCGGTGCCGGGCACGCCGGCGGCGTGGATCACCGCGTACGGCGGTCCGAGGCGCTCGTGGACCTCGTCCAGCGCGCGGGCCGCCTGCTCCGGGTCGCTGACGTCGGCGCGCACGGTGCGCACCTCGGCCCCGGCGGCCCGCAACTGACGGATCGCCAGCAGGATTTCGCTGGTCGGATCGGTCACCGGGTGCCCGTCGAGCCACCAGTCCCACAGTTCCTCGGCGGGCAGCTCGGAGCGGCCGATGAGGGCCAGTTTGGCGCCGGTGGGGGCGAGCCGCCGGGCGAGCGCGAGACCGAGACCGCCGGTACCGCCGGTGATGGCGTACACGGCGCCGGGACGCCAGATCTGTTCGTCGTTCACCTTCGGCAGCCGCACCTGGTCCGTGCCCGGCAGCCAGCGGCGGCCGCGGCGCCAGGCGCTGAGCAGTTCGGCGACGCCGTCGGGCCCGGTCGCGGCGTCCACGCCGAACTCCCGGCACAGCTGGGCGGCGCGCGTCTTAGGGGCGTCGGCCGGGTCGAGGTCGACGCAGCGGACGCGCAGGCGCGGGTACTCGACCACCACCGATCGGCACAGCCCGGTGACGGCCGCCGCGAACGGCTCGACCGGCTCGCCGCCGAGCACGTCGCACGTGCCGGTCAGCGCGACCAGCAGGTCGGCGGGGCGGTGCGGCCGGGTGCGGCCGAGTGCCTGCACGAGCGCCAGCAGGCCCAGCACGCCGCCGTCGAGCGCCCGGTCCACATCGTCGCCGGTGTCCGGGCCGTCGCCGGGGGACGGCACCTCGTAGACGAGGCGCAGCGGGCCGTCGGCGGGTGCGTGTGCGCGCAGCAGGTCCGCGTAGTGGTCGGCGGTGCCGCCGCGCGGCAGCACGCTCGTGCCGAGGTGGCCGGCCGTTCCGCTGTCGCCGAACACCAGGGTCGGGGCGCCGTCCGGCGCGTCGGTGGAAGGCACGGGGACCGGGGTGTTCTGCCGGCGCCATGTCGGGGCGAGGAACCGCACGCCGCGCTCGCCGCCGGGCGCCGCGGCCGGGGCCCCGGCCGTGGTCGCCGGGGTGTGGCCGGCGGCCAGTTTGGCGCGCCGGGCGGTCGGCATCGGCCAGTACCGGGTGCGCTGGAACGGGTAGCCGGGCAGCCGGGTGAAGGTGCGCGGCTCGGGGTGCGCGGCGCCGAAGTCGACGTGTGCGCCGAGTTCCCAGAGCCTGCCGAGCGCCGTGAGCCAGGTACGCCGGTCGGCGACGCCGCTGTCGGGCAGCAGGGCCACCGCGCCCTCCTCGCGGCCGGTGGTGAGGACGACGCTGGCGTAGCGGGCGCAGGCGCCGGCCGCTTCGGTGTAGCGCGCGGTCCGGTCGGCGGCGGACCAGTAGCCGGGGTCGGCGGCGGCCTGCGGGGTGAGCACCGCGCCGGTGACCGGGGAGACGAGGGTGACGCGTGGTTCGGCCGGGGCCGCCACGCGCGCGGTCGGGTCGGCGGCCAGCGCCATGGCGTCGGCCGGGCTGAACACACCGGCCAGGCAGGCGGCGACGTAGTCGCCGACGCCGTGGCCGAGCAGCACCATGGGGGCGAGGCCGTACGCCTCAAGCAGCCGGGCCAGGGCGTACCGGGACGCGAACTCCGGGTGGGCGGCGCACTCGTCGTAGGCGGCGCGGTAGGCGGGCTCGGTCTCGTGGAGCACGGTGAACGCGTCCGCCGGCGTGCCGGCCAGGATCAGGCCGATGCGGTGGGGCTGGGTGTCGGCGGTGGTGGCGCCGGCCGGGTCGAGGGTGCTCAGGGCGGTGTGCGCCTCGGCGGCGTCGTCGACGACCAGGGCCCGGCGGAGCGGGAACGCGGCCCGGCCGGTTTGCAGTCCGCGGGCCAGGTCTGCGGGCTGCTGTCCGCACCCGGCGAGCAAGGCGGCCAGCGCGCCGAGTGCCGGGGCGCCGACCGCGGACAGCGGCAGCAGGTGCGGGCCGGCCGGGGGCGGTTCGGGCGCGGACAGCGGCTCGGGCGCCTGCTCGACGACGAGGTGGATGTTGGTGCCGGACCAGCCGAACGAGCTGACTCCGGCGCGGCGCGGCGACCCGGTGTCAGGGAGCGGTGCCCGGGCGGCGCGCAGCGGACGGACCGGACCGTCCAGTGACACCATGGTGTTCGGGGTGTCCAGGTGGAGGTTGCCGGGGAGTTCACCGGCGCGCAGCGCCAGCACGGTCTTGACGAGTCCCGCCATTCCGGCCGCGGTCAGCAGGTGTCCGACGTTGGTCTTCACGGCGCCGACGTGCAGCGGCCGCTGGGCCGGGCGGTCGCCGAACACCTCGGTGAGCGCGCTGATCTCGATGGCGTCGCCGAGGCTGGTGCCAGAGCCGTGCGCCTCCACGAAGTCGATGTCGCCGGGGGCCAGCCCGGCGTCGTCGAGGGCCTGGCGGATGACGGCGAGCTGGGCGTGCTTGTTCGGTGCGGTGAGGCCGTTGCTGTGCCCGTCCTGGGTCATCGCCGTACCGCGGATGACCGCGTGGGTGGCGCGGTGCTGCCGGTCGGCGTCCTGGACGCGCTGGAGGACGACGGCGCCGCCGCCCTCGCCCATCACAAATCCGTCGGCGGAGGCGTCGAAGGTCTTGGTGCGCCCGTCGCCGGCCAGCATGCTCATCTTGCATGCCTGCACGAAGGCGCCGGGGTCGGTCAGTGCCGAGGCCGCCACGACGACGGCCGTCTCGCACTCGCCGCGGCGCAGGCTCTGCACGGCCAGGTGGACGGCGGTCAGCGCGGACGAGCAGGCGGTGTCCACCGTGAGACAGGGGCCGCGCAGATCAAGGTGGTAGGCGATGCGTCCGGCGGCGGCGCTGGCGGACAGGCCGAGGCCGAAGTTGGGGTCGTTGAGAGCGGTCTCGCCCTCGGCGTCGAGCTGCCGGTTGCCGTACTGCTGGGAGTCGCTGAGGCCGAGGAAGATCCCGGTGCGGCTGCCGGCCAGCCGGTCGGCGGGGATGCCTGCGTCCTCCAGCGCCTCCCAGACCAGTTCCAGCGCGAGCCGGTGCTGCGGGTCGAGGCGCATCGCCTCCTGCGGGGTGTAGCCGAAGAACTCGGCGTCCCATCCGGCGATGTCGCGCACCAGGGAGGCTTTGCGGGTGTATGCCTTGCCGGGCGCGCCGCGGCGCGGGTCGTAGAACTCGTCCATGTCCCAGCGCTCGGCCGGTATGTCGGTGACGGCGTCGGCCCCGGCGAGCAGGTTGGCCCAGAACAGGTCGGGCGAGTCGGCGCCGCCGGGGAACCGGCAGCTCATCCCGACCAGGGCCACCGGGCTGTCGGCGGCTGCCGCGGCGGTCGCGGGGGCCGGCGCCGGCGCCGGTACGTCGCCGATCAGGTCGCTGTGCAGTCTGCGGGCCAGTGCCAGCGGGGTCGGGTGGTCGAAGGTGAGGGTGGCAGGCAGCGTCAGCCCGGTTGCCCGGGTCAGCCGGTTGCGCAGTTCGACCGCGGTCAGCGAGTCGAATCCCAGCTCGCTGAAGGGCCGGCCGAGGTCAAGGCCGGTGGCGTCGGCATGTCCGAGGGTGCGCGCGGCGTGCCCCGCGACCAGGTCGGTGATGTGGCGGGCCCGTTCGGCGATGGGCAGTTCTGCCAGGGCGCGGCGCAGCCGCTGCCCGGCGTCGGCGGCGAGGCCGTCGTCGGCGGCCTGGCGGCGCACGGCGGCCGGGCGCAGTCCGGACAACAGCGGCGGCAGCTGGGCGGCGCGCCGCAGGTCGAGTTTGACCGGCACGGTCAGCGCCCGGTTGTGCCGCAGTGCCTCGTCCCACAGCGCGGTGCCCTCGGCGGCGGTGATGGCGCCGACGCCGAGCCGCGCCATGCGCGCCCGGTCGGCCTGTGCCATCGTGCCGGTCATGCCGCCGTCCTGTTCCCACAGTCCCCAGGCGAGCGAGATGCCGGGCAGTCCGGCGGCGCGGCGGCGGGCCACGATCGCGTCGACGGCCGCGTTGGCCGCCGCGTAGTTGCCCTGCCCGGCTCCGCCGAGCACGCCGGTGGCCGACGAGTAGACGGCGAACAGACTCAGGTCCAGATGGCGGGAGAGTTCGTCGAGGTGGCCGACCGCATCGGCCTTGGCGGCGAGCACCCGGTCCAGCCGCCCGGGGGTCAGCGCGGGGATCACGCCGTCGTCGAGCACGCCGGCGGTGTGCACGATGCCGCCGATGCGCCGCCCGGAGAGCAGCGCGGCGACCGCGTCCCGGTCGGTGACGTCGCAGGCCAGCACCTCGACGGTGGCGCCGGCGGCGCGCAGTTCGGCCGCGAGCCGGTCCGCGCCGGGGGCCTCGGGGCCGCGGCGGGAGGCCAGCACCAGGTGCCGTGCGCCGTCGGCGGCGAGGTGCCGGGCGAGCCGGGAGCCGAGGTCGCCGGTACCGCCGGTGATCAGGATGGCGGCCTCGGGGCCGGCCGGCGGGTCCACGGTGAACACGATCTTGCCGGTGTGCCCGGCGCGGCCCATGAACCGGAACGCCTCGGGCGCTTCCCGGACGTCGAAGACGGTGGCGGGCAGGGGGGTGAGCACACCGCGCCCGAACAGCTCCATCAGCTCGGTGAACATCTCGGCGAGCCGGTCGAAGCCGGGATCGAGCAGGTCGTACGAGCGGTACTCGACGTCGGTGCGGACGGCGGCGACCCGCTCGGGCGGACGGATGTCGGTCTTGCCCATCTCCAGGAAGCGCCCGCCGGGGGCCAGCACCCGCAAGGAGGCGTCGACGAACTCACCGGCCAGCGAGTTCAGCACCACGTCCATGCCGGGAAAGGACTTCTCGAATTCAAGGGTGCGCGACGAGGCGATGCGCTCCTCCGGTACGCCGAGCGCGCGGACCACCGGCCACTTGGCGGGGCCGGCGGTGGCCCACACCTCGGCGCCGTAGTGGTGCGCCAGTTGCACGGCCGCCATGCCGACGCCGCCCGCCGCCGCATGTACCAGCAGCTTCTCCCCCGCCCTGAGACGGGTCAGGTGCCGCAGTCCGTAGTAGGCGGTGAGGAACACCACGGGGATCGTGGCGGCCTGTACGTAGCTCCAGTCGTCCGGGATGCGGTGCAGGCCGCGCCGGTCGGCGACCACCACGGAGCCGAAGGCGCCGGGGCAGAGGCCGAACACCCGGTCGCCGGGGGCGAGATCGTCGACTCCGGGTCCGACGTCGACGACCACGCCGGCCGCCTCGCCGCCGAGCCTGCCGACGTCACCGCCGACCATGCCGAGGCCGACGACGACGTCACGGAAGTTGAGCCCGGCCGCCCGGACCGCGATGCGCACATGTCCGGGCGGGGTCGGGGCGTCCGCGTCGTCGGCGGGCAGCCAGGCCAGGTCGTCGACGGTGCCGCCGGAGCGCATCGCAATGCGCATCGGGGCGGCCAGTTCGGCCGGGGCGACCGGCAGCCCGCCGCCCGTGCGGACCAGACGGGCGGCGTGCGGTGTCTGGCCGCGCACCGCGAGCTGCGGTTCGCCGGTGGCGGCGAGCCCGGCCAGCTCCGCGTCGGACAGTTCGGTGTCGGCGTCCACGAGGGTGATCCGGCCCGGGTTCTCCAGCTGGGCGCTGCGGGTCAGACCCCATGCCGCGGCCTGGGCGGGGACGACGTCCTCGCCGTGCCGGGCGGCCACGCCGCCGCGGGTGACGACGGTCAGGGGGGTCTCGTCCCCAGCCGCCAGCCAGGACTGGAGCCCGGCCAGTACGGCGGCGGTGACGGCGTGCACGTCCTCGCCCGCCGGGACGCGCAGCACCGTTCCCGTGGCCGCGGCCTCGGACGGAGGGGAGGCGGGGGCGGGGCCGCAGGGCACCCAGTCCAGGCCGTACAGATGGTGGGCGCGTGGGGTCGTGTCGAGGGCGCCGGCCGGCAGGGGGCGCAGCGTCAGCGCGGCGGCGGTCAGCACGGGTGCGCCGGCCGCGTCGGTGACGAGTAGCCGTACGGCGCCGGTGCCGGCACGGGTGATGCGGACCCGCACCCGGACCGCGCCGACCGCGTGCAGCCGGACCCCGGACCAGGCGAACGGCAGCAGCGGCCCGTCGGTGCCGCCGGCGTCGAGCAGGTCACCGAACGCGGCGGCGTGCAGACAGGCGTCGAGCAGGGCCGGGTGCAGTCCGTACGCCCCGGCGTCGTCCCGCAGCGGCTCGGGCAACTCGGCCTCGGCCAGGATCTCGCCGTCGCCGCGCCAGATCGCGCGCAGGCCGCGGAAGGCGGGGCCGTACGGCAGTCCGCGGCCGGCCAGCGTCGCGTACGCGTCGTCGGCGGTGACCGCGACCGGTCCCGGCGGCGGCCAGGACCCGGCAGGACGGGCCTCGGTGAGTCCCGCTCCGGCAGGGTCGTCCGGGGCGAGCGTGCCGGTGGCATGGGCGGTCCACTCGTCCCCGTCGCGCAGCCGGGCGTGCACGGTGACCGGGCGCCGTCCCCGGGCGTCCGGCGGGTCGAGCACGACGCGCACCGGCACCACGCCGTCGACCGGCACCGGCGCCTGGATGACCAGTTCCTCAAGGACGGGGCAGCCCACCTGGTCGCCGGCGCGGATGGCCATCTCGACCAGGCCGGTGCCGGGCAGCAGCACCTGGTCGAAGACGCGGTGGTCGTCGAGCCACGGCAGACCGGTGGCGGAGAGCCGCCCGCTGACCAGTGTGGCACCGCCGCCGGGTACTTCGAGGACGGCGTCCAGCAGCGGGTGGCCGACCACGCCGAGGCCGAGCGCGGCGGCGTCGGCGCCCTGGCCGGCGGGCCGGGTCGCCCAGTAGCGCTCGTGCTGGAAGGCGTACGTCGGCAGGTCGAGCACCGGCGCGGCGGGCAGGAACGCTTCGAGGTCCACGGGCACGCCTGCGATGTGCAAGGCCGCCGCGGAGTGCAGGAAGCGCCGTAGTCCGCCGTCGTCGCGCCGCAACGAACCGGTGACCACCGGGGCGGCGCCTTCGGTCGTCGCCGTATCCTCGATGGCGCCGGTCAGCACCGGGTGCGGGCTGACCTCGACGAAGCCGGTGCAGCCGATCTCCAGCAGCCGCCGGGTGGTTCGCTCGAACTCGACGGTCTCGCGCAGGTTCCGGAACCAGTACGCCGCGTCGAGGCTCGCGCCGTCGAGCAGGTCGCCGGTGGTCGCGGAGTAGAAGGCGATCTCGCCGTCGCGCGGGCGGATCGGGGCCAGTTCGGCCAGCAGCCGGTCCTTGACGGCGTCGACGTGGGCGCAGTGGGAGGCGTAGTCGACCGGCACGCGTCGCGCCTTGACCGCCTTTTCCCTGCACCGGCCCAGGAACTCGTCCAGCGCGTCCTGGTCGCCGGAGACGACCGTGGCGGCCGGGCCGTTGACGGTGGCGATGCCAAGGCGGTCGCCGTACGGTTCCAGCCGTTCGGCGACCTCGGCGGCGGGCAGGGCGACGGAGGCCATGCCGCCCTTGCCGGAGATGTCCACGAGCAGTCGGCTGCGCAGCGCGACGACCCGGGCCGCGTCGTCGAGGGTGAGCGCACCGGCCACGCAGGCGGCGGCGATCTCGCCCTGGGAGTGCCCGGTGACCGCGCGGGGGTGCACGCCCGCCGAACGCCACAGCGCGGCGAGTGCAACCATCACCGAGAACAGCACGGGCTGCACGACGTCGACGCGCGTCATCTCGGGGGCGCCGGGCGCGCCGCGCAGCACGTCGGACAGCCGCCATTCGACGTAGGGGGCGAGTGCCTCGTCGCACTCGGCGAGCCGGGCGCGGAACACCTCACAGGTCTCGGCGAGGCGCACCGCCATCCCGGCCCACTGCGAGCCCTGTCCGGGGAAGACGAAGGCCAGTCGGCCTCCGGTTTCGGCCGCGGAGTCCGAGGTGATGACCGAGGGATGTTCGTCGCCCGCGGCGACGGCGGCCAGCCCGGCGAGCAGTTCGTCGCGGTCCTCGCCCAGGACGACGGCCCGGTGGGCGAGCCGGGCCCGCCGCTCGACGAGCGCGGCTCCGAGGTCCGCGGGCGGCAGGCCGGGGTGGTCGGCGACGTACTCGGCGAGCCGGGCGGCCTGGGCGCGGAGGGCGGCGGCGGAGTGGCCGGACAGCGCCCAGGGCACCACGCCGCGGGAGCCGGCCGACGCGATAGGTTCGGCCGGCGCAATGGGCTGAGGCGATGTGGTGGTGCCGGCTGCCTCGGTGGAGGGCTCGGGCTCGGCGGCGGGCGCCTCCTCCAGGATCACGTGTGCGTTGGTGCCCGAGATGCCGAACGAGGAGACGGCGGCTCGGCGCGGACGCCCCGTCTCCGGCCAGGGCCGGGCCTCGGTCACCAACTCCACCGCGCCCGACGACCAGTCCACCCGCGACGAGGGAACACCCACATGCAGCGTCGGTGGCACCACACCCGCCCCCATCGCCTGCACCATCTTGATCACACCCGCCACGCCCGCGGCCGCCTGGGTGTGACCGATATTCGACTTCACCGACCCCAGCAACAACGGCCGGTCCGCAGGGCGTTCCCGGCCGTACGTCGCCAACAGCGCCTGCGCCTCGATCGGATCACCCAGCGAGGTGCCCGTGCCATGCGCCTCCACCACGTCCACGTCGGCGGGAGTCAGTTCGCCCTGGGCCAGTGCCTGCCGGATGAGGCGCTGCTGCGACGGACCGCTGGGCGCGGTGAGGCCGTTGGATGCGCCGTCCTGGTTGACCGCGGAGGCCCGCACGGTGGCCAGCACCCGGTGTCCGTTGCGCCGCGCGTCGGAAAGCCGCTCAAGGAGCAGCAAGCCAACGCCCTCACCCCACCCGGTGCCGTCCGCGTCGTCCGAGAACGACTTGCACCGCCCGTCCGGGGAGAGTCCGCGCTGCCGGCTGAAGTCGACGAACGTGGTGGGGGTGGCCATCACGGTCACACCGCCGGCCAGCGCCAGTGAGCATTCGTCGTTGCGCAGCGCCTGGGCGGCCAGGTGCAGGGTAACCAGTGAGGAGGAGCAGGCGGTGTCGACGGAGACGGCGGGGCCTTCCAGGCCGAGCACGTACGAGATGCGCCCGGAGGCGACGCTGCCCGCGCTGCCGCTGCCCTGGTAGCCGTCGAGTGCCGCGAGGTCGACGGCGGCCCAGGCCGAGTAGTCGTGGTACATGAGCCCGGTGAAGACGCCGGTGCGGCTGCCTCGCAGCCGGTCGGCGGGGATGCCGGCACGCTCGAACGTCTCCCAGGCCACCTCAAGGAGCAGCCGCTGCTGCGGGTCCATGGCCTGCGCCTCGCGCGGGTTGACGCCGAACAGCCCGGCGTCGAACCGGTCGGCGTCGGCCAGGAAGCCGCCGTGCCGGGTGTACGACCGGCCGGCCGCGTCCGGATCGGGATCGTAGAGTTCCGCGACGTTCCAGCCCCGGTTGTCCGGGAACTCGGACACCGCGTCGACGCCGTCGGCGACCAGGCGCCAGAGGTCCTCGGGCGACGCCACACCCCCGGGGTAGCGGCACGCCATGGCGACAATCGCGATCGGCTCGGAGTTCTTCCGTTCGAGGTCGCGCACCTGCAACCGGGTGCGGTGCAGCTCGCCGCTGAGCCGGGTCAGGTAGTCGCGCAGTTTCTCGTTCTCGTCCACCGGTGCACCACTCGTTTCGTCAGATGCCGAGCTGATCGTCGAGGAAGTCGAAGAGTTCATCGTCAGTGGAGGACCGCAATCGGTCAGTGACCTCCGCCGCGCTGGTCGCGTCCCGCTCGGCGCCGCGCAGCAGTGCCCGGAGCCGTTCCGCGATCTGGGCGCGGCTGTCGTCGTGCCGGTCGGGTGCGCTGAGGAACTCGCCGACCGAGGTCAGGTCGCGCAGCACCCGGTCCAGCAGTTCCTCCTCGCCGGGCACCAGCAACGTGCCGAGGAAACGGGCGACTTCGACCGGGGTGGAATGGTCGAAGGTGAGCGTGGCCGGCAGTGCGACCCCGGTGGCCCGGGTGAGCCGGTTGCGCAGGTCCACGGCCGCCAGCGAGTCGAACCCCGCCTCGGTGAAGGGCCGGGTCACCTCGACGGCCCGGACCTCTCCGTGGCCGAGCACTCGCGCGGTCTGGGCGACCACCAGGTCGAGCAGGGCCTGCTCGCGCTCGGCGGGGTTCAACGCCGCCATTCGGTCTCGTAGTTGCTCGGTGGTGGCGGCGTCGGGGCCGGCCGCGGTGCGCCGCCGCGGGGCCGTCGGTACCAGTGCGGAGAGCAGCTTCGGTACGTGTGCGGACTCAGCGATGGTCCGCAGGTCGAGGACAGCGGGCACGACCACCGCGCGGTTCTGCGCCAGCGCCGTGTCCCAGAGCGTGCGGCCGTCGGCGGCGGTGAGCGCGCCCATGCCGAGCCGTGCCAGCCTGGCCCGCTCGCTGTCGCCGCCCATGCCGCCCGCGCCGGCCCAGATTCCCCAGGCCAGCGAGATTCCGGCGCGCCCGGCGGCGCGGCGGCGTTCGATGAGGGCGTCGACGGCCGCGTTCGCCGCCGCGTAGTTGCCCTGCCCGGCCGCGCCGAGAATGCCGGCGGCCGACGAGAACGCCACGAACGGCTCTGCTTCGGGGCACAGGTCGTCGAGGTGGCGCAACGGTTCCACCTTGGGGGTGATGACGCGGTCGAGCCGGTCGGCGTCGAGCGTGTCGAGTGTGCCGTCGTCGAGCACCCCGGCGGCGTGTACCACTCCGGTGATGCCATGGCGGGCGACGAGTTCGGCGAGCGCGTCGCGGTCGGTGACGTCGCAGGCGACGACCTCGACCCCGGGCAGCCGCTCGCGCAACTCGTTCATGCCGGGTGCCTCCGGGCCGCGCCGGGAGGCGAGCACAACCCGCTCGGCACCGGCGGCGAGCAGGTGCTCGGCGAACACTGTGCCGAGTGCCCCGGTGCCACCCGTGATGAGGATCGTGCCGCTCGCCGTCGGCCCCTCCGGCTCCGCGGCGGGGTGGCCGTCCGGTTCCGGGGCCGGGATCCGGGCCAGCCGGGGGACCAGGAACTCGCCGCCGCGCCGGGCGAGTTGAGGTTCGCCGCCCGGCAGCTCGTGCGGCAATCCGCGGGGCAGTTGCGTGCCGGGCTCGACATCGACGAGCACGATCCGCTCCGGGCTCTCGGCCTGGGCGCTGCGGACCAGTCCCCAGACGGCGGCCATGGCGGGGTCGGGCCGCTCCCCCGCCGTGACGGCCACGCCGCCCGTGGTCACCACGATCAGCGGGCCGGTGCTCTCACGCAGCCGGGTGAGCGCCCACGTCGCGGCGGACAGCGAGGAGTCGGACGGCGGGACCTGGCAGACGGTGGTACCGGCGGTGGTGGCGGTCCCGGCTGGGGCGGGCATCCAGTCGACGGCGTAGAGATGGTCCGTGGGGTCGGTGGCACGCTGCGGACGCGTCGCGCGGGAGGCCGGGCGCAGGTCCAGTTCGTCGACGGACAGCACGGGGACGCCGGCCGGATCGGTGAGCAGCAGCCGCCGGCCGTCACCACCGCCGCCGGCGGTGCCGGTGCGGGTGAGCACGGCCCGTACGGCAGTGGCGCCTGTGGCGTACAGGTGCACGCCGCGCCAGGCGAACGGCACGAGCGTCTCGTCGGTGTCGGTGGTGCTGGTGTGCAGGGCGACGGCGTGGAGGGCGGCGTCGAGCAGGGCGGGGTGGATCCCGTAACCCTCGACGGCTTCCTGCCCCGCCACCGCCTCGGGCAGTTCGACTTCCGCGTAGACCTCGCCCGGCCCGGGCCCGGCCCAGGCAGCGGTCAGCCCCTGGAAGGCAGGACCGTAGTCCAGACCCGCCGCGGCGAACCGCGCATAGGCACCGGACAGCTCCAGCCGTTCGGCGTCAGCGGGTGGCCAGACATCCCCCACCACCGCCGGCTCGACAGGCACCTGTTCACTCAACGCACCCGTGGCATGCGCAACCCACTCCTCACCCGCCCGGCAGTACACCGTGACCGGCCGGACACCCCCGGAACCAGCGGCCTCCACCACGATCCGCAACGTGGCGGGCACCACCACCGGGACTTGGATGACCAGTTCGTCGAGGACGGGGCAGCCGGCCCGGTCACCGGCCGCCACACACAGATCGACCAGCGCGGCACCCGGCAGCACAGCCTGCTCATACACCCGATGATCAGCCAGCCAGGAATGCCGCCCCGCATCAACACGGCCGGTGAACACCAACGCCCCCGTCGACGGCACCTCCACCACACCCGCCAGCAACGGATGAGCAGCCGGCTCCACCCCCGCAGCGGCGACATCACCGCCCACTCGCCCGGACAACCAGTAGGGGCGGTGTTGGAAG
>NZ_BAAJXA010000044.1:0-83868 GCF_057537855.1 Streptomyces diversicolor
CATCGGCATCCAGGCCAGCAGGTCCAGGGCGATCTGGACGATCTCCAGCCAGATCTGGTTCTGCGCGGTGTCGTGCAGGGGGAGGTTGCGCAGGCCAGTGGCGCGGGCGGCGCGGATGCGGTCCTCGGCCCTCGCACGCTGGCGGTGCCGCAGTTCGAGCGCGGCGATGGGGACGTTCTTGGTGTTGGTGGCCAAGCAGGTCAGGCGCATGCCGTCGGCGTCGGTGAAGCGCAACTGGGCGCCAGGATGCGGGCGTTCCCTGCGGACGATCAGCCGCATTTCCCTGGGCCAGCCGGTCAGGCAGTCGCCGTCGAGCTCGGCCACCCAGGCTCCGTCGCGAATCTCGCCGTCGGGCTCGACGGCCGGCGTCCAGGCCGATGCCGGGACCTTCAGGACTGCCTGGTGGATGGCATCGGTGATGGTCATGCCGACCGAGTAGGACAGCCACCAGCCGCGGGCGCAAAGCCAGCCTACGAACTCGTGGGTGCCCCCGCCCGAGTCGGTGCGGATCAGCGTCTGCCGTCCGCGCCGGTACTCCTTGGGCAGCTGCGCCAGCGCGAGCCGGGCGGCTTCGATGTGGTCGGCGGCGGTGTTGCTGCCCGCGTTCCCGGGCCGCAGCAGGGCGGCCACCGGCTCCCCGGACCCGCCCCGGCCGTGGTCGACGAACCCCATCAGCGGATGGTGCCCGAAGGTCTTCTTCCAGGTCGAGGCCGCATCCTGCTTCTCGGAATGCGCGATCACCAGCACCCCGTCCAGGTCCACGACCACCTGCCCGGCCGCGTCCGGTGCCGCGTCACCGGCCAAGGTCCATACATATGCGCGGACTTGAGCGCGGGCCTGCCGCAGTGCGGTCAGCGCACGCTTCCCGCCCGCTGCCGGCGTGTCGATCAGTCGGGACACCGTCGGATCGGAGGCCACCGGCCCGAACACCGCCGGCTCGGACCGCAGCATGCCCACGTCCGCCAGGCAGTCTCCGCCCAGCGCGACCGCGAGCGCTACATCCAGCAGGATCTTGCCCGGATCATGCACCGCCCGCAGCTTGCGCCACGGCGCCGGCGCCGCCGATATCGCCTGATCCAGACCGGTCTTGCGGACCGTCTCCACCAGCAGCACCCCGCCGGCCTGGGAAACCACCCCGCGACCACCGTCTTCGGTACGGACACGCGGGTAGAACCCGATACGCTTCTTCACCTGGAGAGTGCTTCTTTCATGCGACGACCTGGACCCTAGACAAGTCCCATCGTTGCAGGTCAGGAGCACTCTCTGCGTTTCTGATCATCCACCGGACGCCCTGCTGCGTGAAAGCGCGAGGCTAAGCCTCGGGGGCCGCAGCCACCGACCCTGCGTGTTGAGATCGCAGTCGTCGTTCGTGACGAGGAGGTCCTCCTGGTCTGCTGTCACGGCGACGACGCTTCCGGGATCACGTGGCAGTTCCCTGCTGGCGTCATCAAACCGGGAATCAGACCCGAAACCGCGACGGTCCGCGAGACGCTGGATGAGACGGGCGTGCGCTGTGCTGTACGGCGAAGTCTCGGTGAGCGCGTCCATCCGGTGACGGGCGTGCAGTGCGTGTACTTCTTCTGCGAGTACCTGGCAGGGGAGGCGACGAACAGCGACGTGGTGGAGAACGTAGATGTGACCTGGGTACCGAAGTGGGCCCCGATGGAGGGCCGAGTTGTGATCGCTCGCCGCCTCTGGGCGCGGGAGATCGATTATGAGGTCACACAGCCTGATCATGCGCCCACGAGTATTTCTGCCGGCGTCGGCTGACGTGGGCTGTCGTCGGGAAGGCCACACAGGTACGGAACTCCTTCAGCTCGTCAGGAGTGGCATGTATGGGCCGAACTCCGAGGCCAATGTCAGGCGGCCCAGTTTCTGGTACTCCCTTTGGATCGCGTGGATCAGGTCGGTCATGGTCACCGGTCGGTCCGACTCGGCGGACAGGTACGCGGCCGTCACCGCCACCGAGCGGATGTTGCCGCCCGACAGTTCGAAGGACTGTGCGCAGAAGTCCAGGTCCAGGTCCGCGGCGCCGGGGAGGATCGGGGCCAGACAGCGGTCCCAGAGGGCGCGGCGCTGGACGGCGTCGGGCAGCGGGAAGTCGATGACCAGGTCCAGGCGGCGGGTGAACGCGTCGTCCAGGTTGGCACGGAGGTTGGTGGCGAGGACGGCGAGGCCGTCGAAGGTCTCCATCCGCTGGAGGAGGTACGCGCTCTCGACGTTGGCATAGCGGTCGTGCGCGTCCTTGACCTCCGAGCGCTTGCCGAAGATCGCGTCGGCCTCGTCGAAGAGCAGGACACCGTTGATGCCGGCCGCTTCGGAGAAGATGCGCTCCAGGTTCTTCTCCGTCTCGCCCACGTACTTGTCGATGACCGTCGCCAGGTCGACCGTGTACAGGTCGAGGCCGAGATCCGCGGCGATCACCTCGGCCGACATCGTCTTGCCGGTGCCGGAGTCACCCGCGAACAGGGCCGTCACACCCCGGCCCCGGCCACCGCCCGGCCGCATGCCCCATTCGCCCAGCACCCGGTCGCGGTGGCGGGCCCTGGCCGCGAGTTCGCGGAGCTGGGCGTGGGTGTCGGCGGGCAGCACCAGGTCGGACCATGTCACCGCCGGTTCCGTGCGGCGGGCCAGACGGTCGAGGCCCGCCGCGTTCTGCGAGCGGGCACCGGCGCGTACATGGTCCGGGCGGAGCGTGCCGCCGTCCAGCGTCGCGGTCTGGGCCGCGGCCCGGGCCGCACGGGCGATCTGGTCGGGGGCGAGCAGGAAGGGGGAGAGGACGTGCGGCACGTCCAGGTCCGGCGGGAGGGGCCCCGGGTACGCCGACGTCCACAGGGCCGCCCGTGCCGTGGGCTCGACGCGCGGGGCGTGCAGCAGCAGGGGCGGACGGCTCGACCATGCCGCGTCCCACGGGACCCTGCCGACCAGCACCACGGGGACCGCGACGTCCGTGACCGCGCGGATGATCTCGACCCTGTCCGGTTCCCGGGTCAGCACGTCCAGGGGGGCGCACACCAGCGCACTGGACGTCAGCCTCGCCTCGCGGGTCAGGACCCGTATCGCCTCAGCGGGGTTCGGGTCACGGGCCACCCGGTCCAGGTCGACGGCCAGCACGCCGTGGCCCGCGCGGGCCACGGCGGCGGCGGCGAGTGCCGAACCCGCACCGCCCTGTTCCTCGCGGAGATACGCGAGCGGCACACCGGTGGCCAGGGCGCGGGCCAGCGGAGCCGGATCGCCGGTGCCCGGCTCGGCACCGGGCACCGCGCCGGGCCGGCCACCGGCCGCCGGACCGAGTCCGCTCCCCCCACGGGGCGCGACGGCGGGCGTGTCCCGTCGTGGCACCAACAGGTCCACGATGCGCGGATCCGTGGTGTCGTCACCGAGGACGTGGGCGGTGACCCGGTCGGGGACGCGGAGGGCGCGGGCCAGGAAGGGGCGGTCGGGTTCCTCCACCAGCAGGAGGCCGCCCGCACGGAGCGGGGCACGCGGGGACAGGCGGGAACGCGCCGCAGCGTCGGCGGGCGACAGACCGCACAGGCCCAGTGCGAGACCCGTGGTGGGGCGGCGGCGGGTGACGTCGTCGTTGAGGTAGCCGTAGAACTGCTCGAAGCGGTCGTCCAGGTCCGGGAGGAGGGCGATCAGCAGGATCTCGACGTCCAGCGGCGAGAGACCGAAGCCGCGGGCGAGGGCGCGCAGCCGGGTGGGACGGCCCGCCGCCTCCGCCGCGTCGGCGCGTGCCTCCGTCTCCGCCAGGAAGCCGGCGTCCGTGCTGTCGGGAGCGGTGACGGCGAACCCGCGGGGGCCCGCGTCCAGCAGCCGGCGGACGGCGTCGTCGCTCAGGTACAGGCCGCGGAAGGCGTCGTCGGGGGCGGGATCGCCCTGCTGCCGGGCGTGGACAGCCCGCCGTACGCGTTGCTCGACGAGGATCGCGCGGTCGAGCAGGTGGCGCAGGCTCCCGCCCCGGGCGGCCGGTTCCACCGGCCCGGTGGGGTCCGTCATTCCGGGTGTTCCTCCGCCACACGCGACGCTATGCCGCCCCTGCGCGCCCCGTACACCGGCAGGGTCGCGCCGCCCGGTGTGCGCTGCGCCGGGGCGGTGGGCGACGGCTCGGCAGGTGGCCTCTCGCCGAAGCCGAGCCGCACCCCTTCCTCGCCCACCTGCGGGCCCGCCGGGTAGATGGGGGACTCGGTGACCGGCACGCTCACCACCAGGTCGAGCGACGGCTTGAGTTCTCCGCCCAGCGCACTCCACACGTCGGCGAACGACCGGTCCTCGGGCGGCGGCAGCGCGACCGTCATGGGGACGGACACACCGATCTCGCCCAGCGTGCCGGTGAGGCGTTCGGCGGGCAGCGCCTCGTACCGCAGGAGGCAGGACAGCAGCGACGAGAGCAGACGGTGTTCGTCCTCCGGGCGTCTGGTCCACGCGGTGATGAGATACGACAGCTTGAAGAACCGGGGCGGGCGGCGCCTGGCCACGACGGCGCCCTGCTCGTCGTACTCGTTGAGCAGGCCGCGCTCACGGCGGCGCATGTCCTCCCGGATGTCGTACAGGTACAGGTTGACGGTGGGGGCGTTGACCTTGGCGGCCCAGTCGCGGGTGGGGGCGTCGAAGACCACCGTCACCTGACCGCCCGCCAGGGCGTCGGCGCGGAACAGCGCGCGCAGTGCCTCGTCGACCTCGTGGATCACGGCGCGCCCCTCACCGTCGGCCCGCGAAGTCCGGCGGCTGGAGGCTGCGTCGCACGATCAGTACGTCGTCCTGCGGGCGGTGCAGCCGCTCCAGCGCCGGCACCCGTGCGCGGAGCACGCGCGGGCCCAGCTGGTCCTTGCGCAGGACCGGTACCTGCGCCTCGAAGGTGCCGTCCCGGCCGACCCGTACCGGCGACTGCGCCGCCGTGATGCCGCGGCTCCAGGCGAGGGCGACCGTGCGGCCGGGCGGGAAGTCCTCGCCGCGGGCCAGCACCACGTCGCCTGGCCGGGCCACCGCAGGGGTGACGGTCAGTTTCGGCCGCAGGACGCGCAGCGGCGCGGCGGCGGTGTTGTTTGCCTGCCGGGGGTCGCGCGGTGAGCCGGTGACCGACGCGCGGACCTCGCCGCGCAGGGCGGTGTCGTAGACGGCGGTCTGGGTGACGGTGACGCGGCTGCCCGGCGCGATGGTGCAGGGCCTGGCACGGGTGCAGTCCGAGAGCGAGGACAGCGTGCGGTCGCCGGCGCCGTTCCCCCGGGGCCAGGCGGCGGTGAGGACGACGTTCCGCGCGGGCCTCGGCCCCGTGTTGGTGAGGACGAAGTCGGCGCGTGTGGTCAGGCCCGTGTACGCGGTGGCGGGGGTCACGACGGCCCGGACGGCGATGTCCGCGTCGTTCGGCACGGGGGCCTCGGTGACCGTGAAGGCGGCCGTGCCGGTGCCCGTGTTGCCGGACGAGTCGGTCGCCGTGCAGACGACCCGGGTGGTGCCGACGGGGAAGAGCGAGCCGGACGCGGGGTCGCAGGTGACGGGCAGGGTGCCGTCGACCGCGTCCTCGGCGGTGGCGGTGAAGTCGATGACCGTGCCGTCGTCGCCGGTGGCTTGCACGGTGCGGTCGACGACGGTGACGATGGGAGCGGTCACGTCGTCGACGGTGATGGTGATGTGCTGCTGGTAGTCCTCGGGGACGGCCGCGCCGCCGACACGACCGGCTCCGTCGCGACCGTCGCCCCCGTCATCGCTGCCGTCGTTTCCGTCGTTTCCTCGGTTGCTTCCGCCGTTCTGCCGGCCGCCGTCACCCTGACCGCCGTTCTGGCTGCCGCCGTCGCCGGCCGGGGCGCCAGCCGTTCCGCCGTCGCCACCGCCGGCCCCACCGACCGTTCCGGTGACCGCCCCGCCGACGGCCCCGGCGGCCGAACCGCCGTCCGCCGTCCCGCCCCCGGGTGAACCGCTCACCGAGGAACCGCTCCCGGGTGAACCGCTCGTGGAGGAACCGCCGTTCGTCTCACCGCCGCTCCCGCCGTTCGCGCCGTCGCCGCAGCCCCCGGAGCCCCCGATGAGGCCGCCGAGCAGTCCGCCGACGAGCCCGCCGCCGTCGCTGCCGAGCCCGCCGATGCCGCCGATCACCGACCCGGCGACGGCTCCGTCGTCACAGTCGCCCGAGCCGCCCGAGCCGTCGGAGCCGCCCGTCACGGCACCGACCGTTCCCCCGACGAGTCCCCCGCTCCCGCCCCCGTCGATGCCACCGGTGGTGCCGACGACGGTTCCGGAGGCCGAGGCGGCACCGCCGGGAGCGGACCCCCCGCCGGAGGCCGATGTGCCGGGGCCGACCGTTGCGTCGAGCGCGTCGTCGCCGGGGGAGATCCGCCGGCTGTCGAAGGTGCGGGCGGGCGGGACGTCGAGGGGCGCGTCCCCGCCCGGTGCCTTGCCGTCCAGCAGGAACTGGACGGTGCAGCTCAGGGTCATGCCCTGCGGAGCGTCGTCCGCGACCGTGATCGTCTCCTGGAAGGCGGCGACCTGACCGCTGGTCACCTGCCGGACGGCAGGGCTCAGGGCGACGGTGAGCGCGGGATCGCAGCCGATCGTCTGGTGGCCCACGGTGGTGGGCAGATTGGTCAGGCCCGCGGCGATCGTGTCGGCCACCTGGCCCGGGTCGATGTCCTGGAAGAGACGTCCGCCGGTGGCCTCGACCACGCGGGTGGCCTGGTCCGGCTCGTGGGTCGGCTCCCGGTTCTGGTCGGGGCCGTTGCCGTTGTCGCCGTTGCCGTTCAGACCGTCGCCCAGGACGGTCTCCACATCGACCGCGATGACCCGGGCACCCACGTTCTGCAGGGCGTTGACGGCGTCGGTGAGCGTATGGCCCATGCTGGGGTCGTGGCTGGACGCGTCGCCGACGAGGACCACGACCGGGCTCGCGCTCTCCCGGAAGCCTCCTGCCGCGCCGTTGCCGATCTGCCACAGCGCGTTGATCCAGTCCTCGGCGGGTCCCGGGCTGTAGCCACCGCGGGTGGCGTCGAGGCGTTCGACCCCGGCCCGTACGGCCGTCAGGTCGTCCGTGAGTTGCTGCAACACCGTGAAGACCCGGTCGCCGTCGACTTGCTGGTCGCCGTACGTCGCCACGGCGAAACGGGAGTCGGGCTGCTCCTGGCGGACCCGGTCCGTGATGGTTCCCAGGTCCGCCTGGACCCCCTCGATGGTGGTGTCCATGCTGCCGGTGCCGTCCACCAGCAGCACGATGTCCGGCCGGGGCGGCACCACGGGCGTGCTGACCTCCTTGCCGAGGGTGAGCGAGTCGCCGGGGGCGAGCGACTCGTCCACCACGGCGGGGGTCACCGCCGATCCCGGGACCGCGGCCGGCGCACCGCCCGCGACGCCCGTGACCCCGGTGACGGCCGCGACCACCACCAGGAGCAGTACGGTGGTCAGCACGCCGACGGTGAAGACGCGCGCCCGGACGACGGCGCCCGGGCCCGGCAGGCCGAGGCGCCGGACTCCGTGGGCGGGGCGCAGCGCCCCTCGTACGCCGTGCACGAACCCCCGTACAGAAGCCACTGAACACCCCACGGTCACGATCGGCGACTCGGACTGCCACCCTCGCGCGTCGGCCGTGTACCACGCAGCGGGGCGCGAGCCAGTCCTTCGGGAAGGACCGGCTGCCCCTTGGGGCACCGCGCGGTGCCGGGCGATACGCGACGGCACCGCCGACCGTGCTCAAATCAGGCCTTGGCGCAGTGCATAGGCCACCGCGTGCGACCGGTTGCGCAGATTCAACCGGGTCATGATGGAATGCAGGACGTTTTTGATGGTCCGTTCCGAATAGGACAGTTTCACCGCGATGTCAGCGGTGTCGTAGCCCTCCGCGACCAGTCGCAGAACCTCGATCTCGCGGGCGGTGAATCCGGTGAGGTTCAGCCCGTGGGGTGCGAGCACCTGGCCCTGGAGCCTGCCGACCTGCTGGAGCAGACTGCCGAGCAGGTCGGGCGGGACCCGGCCCTCACCCCTGGCGACCGAGCCGATCACCTTGACCAGGCGTTCCGGGGTCGCCTCGGCGCGGCGGACGACACCGACGAACCCGCATTCGGCCGCGTTCACCAGTTGCTGCTCGTCGATGTGGGTGGTGACCAGTACCCCCCGCGCGGTACTGGTCCGCTGGATCTGACGCAACACGCGTAGCGCGACATCGTCGAGGACGTCGAGGACGACGACCACCACCTGTGGTACGTCCGTGTCGTCGCGTTCGTCCCAGTCGATGACCCTGACTTCCGGGCGGGCGCGTAACTGGCTGGACACTCCGGCCTGTGACACCGGGTCCTGGGCGCGCAGCGCCACCGTAATACGATCTCCGTTCGTCTGTAGCAACGTCGCTCTCTCCCCTCGGGCGACTGCGGGAGAGCTCCGGCGAAATATGGTCAGATCATGGGCACGGGTCCACATTTCATTCACATGGGTCTCCCTTTACCGAGTAACCACAGTAATGCCCCTGATTCCCCAAGGGAATTGGCGGTGACTCAACGGGCATCGTGATTGCCCGAAAGTGTTCCTGTGTGGCCGGTGACCGTATGTCACACCGGACCTTACGGTGCGCCGCATGACTGTTTCGGCGAGCGTGGACGAGTCTTCCGTCACCGTTGAGCCCGGGGGTGCGGCAGAACTTCCGGTGCGGGTGCTCAACTCCGGGACCACCGTTGAGGAGTGCAGGTTCGAAGTGGTGGGGCCGTGCGCCGAATGGACCACGGTGGAACCGGAGAGTCTGTCGCTCTACCCGGGCGCGTCCGGCACCGCCACCCTCACCTTGCGTCCGCCGCGCAGCTCACAGGTGAGCCCCGGGGAGACACCCCTCGGACTGCGCGTGGTGCCGACGAGCGAGCACAGCGAGACGGCCGTCCTCGAACGGACCGTGACCATAGGGCCGTTCACCGAGGTCACCGCGGAGCTGGTGCCACCCGGTTCGAACAGCCCGTGGCGCGGACGGCACAAAGTGGCCGTCGACAACAGGGGCAACACTCCCGTCACGGTCGATCTCACCGCCCGGGCCGCCACCGAACGCGCCCGGTTCCTCTTCAGCCCGGCCGAACTGGAAGTACCCCCCGGCGAGGCCAAGTTCACCGCTGTGACGGTGCGCCCCGCCAAGCGTCTGTGGCGCGGCACGCCGATCACCCACCCGTTCCAGGTCGCGGTGACACCACGGGTCGCCGAGGGGCAGGACCCGTACCAGCCGGTGGTCCTCGACGGCTCCTACGAGCAGCAGGCCGTCCTGCCCCGCTGGCTGCCCCGCGCCCTGGCCGTGGCGGTGCTGGTGGCCGCGGCCGTGGTCGGGCTCTGGTACGCGGTGCTGCGGCCCACCGTACGGTCGGCCGCGCGCGAGGCGATCACTCCGCAGGCGGTCGAGTCCGCGCTGCGGGAAGGGAACCGGGATCCCGACGGAGCGGGCGGCACGGGGGCCGGCGGTCAAGGGCAGCAGGAGACCGGCGGCGGTGGCACGGCAGGGGCCGGCGCGGGCGGCAACGCGTCGGCCTCACCGGGCAGTTCAGCGACGGGGGAGCCCGGCGGGAGCGGCGGGTCCGGCGGGTCCGGGACACCGGAGAGCGCCCGGGTGCGGGTGCGGGACGCGGTGGGCGGCGACGCCACCCGGCGCACCGCGTACGAGGTGCCCGCCGGCCGCACCTTCGAACTGACCGACATCGTGATCCAGAACCCGCAGGGCGACGCGGGCACCCTGGTCGTCTCCAGCGACGACGGACCGCTGCTCACACTGGCGCTGGAGAACTTCCGGGACTCCGACTACCACTTCGTCACCCCCATCGAGGTGCGCTCCGGTGGGAAGGTCACCGTCTCCGTCAACTGCCGGCGGGTGGGGCGGCCGGTCGGGGCCCCGGCGCCCTCTCAGTGCGCCGAATCGCTGTTCCTGGGCGGCAAGATCTCGGTGCCCGCGCAGACGGCCGGCTGACCGGCCCGCCCGGCGGCGGCTCAGTCACCCCTCGGGCGTGGTCTCCTCCTCTTCCTCCGACGAGCCCTCCGTGGCCCGTTGCACGAACGAGCCCTGGACGTCAGCCGGTTCCTCGTCCTCGTCCGCCGCCTGACGCTGCACCGGGGCGGCGGTGGCGGGTGGCGCCACGGCGGTCGGCGCGGGCACCGGAGCGGGCGAGTCGGCGGCCGGAGCGGGCGCATCGGGGGACGGAGCCGGGCCGGACATGACGCGCTCCGCGTTGGCCGACGCCTCCTGCTCGAAGCGGTCCGACGGATCGCTCACCCGGATCCCGCCGGGAGCCTCGGTGCCGTCCACCGGACCGGAGCGCTGCTGGATCACATGGGTCAGCTCATGGGCGAGCGTGACCCGCCCCTGATGCGAGGACGGATCGTAACTGTCCCGCTGGAACACGACGTTGTCGCCGACCGTGTAGGCGTGGGCGCCCACCTCCTTCGCCGACTCGTGCGCCGCGGAGCCCGTATGCACCCGCACGGAGGAGAAGTCGGCGCCGAGCCTGGCCTCCATGTCCGTACGGGTGTCGGTGTCCAGTGGCTGTCCGCCGCCGGACCCGATCACCTCGTGGACGCCGGAACGCCGCTCGCCGCGCTCCGCGGCCTCCGGTTCGGCATCCTCGGCGCTGCGTTGGAGCGCCGAGCGGACGGCCGTGTTGCCGACCGTCCGCTGCAGGGTGCTCATCCCGGCGGGCCCGAGCACGTCCGTACGGCCGGTGGCGGCTGCCGTCAGCATGTGGGAGAACCCGGCAGGCGGCTGGGCGGACGCGTCGGCGGACGACCCGACGGGGGCCTCGGAGAATGTGTCGGAGGTGCCCTTCCTGGCCGCCCTGAGCGATGCGTCGTGCCCGTGTTCGCCTTCGTGTTCCTGTTCGTACATGCCCATGCGCCGCTCCCCGCGGAATAGCAGAATGCCGAACGTCCCCTCGATGACGCGTGGCGCCCCACGGATGCCCTGGACGACAGTCGTGCGACGCACCCGCACTCCCTTACAGCGTCGCCGGGGGACCGGCCCGCGTCCAGGCCCTAAACCATCGGGTACGGGCAGTGCGGACTGCACCTTCGGGCAACGCCTTCGGGTTTTGATCGCGGCGTCGGTGCAACACGTTCAGGTGTGCCCGGACGGCGGCGGCGGACGTCGAGGCGTCGGCCGCCGGTGAGCCGCCGGTGGACCGTGACCGGCAGGGAGGAACGATGGATCACTCGCGCGTACCCGTACTGGAGGCGTTGCAGGAGTTCCGGCGTCGTGGAGACGTGGTCTTCGGCCCACCGGGGCACAAGCAGGGCCGCGGCGTGGACCCGCGGGTCGCCGACGTCGTCGGGCTCGATGTGTTCCGCTCGGACGTGCTGTCCCTCAACGGACTTGACGACCGCCGGCAGTCCCAGGGGATGCTCGGCCAGGCGCAGGATCTGATGGCGGACGCGGTGGGGGCCGAGCGTGCCTTCTTCTCGACCTGCGGCAGTTCCCTGTCGGTCAGGACCGCCATGCTGGCCGTGGCAGGCCCCGGCGAGAAGCTGCTGTTGTCCCGCAACGCGCACAAGTCCGTGATCGCGGCCGTCGTCGTCAACGGCGTGGAGCCGATCTGGGTCCATCCGAAGTTTGACGCCGAGCGGCACCTCGCTCACCCGCCGGAGCCCGACGACGTACGCCGCCGCCTGCGGGAACACCCGGACGCCAAGGGCATGCTGCTGATCACCCCCACCGACTGGGGCACCTGTGCGGACGTGGCGGGCGTCGCCCGGGTGTGCCACGAGTTCGACGTGCCGTTGATCGTGGACGAGGCATGGGGCGCGCATTTCCCCTTCCACCCCGAGCTGCCCGCCTGGGGCATGGACGCCGAGGCCGATCTCGTGGTCACCAGCGTCCACAAGATGGGCGGCGCCATCGAGCAGAGCTCCGTCTTCCACCTCCAGTACGACCGGGTCTCGCCCGAAGTACTCAAACAGCGGGAGGACCTGCTGGGCACCACCAGCGCCTCGTCCCTGGTGTACGCGACCCTCGACGGCTGGCGCCGTCAGATGGTCGAACACGGGCATGTGCTCCTGGACGCCGCGCTGCGCCGCGCGGAACGCGTACGGTCGGCCGTCGGCGACCTGCCAGGTCTGCGGCCGATGGGCCGGGAGGTCGTCAAGGAAGGACTCGCCGCCGACCTCGACCCCCTCAAGATCGCCATCGACGTACGCGACCTCGGCATCACCGGCATGCAGGCCGCCGAGTGGCTGCGGGCGCACCGGCACGTGGACGTCGGCGGCTCCGACACCTGCCGGATCAGCGTCTCCCTCACCCACGCCGACGACGACGAGACCGAGGAAGTGCTGCTCGGCGCGCTGCGTGCGCTTGTCGGCAGCGCCGACTCCATTGAACGGCAGCCCCCGGTCCGCCTGCCCGCGTCCCCGGCCCTGGAACTGGAGCAGGCGCTGCTGCCGCGTGCCGCGTTCTTCGCCCCGGTGGAGCACGTGCCCGCCGAGCACGCCGCGGGACGGATCTCCGCGGAGACGATCAGCCCGTACCCTCCCGGCGTTCCGGTCGTCGCTCCCGGCGAGGTCATCACCGACGGGGTACTGGACTACCTGCGCAGCGGTGTCGACCATGGGGTCCTGATCCCGGACGCGGCCGACCCGACGCTCAGGACGCTCCGCGTGGTGGCGCGGGACTGACGCACGCGTGCGCGGCGGCACGTCGTCCGCTCGGCCGGGCCCGACCCGGAGGACCGGGCACACCGCCGGCCTGGAGATCACCGCCATGAACCTGCTCGTCTTGGCCCAGGTGGGGCCGGCTCAGGTCTCGGCCGGTCCACAGCAGGCGCCGGCGCCGCCGCAGACGTCCGCCGGCTCCCCGCCCCGGCGGGCTCGTTCGGCGGCCGGCGGCTTGGCGGCGCGGACGAACGCGGAGTGCATGCCGTCGGCGACCGGGTGGGTCGGGGTGATCTCGATGTCGGCGAATCCGGCGTCCTGAAGCCCCGCGCGGTACTCGGCGAAGGAGAGCGCGCCGGCGATGCATCCGGCGTGGTCGCCGCGCTCGGCCCGCTGTTCGGGGCCGAGGGCGTCGTCGGCGACGACGTCGAAGACGCCGATCCTGCCGCCGGGCCTGAGCACACGGAAGATCTCGGCGAACACGGCAGGTTTGTCGACCGACAGGTTGATCACGCAGTTGGAGATCACGACGTCGACGGTGTGCGCCGGGAGCGGGATCGCCTCGATGGTCCCCTTCAGGAACTCCACGTTCGTCGCCTTGGCCTTCGCCGCGTTGGCGAGGGCGAGTGCGAGCATCTCCTCGGTCATGTCGAGGCCGTACGCCTTGCCGGTGGGGCCGACCCGGCGCGCCGACAGAAGGACGTCGATGCCGCCACCGGAACCGAGGTCGAGGACGTGTTCGCCCGCGTGGAGGCCGGCGACGGCGGTGGGGTTGCCGCAGCCGAGGGAGGCGGCGACGGCCTCGGCGGGCAGGGTGTCGCGCTCGTCGGCGGCGTAGCGGGTGTACCCGAAGTTCTCGCCGGGCTCGACGGGCTCGGGTCCGCAGCAGGCGGTGCCGCCCTCGGCGACCTTGACGGCCGCGGCGGCATAGCGCCGACGGACGGTTTCGCGCAGGTCGATGGGCTGATCGGACATGACTCACTCCCGGGTGTTGAGGCACAGGGGCGCCTCGGAACGGCTTGTATTGACGTTCGTTGATGCAACCTTGCGCCTTGATTCGAAAGGCGTCAAGATAGACACATGTCGAAGCAAGAGCTTGAGGTGATCGGTCGGGACGGTGTCTGCTGCCCGGGCCTGTCCGGCGCGCCCCTGGACGAGGAGCGGGCGGCCGACCTGGCGAAGGTCTTCAAGGCCCTGGGCGACCCGGTCCGGCTGCGCCTGCTGTCGATGATCGCCTCACGCGGCGCGGGCGGCGAGGTCTGTGTGTGTGAGCTGACCCCGGCCTTCGACCTGTCCCAGCCGACGATCTCGCACCACCTCAAGCTGCTGCGGCAGGCCGGTCTCATCGACTGCGAACGGCGCGGGACATGGGTGTACTACCGGGTGCTGCCCGGCGTCCTGGACCAGCTCGCCATGTTCCTGACCACCCCGCGGCCCGCCGGAGCCGACGCGTGAAGGCGCCGCTCGGCCGCCGTGTCGCCGCCGAGGCGATCGGGACCGGGCTGCTGGTGGCCATGGTGGTCGGCTCCGGCATCCAGGCCACCGAGCTGTCGCGCGACGTCGGCGTGCAGTTGCTCGCCAACTCCCTCGCCACCGTCTTCGGCCTGGGCGTGCTGATCGCGCTGCTCGGGCCGGTCTCCGGAGCGCACTTCAACCCCGCCGTCACCCTGGCCGCCTGGTTCACCGGCCGCCGCGACCCAGGCGGCCTCGCCCTGCGGGACGTCGCCGCCTATCTGCCCGCGCAGCTCGGCGGCGCCATCGGCGGCGCAGTCCTCGCCGACGCGATGTTCGCCAAGCCGCTGGTGGCGTTCTCCACCCACGAGCGGTCCGCCCCGCACCTGTGGCTGGGCGAGGTCGTCGCCACGGCGGGGCTGGTCCTGCTGGTCCTCGGCCTCGACCGGACCGGCCGCGCCGCGCTCGCCCCGGCCGCGGTGGCCGCCTACATCGGGGCCGCCTACTGGTTCACCTCCTCCACGTCGTTCGCGAACCCGGCGGTCACCGTCGGCCGGGCGTTCACCGACACCTTCGCCGGGATCGCACCCGCCTCCGTCGCCCCGTTCATCGCCGCGCAGCTGTTCGGCGCCGTGCTCGGGCTCGGCGTCGTGGCCGTGGTCCACGGTCCCGGCGCCGCCCCGGCGCGACACGGGATCGGCGCCCCGCGCGGCGAAGCCGAACCCGCTTCCCGCTGACCGTTTCCCGCAGAAAGACCACCCGCCATGAGCCTTTCCGCCCCGGTTCCTTCGGTGCTGTTCGTCTGTGTCCACAACGCCGGACGTTCCCAGATGGGAGCCGCCTTCCTCGCCCATCTCGCCGGTGACCGGGTCGAGGTCCGCTCGGCGGGCTCCGCGCCCGCCGACTCCGTCAACCCGGCGGTGGTCGAGGCGATGAAGGAGGCCGGCATCGACATCTCCGCCCAGACGCCGAAGGTCCTCACCACGGAGGCCGTGCGGGCCTCGGACGTGGTGATCACCATGGGCTGCGGAGACGCCTGCCCCGTCTTTCCCGGCAAGCGGTACCTCGACTGGCAGCTGGACGACCCGGCGGGCCAGGGCATCGAGGCGGTCCGGCCGATCCGGGACGCCGTCGAACGGCGGGTGCGCGGCCTGCTCGCCGAACTCGGGATTCCGGTCCCCGCGTGACCGCTGCGCGCGGCGCGGCCGGGTGGATCTCCTCCACGTCGCGGAGCACGCGGAAGCGCAGCGGGTGGTCGCACAGCAGGTAGGGGACCAGTACGTCCCGCG
The DNA here is from genome assembly GCF_057537855.1 of Streptomyces diversicolor. Classification (NCBI taxonomy): domain Bacteria; kingdom Bacillati; phylum Actinomycetota; class Actinomycetes; order Kitasatosporales; family Streptomycetaceae; genus Streptomyces; species Streptomyces diversicolor. Next base: position 15,321 of record NZ_BAAJXA010000044.1, read on the forward strand.
CGCGGTTCCCTTTTCCCGTGGACCGGGTCGGCGGAAGACTGGCCAACTGCCGGTCTCCCGCTCTCCGTTCGCCGGGCTGTCTGTCGACAGCGGGTGGCGTGCCTCCGACTCCCACCACGACGGCACCGGTCCGGGCCTGCGGCCGATGAGTTCGCGTGGGCGGCGCGGTCATCACTGGGCCGGGGCGGCGGCCGTCCCGGGACCGAGGAAGGGCAGTGCGAGGTGAAGTTGATTCTGCAGGAGTTCCTGTCGCTGGACGGTGTGGCACAGGGCCCCGGGTCACCGCAGGAGGACACGAGCGACGGGTTCACCCGGGGCGGCTGGCTCGTACCGCATCTGGACGACGCGTTCATGCGGATCACGACCGGCTGGCTCGACGAAGCGGACGCGTTCCTGTTCGGGCGCCGTACCTACGACAACTTCGCACGGGACTGGCCGACGATGGACGACCCGGACGATCCGGTCGCGGCCAAGCTCAACGGGCTGCCGAAGTACGTGGCCTCGCACCGTCTCGCCGACGCCGGCTGGGAGCCCACGACGGTCCTCTGCGGGGACGTGCCCGCCCAGGTCGCCGACCTCAAGCGGCGGCCGGGGCGGGAGCTGCAGATCCACGGCAGCGCCCGCCTCGGCGCGTCGCTGCTGGCCGCCGGGCTGATCGACGAGGTGCGGCTGATGATCGCGCCGGTGGTCGTGGGCAGCGGCCGGCGGCTGTTCCCCGACCACGGCCGTCCGGCCGGGCTGCGCCTGCTGAGCAGCGAGACGACACCGAGCGGAGTCGCCGCGCAGGTCTACCGGCCGACAGGACTGCCCGAGTACGGGACCTACGAGGCCGAGGCGTTCTGAGCGCCGAAGGCACCGGCGGCACGGCGGCGATCGTCCGGTACTCATGGGGGACCGGTCGTCACCTTCCCGGGGCCGGTGAGCCCCCTCGCCGGCCCCGGCGGCGCGAACGCCGCTCCGACACATCGTCGGTGAAGGTCAGCATGCCGCAGTCGGTGTGGTGGATGAGGATGATCTCCTCGGTGCCGAGCAGTCGCTGGCTGATGGCGAGCGAGCGGATCTCGTCCTGGGTGATCACGCCGCCCGCGTTGCGGATGACATGGGCCTCACCATCCTTCAGGCCGAGCATCGCGTAGACGTTCAGCCGGGCGTCCATGCAGGCCACGACGGCGACCTGCCGGGAGGGAGGCAACGGGAGCGGGCCGGAGAAGGTCTCGGCGTAGCGGGCGTTGTTGGCCAGCAGTTCATCGGTCACGGACATGGCGGACCTCGGTTGTCTCGGATGGCGGACGGTGCGGGAGACGGCGCGTGCGACTCCGGACGTCACGGATGTCACGGGCCGTGGAGCGCGGTCACACGTCCCTGCGACAGAACCCGTCGAAGAGATGGACGCGACGCGAGGGCCGGAGGCCCGTCAGCGTGGCGGCGAGGGTCTGCATCACTCCAGTGAACCCGCCCGCGCCTCGGGTCGGCAAGGGCAGGAGCACACATCCGCGCACCCACCGCCGCCGGCGCCCCCTCAACCGCCCGGAGTCGCTCAAGCCGCCCGGAGTCGCCCTGAGCCCCCTCCATCCGCCCGGAGCCGCCTCCGCCGGGCGACCGGGCCGCCGTGAGGCGAATAGTGCGGCTTCGTGAAAGAAGGCTCGCGGACGGCGCGATCGCGCCCCCTCGCCCCATGCAGGTGCATGCACCCGGCCCCGAGGAGTTCGCCGCCCATGTCGTCCCCGAACCGCGCCGCCGCGGTCTCCTGCGCACCGGCCGGCGGGGTGGCACCCTCCGCGAGAACCCGGGCCTCGCCCGGCCGGAACGCGGCGAGTGGCGCAACCGCGCCAGCCGGCTTCTGCGACCCCGCCGCGCCCTTCCCGTTCACCTGTCCCTCCGCCTCCCGGATCCGGGCGTACGCACGGGTCCAGGCATCCATGACACCTCCACCGTGGTGGACTACGACCGGTCGACGGGAGCGTGGGCCGCCTTCGGCGCGACTCTCGCCGAGCACCGGGAAATCACGGAGGCGATCCGCGGCCGGGACGCCGAGTCGGCTCGGCTGCGCGAGCTGGAGCACCACGCACACGACCGGGACACCCGCATCCGGCAGAAGGTACGCCGGGACACCGGGGCCGAACCCCCGACCGGCTGACGATCACCCGGCCCGGGGCCACCCGCGTCGGACGGTCCGCGGACCGTGTGCGGCGGTCCGCGGACAGCAGGTTCAGCCGGGCCGTGGTGACGTCGTCAGCCTGTGGTGGTCTCGGTGGCGCAGGCGTGACGCCCGCCGGGGATCGCCGCCAGCAGCTCGCGGGTGTACGCGTGCCGCGGTTCGGTGAACAGGTCCCCGGGCGGACCCGTTTCGACAACGCGGCCGGCCCGCATCACGGCCACCTGATGCGCGATCTGGCGCACGACGGCCAGATCGTGCGAGATGAACAGATACGCCACGCCGGTGTCCGCCTGCAACTCGGCCAGCAGGTCCAGGACTTGGGCCTGAACGGACACGTCGAGCGCGGAGACGGGTTCGTCGCACACCACCAGGTCGGGAAAGAGCGCGAGGGCACGGGCGATGGCCACGCGCTGGCGCTGTCCGCCCGACAGCTCGGCCGGACGGCGCTCCAGCGTGGAGGCGGGAAGGGCCACCCGGTCGAGGAGTTCGCGGGCACGGGCGAGCCGGGAGGCGCCGTCGCCGACCTTGAAGGCCCGCAGCGGCTCGGTGATCACCTCGCCGATGGAGAACCGCGGATCGAGCGAGGCGTACGGGTTCTGGTAGACCAACTGGGCGCGGCGGCGCAGCTGTCTGGCCCCGGCGCCCCTGACGGCGGTGACGTCGGTGCCGTCGAACAGGACCTGCCCTGAGGTCACGTCGGCGAGGCGGAGCACCAGACGGGCGGTGGTGGACTTGCCCGAGCCCGATTCCCCGACCAGGGCGAGGGTCTGTCCGCGCCGCACGGTGAGGCTGACGCCGTCGACCGCGCGCAGGGTCCGCGCCCCGCCCCCCGCGCGCGGCAGCCTGAACTCCTTGACCAGGTTGCGGGTTTCGACCAGAGGGACGGCATCGGCGGGCGCCTCGGCCACCGGGGTACGGGGCCTGACCGTGGTCATGCTGGGGGCGCCGGCCAGCAGCCGCCGGGTGTACGCGTGCTGCGGGTCGGCCAGCACGGCACGGGTCTCGCCCGCCTCGACGACCTTGCCCTGCGACATGACCACCAGACGCTGCGCCCGGTCGGCCGCCACCCCGAGATCGTGGGTCACCAGCAGGATCGCGGTGCCCGACTCCTCGGTGAGGCGCTGGAGATGGTCGAGGATGACGCGCTGAACGGTGACGTCCAGCGCGCTGGTCGGTTCGTCGGCGATGATCAGCCTGGGCCGGGCGGCGATGGCGACGGCGATCAGGGCCCGTTGCCGCATGCCGCCGGACAGTTCGTGCGGGTACTGCCGGGCCCGGACGGCCGCGTCGGGCAGCCCGGCACGGTCGAGCACGCCGACCGCCTCGGCGGCGGCCGAACGGCGGGTCGCGAGACCGTGGATGCGCAGCACCTCGGCGACCTGTTCGCCGATCCGCTTGACCGGGTTGAGCGAGACCGTCGGGTCCTGCGGTACCAGCCCGATCTGCGCGCCGCGCACGGTGCGCAGCTCAGCCTCCGACAGCGCGGCCAGGTCGTGCCGGCCGAAGCGGACCGTGCCCGCGTCGATGGTGCCGTTCGCCGCCAGCAGCCGGGTGACGGCGTGCGCGGTGGTGCTCTTGCCGGAGCCGGACTCGCCGACCACGGCGGTCATCCGCCCGGGCCAGACGTCGAGGTCCACGCCCCGCACGGCCGCTACCGTGCCGCCCCGGGTGCGGTACGACACGGACAGGCCGCGGATCTCCAGCAGTGGTGTGGTCACGTCCTCACCGTTCTCACGTTCGTCGGTCATCGCTGCCGGGACCATTCGCCGTCCAGGGCCCGTGCGATGCGGTTGGTCGCCAGCACGGTCGCGGCGATCGCCAGACCGGGCAGCGCGGTCAGCCACCAGGCGTTGGCCAGGTAGTTGCGGCCGTCGGAGATCAACGTCCCCCATTCCGGGGCCGGTGGCGGCGCGCCGTAGCCGAGGAAGCTCAGCGCCGAGACGGCCAGGATCGAGGCGCCGAAGTCCAGCGTGGCCAGGACGATCACCGGGCCTGCGGCGTTGGGCAGGACGTGCCTGCCCAGCACCGAGTACCAGCGGGCCCCGCAGGAGCGGGACGCCTCGACGAACACCGCCTGCCGCACCCGGAGTACTTCGGCGCGCGCCACCCGGGCGAAGGAGGCGACGCTCGCGATGCCGACCGCCACCGCCACCTTCACCGTGCCGTAGCCGAGCGCGGTGACGAGGGCCAGCGACAGGAACAGGGCGGGGATGGACAGGAGGACGTCCACGAAACGCATCAGCACGTCGTCCACCCAGCGGCCCACGAACCCGGCGACCACCCCGAGCAGACCCCCGACCACGAACGCGACCAGGACCGCGATCAGCGTGGCCTTGAGGGACAGTTGGGCGCCGTGCACCACCCGGGAGAACACATCGCGTCCCAGCTCGTCCGTGCCGAACAGGTGACTGCCGCTCGGACCGCGGAAGTTCTGCGACGGCACCCCCTTCAACGGGTCCTGCGAGGTGAACAGGTCCGGCCAGAACGAGGCCAGCACCACCAGGACCAGGACGGCGGCCGACAGCAGCAGACCGGGGCGGCGCAGCAGGAACCGCAGCCCCCGCCGCAGGTCGCCGCGGCGGCCCGGCGGCGCGGGGGAGGCCGACCGGACCGGCCGGGCGAGGCCGAGGGCGGCCTCGGCGGGGTCGGCGGTGTCAACGGTGCTGTCCACAAGACGCTGACTCATGCGAAGCTCGCCCTCCTGTCCGAGGCCACCACGATCCGCGGGTCCAGCAGCGGATAGATGAGATCGACGACCAGGTTCGTCGCCACGAAGATCAGCGCTCCGAACACCACCACCCCTTGGACCAGGGGGATGTCCTGTGCGGTGACCGCCGCCGCGGTCACCCGGCCCAGGCCGTCACGGGAGAACACCGTCTCCACGACGACCGAACCGGCGATCAGCTGCCCGACCAGCAGGCCCACCACCGTGAGCGCGGGCAGCGACGCGTTGCGCAGCGCGTGCCGCAGATGGACCCGCCACCGGCCGGCGCCCTTGGCGCGTGCGGTCTCCACATACGACTGGTCCAGCGCGGTCAGCAGGCTCTTGGCCAGCACCTGGGCGATCTGCGCACCGGTCGGCACGGCCAGCGTCAGCGCCGGCAGGACCAGGCCCCGTACCCCGTCGTTGCCGAACGCCGGGAACCAGTGCAGCCGGAAGGAGAAGGTCTCGACCAGCAGCAGCCCCACCCAGAACGTCGGGACCGACACCCCGAGCGGCGGCAGCGACAGCAGCAGCTGCCGCAGCCAGCGTTGAGCGGTGTACGTCGCCACCACCGCGAGGCCGCCGCCGAGCAGCACCGCGAGCAGCAGCGCGGCACCGGTCAACTGGAGTGTCTGCGGCAGCGCGTCGGCCAGGACGGAGGTCACCGGGCGGCCCGTGGAGACCGCGTCGCCGAAGTCCCCGCGCAGCGCCCGGCCGAGATAGTCGGCGTACTGCGCGAGCACCGGCTTGTCGAAGCCGTACTCGTGTCGCAGCGCGGCGAGTTGGGCGGGGTCGACCTGCCCCGAGTCCGTCCCGGCGCCGGCCATCGCGGTGACCGGGTCGCCGGGCAGATGGTCCAGCACCAGGAACGACACCGTGTAGGCCGCCCACAGCACACCCACGGCCTGCGCCAGCCGTTTGATCACATAGCGGCGCATGCGCTAGCCGATCCAGGTGTCGTGCAGCTGGATCCGGCTGCCCGAGTCAAAGGCGAGATCGTGCACCTTCTTCGACACGCCCAGCTGGGTCTGGAGCTCCACCACCGGCGCGTAGTACGCGTTGCGCACGAGGAGTCTCTGCGCCTCGGCCACCAGGTGGCCGCGCTGCGCGGGGTCCGTGGTCGCGGCCTGTTCGGACAGCGCCGTGTCCAGTGAACTGGGCGGCAGATGGTAGACGTTGACCAGATGGGTGGAGAAGGAGTTGCGCAGGATGTCCGGGTCGGAACGGGTGACGTTCCCCCACACCACGTCGAAGTCACCCGACTGGAGCGTCGTGGTGAACTGGCTGACCTGGAGCTGTTTGAGCACCACGTCGATCCCGACGGCCTTCAGCTGCTGCTGGACCAGTTCCAGCGCGGGCTGGTTGGTGGCCGCGTTGGGGAACCAGGTGATGGTCAGGCTCAGCTTCCTGCCGTCCTTGGTGCGGACACCGTCCCGGCCGGTGTGCCAACCGGCCGCGTCCAGCAGGGACTTCGCCTTGTTGGCGTCGAAGGCGAGGTCCGCGGCGAGATTCGTGTAGTCGGGCGTGGTGTGCGAAAGAACGCTGGTCGCAGGCCGGGTACCGGTCGGGAACACCGTGTCGGCGATCTGCCGCCGGTCGACGGCGGACTGGATCGCACGGCGCACCTTCGCGTCCTTCAGGACGGGCCGCGCGTTGTTGAGCCCCAGCCCGAACACCACGCCGGGGTTGGCCCGGCGCTGGAGGGCGACCTGGCCGCTCTTGAGCGCGGCCTCGTCGGCCTTTCCTACGCTGCTGACCGCGTCCACCTGCCCGGACTGGAGGCTGCCGGCCCTGACCCCCGCCTCCGGCACGACCTTGAACACCAGCTTGTCCAGGTACGCCTCGCCCTTCTTGGACCACAGCGAGGAGCCCCAGGCGTACCCGGTGCGCCGGGCCAGGGTGATCGACTGGTTCTGCACATACTGCTTCAGCACGAACGGCCCGGACCCGATCACGCCGTCGCTGCACTTCTGCTGGGGTGTCTTGTCGACGCTCGCCGACGACTCGATGCCCAGCGAGTGGGTCGACGTCGCCTGGAGGAACTGGGCGTTGGGTTCCTTGAACGTCACCTTGACGGTGAGCGGGTCGACCACGGTGGTGCTCCTGACGCCGCTGAGATAGCCTTGGGCGAGGGTTCCCAGGGCGCCGAGCTTCGGCACCGCGTCGAAGTTGTCCTTGACCACCTGCGCGGTCAGCTTGGACCCGTCGCTGAAGGTGACATTCGGCCGCAGACGGAAGGTGAACGCCGTCGCGTCGGCGTTGATGTCCCAGCTCTTCGCCAGCCACGGCACGATCTTGCCGGTCCTCGGGTCCTGGTCGGTCAGGGAGTCCACGACCTGGCGCACCGAGTAGATGGTGTCGTTGCTGCCGACCTGCTGCGGATCCACGCAGCCGGCGTCGGAACCCACCGCGAAGGTCAGGGTGCCGCCGGACCTCGCCCGGCCGCTTCCGCCGCCGGATGCGCCGCCGCTCGAACCACAGGCGGTCAGCAGGACACTGGCGGTCACAAGGGCGGCCAGGGGAGCCCGTCGGGAGAGTCTGAATTCCGGAAATGCTGTCACGGAGGGGGTCTCCTACTCGTGTCACCAGGCACGGGGTGCCGTGCGAGGCACGGCCGCGCAGGGGCGTGCGGCCCCGGCCGGATCGGCTCCGGCGGCGGGGGAGCGCCGTACAGACAGGGATCAGGGGGACGACACCGGAAGCCGGCGGCGAGGGGAAGGCACGGGACAGCCGGGGCCGGCGGCGGACGTCAGCCGGCGGCGGGCGGGCGCGTCAGGACCGACACAGGCAGCTGGTCGAGCGCTTCAGATCGATGTGGCGTCGGCGTGCGAGCCGGGAGAACGCCGTGGCGTCGGCGAAGGAGGCAACCGCGTCACCACTGTGCCGCATACCGGTCCTCCCCGTCTCCCGCCCCGCTCCGGGGGCCACGCGCTTGCGGGAATCGTCGGTGATTCCGCCGGGCTTTCACCTGGAGCACCCCACCGCGCGGGAGGGTTGCCGGTCAGCGAGCCAGGGCTTGACGCTGACACTCAATGCCGTTCGCGATGCTACGGAGCGCTCTCGTCGTACGTCAATGCCGTAACCCGACGTCCTGTTCGACGCTCCGCGTGCAAGGCGGCCGTCTCATGTACCGGGACGCGTGGTGGACGCTTCTGCGACCGTGTGCTGTGATCCGGCCATGGAGAGCGCAGGTCAGGCACGCACCCCGCGGCTCGACCCGTTCCGGGCGGGCCGCCGCGCCGATCAGTTCGACCAGACCTGCCGCTGACCGCTCGCCGCCCGTCAGCCCGTTCTCCCCGTTCTTCGCGCGCGCTGCGCCGCGCCCTCGGGGTTCACCGGCGCCGTCGCGAGGCGAGGAGAGTGAGTCGGCACCTCGGCCGCCCACCAGCTGTGACACCGTGCGTCCCCGACTGCCGCTGCCGCGCCGGGTGTTGTGCGGCGGCGAGACGGCTGCCGGGGGACGCGTCGGGCGACGCGCCTCGTGACGGGCCCGGTGATGCGGCAGGGGCGTGCGGCACCCTTATGGACACGGCCTCCAGGATGTACCCTCACGCCACCCACCCGATTTCCAACGTTGAAAGGATCGGGGCGAGTTGGGACCGGCCCGGCAGGGACAGGCCATCCGGCCGACAGAAGGACGGAGTTGCCATGACAGTCGCATCGAAGAGGCGACGGCTCAGATCGGCGCGGCGGCGCATGGGCACGGCCGCCGCCCTGGCCGTCGCCGCCGCCATGACGCTGATGGGCGCCGGCCCCGCGTCGGCCGGCGGCCCGCAGGGCACGAGCATCCCCACCGTCAACTCCGGGGACGCCCGCTTCGAGATCCTTTCGCCGACGCTGATCCGCACCGAGTACGCGGGCGACGGCGAGTTCACCGACGCCGCGACGTTCAACGCGATCGGCCGCGACGGCTTCGCGCCGGCCGCCTACACCGCCACCACCTCCGGCGGCTGGCTGACCATCAGGACCAGCGCGCTGACCCTGCGCTACCAGGTCGGCTCCGGGCCGTTCGACGCGAAGAACCTCTCGGTGCGCCTGACGGCCGGCGGCACCCCGGTGACCGCCGCCCCCTGGCAGCGGCTGACCTGTACGGTCGGCGCGCTGTGCGAGGCGGAGAGCCTTCGGCTCGACGGGGTGTCCGTGGCCGCGGACCACACCGGCCACACCGGCACCGGATTCGCCGCCGGATTCCAGGGCACCGGAAGCTCCGCGTCCGCTGACATCGATGTCAAAGAGGCCGGCGCCTACCAGTTCGCCCTGCGCTACGCCAACTCCGCGGGCGGGGACGGCCAGACCCGCACCCGCACACTGACCCTGTCGGTGGACGGCGGCGCGCAGCAGACGATGACCCTGCCGACCACGGCGAACTGGGACACCTGGAGCCGGGCCACCGCGGATCTCGCGCTCACCGCGGGCCACCACACGATCGCCCTGACCCGGACCGCCGCGGACAGCGGGAACGTCAACATCGACAGCGTCGCCCTGGTGCGCCCCGGCGACGCGTACCCGCCCGTCTCCCGCACCGCGATCCCCGACTGCCCGCTCGGCACGAGCTGCGAGGCGGAGGCCGGACGGACCGGTGGCACCGCGGTACGCGCCACCGACCACACGGGATACGCGGGCAACGGCTTCGTCGCCGAACTGAACAAGGGGTCGAGCCTGACGACCCATCTGGTCGGCGTTCCGGTCGACGGCACGTACACCCTGCGGGTGCGCTACGCCAACGGCACCGGCGGCGACGGCCTCCACCAGACCCGCACCGCCTCCGTCACCGCGGGCGGCGCCACCGGGACCCTGACGCTGCCCGCGACGAACGACTGGAACACCTGGCAGACCGCCTCCGTACCCGTCGCCCTGAAAGCAGGCGAGGACGACGTCACCCTCGGCTGCCCGGACACGGCGAGCTGCCACATCAACCTGGACACCGTCTCCGTGGCCGCGACGAACGAGCCCGCGCCCGCCCCGCACATCGCGCTCGGCGGCTACCGCCGGGGCCTGGACGGCGTGACCGGCAGCGGCAACGCCCCGCCGACCACCCCCGGCCTGCTCAACAAGGACGGCTGGTACCTGCTGGACGACACCCCGTCGGCGCTCTACGACACCGCGTCGCGGAAGGCAACACCGCGGCCGTCGCACGGCGGCGCTCCCTACCAGGACGGCTACCTCTTCGGCTTCGGGCACGACTACAAGCGGGGACTCACCGACCTGGCCACCCTGACCGGGCCGCCGCAACTGCTGCCGCAGTGGGCCTACGGCGTCTGGTACTCGGAGTACATCGACCGCACCGCCGCGGACTACCAGAACACGATTCTCCCGGCATTCCGCTCCGAACACGTCCCACTGGACGTGCTGGTGACCGACACCGACTACAAGGCCGTGAACGACTGGAGCGGCTGGGAGATGGACCGGGGCAGATTCCCCGACCCGAAGGGGTTCTTCGACTGGTCGGCCGCGCAGGGGCTGCACAACACCCTCAACGTGCACCCGAGCATCCTCGCGTCCGACCCCCAGTTCGCCCAGGCGCAGGCCACGGCCAAGGGCAAGCTGAAGAAGGGCGGTTGCGGCGGATCCGCCTCGGTGGGGAACAACTGCTACGTCTTCGACTTCGGCGACCCCGACCAGCTCAAGGCGTACCTGGACCTGCACCGGACCATGGACGAGCAGGGCAACGACTTCTGGTGGCTCGACTGGTGCTGCGACGCCTCGCAGTCGTCGCTGCCGGGCGTGACGCCGGACGCATGGATCAACCAGCAGTACGCCACCCACACGGGCGAAACCCTCGGCCGAGGCTTCGTCCTCTCACGCGCCTACGGCTCGCTCCAGGCCGGCGGCTACAGCGGCCAGCAGGCGGTGCCGACCGGACCGTGGGCGGACAAGCGCACCACCGTGCACTTCACCGGGGACACCTCCTCCACCTGGGGCACACTGAAGTTCGAGGTCGGCTACACCCCGGGTGAGTCAGCGGCGACGGGCATGGCGGCCGTCACACACGACATCGGCGGGCACAACGACACGACGGGGCTGACCGGTTCGGAGACATACACCGTCGACGGGCAGACCCGCACCACGCACAAGCTGCCCGACGACCTCTACGCCCGCTGGGTGCAGTTCGGCACCTTCCAGCCGATCGACCGGCTGCACAGCAACCACAGCGACCGGCTGCCCTGGCAGTACGGCACCGGGGCGCGGAAGTCGGCGGACACGTTCCTCAACCTCCGCGAGAACCTGGTCCCGTACACATACTCGCTGGCCGAGGAGGCCAACCGGACCGGTGTGCCGATCGTCCGTCCCGCCTACCTGGAGTACCCCGACGAGCCGCAGGCGTACGCGACGGCCGGCAGCGAGTACTTCTACGGCCCGGACCTCCTGGTCGCCCCGGTGACGACACCGGGGACGACGGCGACCACCACGGTGTGGTTCCCGCCCGGCCGGTGGACCGACTACTTCACCGGCAGGACCTACGAGGGCGGCACCACCCAGGACATCACCACCGGCCTGGACACCATGCCGGTGTTCGTCAAGGCCGGCGGCATCCTGCCCACCCGCACCCATGACGTCACCGACGACGAGCGCAACCCGCTGACCGACGTCACCCTGACCATCGCCACCGGCGCGCCGGGGACGTACCGCCTGTACGAGGACGACGGAACCGCCGCGCGGCGGGGACACAGCGCCACGACGACCGTCCGCTACGAGCGCAGCGGCTCGCGCCACACGGTGTCGATCGGCCCGGCGCGTGGCTCCTTCCGCGGCCAGGTGAAGAACCGCACCTGGACACTGTCCCTGCTGGGGATGGCCCACGCACCCACCGAGGTGAAGGCTGCCGGTGTCCGGCTGACCCCCCGCGACCACCACTGGGACGACTCCACCGGCACGTTCACGATCACCCTGCCCCGGCACACCGTGCACGGCCCGATCACCGTCACCTACAAGTAGCAGGACACACCCGCCGGCACGGACGATCCCGGACGGCCGCCCGCGGACCGGCGCACACACGCCCCCGCGGACGGCCCCCGCGGCGGCACGAGCCCGGATGACGGCCACGACAGGGCGTGCCGCGGGCCGGTCAGGAGCCGCCGCGCTCGTGGGGGATCTTCTGGCCGGTCTCGATCGCCACCGCAAGCCGGTTCTCGGCCGGCGGCAGCGGGCAGGTGGCCAGGTCCGTGTAGGCGCACGGCAGGTTGGCGGCGCGGTTGAAGTCCAGTACGACGCTGCCGTCGGCGGCGGGCGGCTCCACGGTCAGCACCCGGTTGGCGGCGTAGGTGGTGACCCCGGAGGTCGCGTCGGTGAACAGCACCATCAGCCGGCCCGCACCGCGACCGGGGAAGGCGGTCAGGGACAACCGGCGCCCGTCCAGCTCGAATTCGATCCTGCCCGGGGCGTCGTACACATGCTCAAGGCCCTCCACCGCGGCGCCCACGGTGGTCGGCCGCGGCTCGTCGAAGGGTACGTAACGTCCCGTCACGACCCAGCGCGGATGCGGCGCGTAGGCGGGTGTCCCGGTGAAGGCGGCACGCAACGGAGCGTCCGGGTGCCGGGGACGCACGATGTCGTGTCCGCCGCGCTTGGCGACCTCGATCACGGCGTCTTTCCAGACGGCGTCGACACCGCCGCGCTCGGGAAGCACACCGAAACGGTGCTCGCCCCGCACCGGTGTTCCCTCGACGACCAGTTCCTCCCCGTCGTCCAGGGTGACGACGACCCCGTCGCGGCCGGTGCGCCAGGCACCGGGGGCGTCGGGGAAGCGCTGCGGCCGGTCGTCGAGCCAGTGCAGGCCGGTGATCGCCAGAAATCCGTGCGGATCGGCGAGCCGGGCCTCCTGGGCGCGGTACCAGTCCAGCCATTCCTCGGTGAACGCCTGGAGTTCGGTCGGAGTGACGTCGGTGCTCATGGTTGCTCCCTCGTTCCGCGAGGCCCGGCCTCGCCATGGTGTGCGGACAGGAGTCCGGTCGACGGCCCGCCGTCGCGCACTCAGCCGGCCAGTTCGCCGAGGAGTGCCCAGGTGCGCCGCCGGCCGGCCGCTCCGGCGATCTCGGTGCCCGAGAAGACGACCTCGGTGGCCCCGGCGTCCCGGTACCGCCGTACCTCGGCGGCGACCGTCTTCTCGTCGCCGATCACGGCGACATCGGCGGCAGGCCGGCCGCCGGAGAGTTCGATGACCCGCGCGTAGGACGGGATCTGTTCGTAGAACGCCAGCTGCTCGGTGGCCTTAGCCCGCACCGCCGCCACGTCGTCGGTGACCACGCCGGGCACCAGGGCCACGACCCGGGGTGCGGGCCGGCCGGCGGCCTCGGCCGCCGCCGTCAGGGCGGGCACGATGTGTTCCGCCAGGGCGCGCGGCCCGGCCAGATAGGGGAGGATCCCGTCCGCCAGCTCACCGCTGACGCGCAGCGCCTGCGGTCCCATCGCGGCGACCAGCAGGGGCACGCCGTTCTCGGCACCCGGTACGCGCGCGGGGATCGACGGGGCCGCGGTGAGCAGTTCACCGTGGAAGTCGGCCGTACCGGTGTCCGTCAACTGCCGCAGGGCGGTGAGGAATTCACGCAGGCGGGCGATGGGCCGGGTGAAGGGCAGCCCGAAGCCGGTCTCCGTCAGCAGCCTGGTGCCCAGGGCCAGCCCGAGGTGGTAGCGGCCGTGCGTCGCGGCCTGGGCGGTCTGGGCCTGGCTGGAGACGAGCAGCGGGTGCCGGCCGAAGACGGGGAGCGCGGAGGTCCCCACGTGCAGTCCGGGTACCTCGCGCCCGGCGATCGCCGCGAGCTGGGGTGAGTCCGCGCCGAAGGTCTGCCCGAACCAGGCCGAGCGCAGACCCGCCGCCGCGGCCTCGCGCGCCAGCTCCACCGTGGTGTCGACCTGGTTGTCCGCGTCGGACGCGTTGAGTACTACTCCTACCGTCATGCCAGTCAGAACGGTCGCCGGCAGAACCCGCATTCCGTTCGTGTGTTTCAGCTTCTTGTCAGTCATGTGTACGGGGCGCCGCGCACACCGGTCCTGCACCGGTGACTGCGCGGAGCCCCGCACCCGACCCGGTCCGCCCGAAGATCCCCGCGCGGCTACCCGGCCCGCATTCGCCGGCCGGTCCGGACCGGCGCAAGCCGCCGCGCAGGCGTACCGAGGGCGATGCACGGCCGGCACCGCCGCGGTGCGGAAGCGGGCGGGAAAACAGCAAAGTGCTGTCGGAGTATTAGGTGATCGAAAAGCGGGGACGCGGACCGCCTCATTCAACGGCTGAATAGCCGATGGGTCGCCCGCACATTTATCATGTGCTCTATTGGAGGTGGTTGGACGGCGCCGGGAGCTGAGCGGTATGAACGCTGACACGCGCGGGCCCGGCCGGCGAGCGGACGGGCATCCCGCCGGCGGCCGTGACGACGTCCTCGTGGACGCCGCGTGCCGTACGCTGCGTGATCTGCACGCTTCCTCGGTGGCCCTGTTCCTTCCCGTGCGGGGCGAGCCCGTCCTGGGCGCGGCCGTCGCCGCCGTCGAACCGCTCGGCGTGGGACTGATGGAGCGGCTGCCCATGGACGACGAGATTTTTCCGTCCGTCGCCGCCTATAAAACCGGCAGGCCCAAGGTCGCGCACTCCATTGACACGCTCGGCAAGTATCCGGAATTCGCCGTCTTCGTTCCTTATCCGCTCACCATCGCGTCGGCGCCATTGGAATCGGCGGGTAAACGGTTTGGTGCGATCGCCGCCTTCTGGCCCGGAATTCGCCGTCATATCCGTCCGCATGAAATGGACCGGCTTTCCGCTGTGGGCCGTGAGGTGGCCCGCGAGCTGATTCCGTTGGCGGCGGCGGGCGTCTCCATGCAAGCCGGCGACATTCCGGTGGTGACCGCGATGTGTAGGGTGTCTCCGGCCGCCGGGGACGATGCGGTGCGGGACGCGGAGGTGGCTCCCTTTCTTTACCACATTCAGCAGCTGGCCCTGCGGCTGACCGGGGCGTTCAGCCTTGAGGACGTCGTCCAGGTGGCCAACCGGCGGGTCGTCGCCGGACTGAAGGCCAGGGCGACCGTCATCACCTCGTTGGAAAACGGGCGCCTGCGGGTGGTGGGTGCCTCCGGTTGTTCGCAGGTTTTCCTGCGGCGGCTGGAAGGCTCCTCGTCCTGTAGCGGCATGCCCGAGGAGCGCGCGATGACGGAGAAGAGTCAGCTCTTCTTCGACACGGCGCATCCGGAGACGAGGGATCGGGTCGAGTCGGCGGCCGACGAGGGCGCCGAGGAATACGTATGGGTGGTAAGCCCTCTTATGGCGGGTACGCGCGTGCTCGGTACGTGTTCCATCGGTTTCACGGCCGACGGCCGTGACTTTGCCGCCGAGCGTGCCGCTCTCCATGCCCTGGTGCCCCTTCTCGGCCAGGCGTTCGAGCGGATCCGCGCCGAGGAAGCCTCGCACGCGCTGGCGCGACAGCTGCAGCAGGCCCTGCTGCCGAGAATGCTGCCGAGCATTCCAGGTCTCGTCTCCACCAGCCGCTATGTGCCTGCCAGCGGTGGTCTTGAACTGGGCGGCGACTGGTACGACCTGATTCCCGTCCCGGCCGGCGGTGTCACGGCTGTCATCGGAGACGTGCAAGGCCACAGCACGGCCGCGACGGTGGTGATGGGACAGCTCCGCAGCGCCGTTCGGGCCTATGCCACCGACGGGGCCGGCCCCGGGTCACTGCTGCGGCGCACCAATCGCCTGCTGGGCGAACTGAAGACGGACCTCTTCGCCACCTGCTGCTGTGCCCTGCTCGACCCGGAGACAGGATGCATGCGCGTGGCGACAGCCGGTCACCCGTTGCCCTTGATCAGGCAGGCGTCCGGTGACTATCTCGATCCCCGAGCGGATGTGGGCCCGCCGCTCGGAGTCGACGCCGAGTACGAGTACACCGATGTCAGCGTTCATCTGGAGCCCGGGGCCCTGGTCGCCTTCTACACCGACGGCTTCCTCCGTGCCGGCCCCGGACACGAGATGAGCCGCGGTGTCATCGACAGCGCCTACGCCGTCTCCCACGGCCAGTTGGAGGCCATCGGCGACGAGGTCGTGAAACGCACGACCGTCTTTCCGCGGGCCGCGGACGATGCGGCACTGCTGCTTCTGCGCTATGAGGAGCCCTCCGCGCAGGCACGGCATTATGTGCAGCGTCTGGAGATCGCCCGGCGTGATCTGCGGGGAGTGCAGCGCGCCCGGCTGTTTCTGCGGGCCTGGTTGTCCGCATGGTCGCTCAACGCGCTCGACGACGAGGCGCAACTGCTGTTGTCGGAAGTCGTGACGAACGCGCTCGTCCATGCCGACAGCGACGTCGACCTCCGGGTGCGGCGGTATCCGCACTATCTGCGCGTGGAGGTCAGGGACAGCGATCCCCACCCCGCCATCAACGTCGGACGTCCTGGCGAGGCCCAGGCCGAGGGCGGCCGGGGGATGATGATCGTCTCGACGCTCGCCTCGGCGTGGGGCAACTCGCCGAGCGGTCGCGGAAAAACCGTGTGGTTCGAGCTTCCTTTCTGACGCCCACACCGAGGAGCCTGTCGCAGCGATCGCCCGTCGGCTCGGTTTCACCGAGCGCGTCCGGCCCCCGCGACCGTCTTCGCCTGCGGCTGCTCCGCAGCGCGAGACGGTCACGGTGGGTGTCCTGGTTCAGTCCTCCGTGACGCGGATGATCGTCTTGCCCGGGGTGCGCTCGCCGGGGGTGAACGCGGTGGGCGCCTCGGCGAGCGGCCGCACCGCACCGACGTCCGGTTTGAGCCGGCCGTCCCTCAGCCGCGCGGCGAGATCGGCGAGCCGGGCGCGGTCGGGTTCGACGACGAAGAAGACCGCCCGCCCGTCCTTCGGCCGGACCCTGGGCGGCATGACGACGCTGACCAGCGTGCCACCGGCCCGGACCAGGGCGGCCGAGCGGTCGAGGATGTCGCCGCCGATCACGTCGAAGACGACGTCGGCCTCGCCGGCGTCCTCCAGCTTCTCGGACCGCAGGTCGATGAAGGTGTCGACGCCGAGTGCGCGTGCCCTGTCCCGGCCGGAGGCCCGGCCGGTGCCGATGACGCGGGCGCCGGCCTCGCGGGCGAGCTGCACCGCGATCGAGCCGACGCCGCCCGCGGCACCGTGGACGAGGACGGTCTGGCCTGCGGTCAGGCGGCCGTGGTCGAACAGGCCCTGCCAGGCGGTCAGCCCGGAGATCGGCAGCGCGGCGGCCTCGGTGTGGTCGATGTCCGCCGGCAGCGGGGCCAGGTTGCGGGCCTCCACCGCGGTGTACTCGGCGAGCGTGCCGTCGCGGGCCCAGTCCGCCAGGCCGAACACCCGCTGTCCGACGCTCAGGCCGGTCGTGCCGTACCCCAGCTCCGCGACGACACCGGACAGCTCGTGCCCGGGCACGCTCGGCGTCCGGTCGCGGCCGGCGCGATCGGCCCACGTGGCGGGCCAGTCCAGTTCGCCCGGGGTGAAGCCGGCGGCGTGCACCCGCACGATGACGTCGTTCTCGGCCGCATGGGGGTAGGGGATGTCCGTCAGGGACATCCCGGCAGGACCGGCATGACGGTCCCGCACGGTGATGGCTCGCATACAGGTCCTTACAGGAGAGGGACGATCCAGGCGCACACCGCTCGCGCGCGGGGCACAGGGAGGCCGCAGGTGGATGTATGCCGCTCCGCGCGATCGATCTCACCTGATCTCGCGTGTTCCGCGTGTTCCTTCCGCGGAGACCTCGCCGCCGCCGTCGGTGACATGGACGGCGTCCTGCCGCGGGAGTCCGACCAGGGCCGGCCGCGTATGACACGGGTGACATCACTTGGGCCATTGCCCAGACCAGTCAGACCACAGTAGTATCCGTGGAGTAACTGGTTCGCCCGAGTCTTTGGCCGGTTGAGAAGGAGTTCATTCTGTGCGGGTTTCGCCGATCGTCTTCCCGGACCCAGAGGCCCTGGGGCGCAGACTTGCCGCGGAGATCGCAGACGAGATCGAGGACGCCGCGCGCGCGGGACGGATGTATGTGCTCGGCTGTCCGGGGGGCCGCAGCGCCGCCAGCACCTACCGCGCCCTGGCGCGGGAAGTGGCGGCACGCCGGTTGGACCTCGGACACGTCGTGATCGTGATGATGGACGAATACGTTGAGGTCGTGGCGGCCGTGGCGGCCGTGCCGGCCGTGGCGTCGGACGGTCACGGCTCGCGGTACCGGGTGATCGATCCCGAGCTGCCCCACAGTTGCCGCCGCTTCGGGCGGACGGAGATAGTGGAGCCGTTGAACGCGGCCGCGGGGCCGGGGCGGACCATCGCCCCGGAGCGGCTGTGGGTGCCCGACCCGAGTGACCCGGAGGCGTACGACCGCCGGATCGCGGAGGCAGGCGGCATCGATCTGTTCCTGCTCGCCTCGGGGGCGGGCGACGGGCATGTCGCGTTCAACCCCGTGGGCAGCGCGGCGGACTCCCGCACCAGGGTGGTCCAGCTGGGGGAGCAGACCCGGATCGACAACCTGTCGACCTTCCCCACCTTCCGCGGGGTGGACGACGTGCCCCGGTACGGGGTCACCGTCGGTCTCGACACCATCCGTTCGCAGTCCAGGCGCGTGGTGATGGTGGTGCACGGCCGGGACAAGGGGCAGGCGGCCCGGCGCCTCACGCTGGCCACGGGATACGAGGCCGACTGGCCGGCCACGGTGTTCGCCGACTGCGCCCATCCACAGCTCTACCTGGACCAGGCGGCGGTCGCCGCCTCCGCGTCGTTCGCCTCCCTCTGACGTCGCACCTCAAATCGCAATCCGAAGTAGATTCACCCACAGATCCTGGAGGATCGATGGCTCGCGTAAAGATCGCCTACCTCGGCGGTGGCTCCTCGCGTGCGGCGGGGACGATGGCCTCGTTCATGCACCACGGCGAGGAGTTCGACGGCTCCGAGTTCGTGCTGATCGACCTGGAGCAGGACCGGCTCGACGTGGTCCGGAAGCTCACGCAGAACATGGCCCGCAACCAGGGTCTGGACATCACCATCACCACGTCGACCAACCAGCGCGAAGCCCTGCGCGATGTCGACGCCGTGCTCAGCAGCTTCCGTCCGGGCGGTTTCGAGGCCCGCGCCCTGGACGAGCGGATCCCGCTCAAGTACGGCGTCATCGGCCAGGAGACGCAGGGTCCCGGCGGCATGATGATGGCGCTGCGCTCGATCCAGATCATCAAGAGCCTCTGCGCCGACCTCGCCGATGTCGCTCCCGGCGCCCGGATCTTCAACTACACCAACCCGGTCAACATCGTCTCCCAGGCGGTGTCCGACTACACCGACATCCCGATCGCCTCCTTCTGCGAGGGCCCGATCGTCTTCCCGCCGGTGGTCGCCAAGGCCGCCGGTCTCGACCCGGACAAGCTCAAGGCCAACCTGGTCGGCATCAACCACAACTGCTGGTCCAACGAGGCCACCTACGACGGGCAGGACGCGTTCCCGATCCTGCGCGAGCGGTACGAGGCGCTGAAGGGCAAGCCGACCGACGACATCAACGGTCTGCGGGCGCTGCACCTGGCGGTGGCGATGGAGTCCATCCCCTCGGACTACTTCAACTACTACTACTTCCGGGACGAGATCCTGCGCGAGCGGCAGCTGGCCGAGAAGACCCGTTCCGAGATCATCATGGACGAGCTGCCCGGCTACTGGCAGCACTACCGCGAGCAGGCGGACTCCGACGCCCCGCAGCTGGAGCAGGACCGTTCCCGCGGTGGCATCCACGAGCTGGAGCTGGCCATCGACGCGATCAGCGCGTACTACAACGACGCTCCGATCCGTCAGCCCTTCAACATCACCAACACCGAGGGCTGGCTGCCCGGATTCGAGGAGTCGACCGTCGTCGAGCTGTGGGGCACGGTGGACGGCAAGGGCTTCCACCCCGAGAAGCAGAAGCCGCTGCCGCACTCCGTGCTCGGCATCACCCAGCAGCTGGCCGAGTACCAGATCCTCACCGCCAAGGCCGGCTGGGAGGGCAACGTCGCGGACGCGGTCCGCGCCATGATGGCCAACCCGCTCGTGCCGTCGCTGCCGGTGGCCGAGGCGCTGTACGCCGAGATGGCCCACGCCCAGCGCGCCTGGCTGCCGGAGCGTCTGCTGCCGTGAGCAAGGCGCAGACGGCCTGTCCCGCGTCCACGCTCTTCCTGGGCGTGGACGCGGGCAACAGCAAGACCGCCGCTCTGGTGTCCACCATCTCCGGTGAGGTGGTGGGCGCCGGGCGTTCGGGCTGCGGGGACATCTACGGGGCGCCGACCCCCGAGGCCGCCGTGGCCGAGGTGCTGGCCGCCGCGCGTACGGCGCTGGCCCAGGCGGGGGCGGACATCGGCGACATCGCCGGCGCGGCCTTCCGGCTGGCCGGCGTCGACTGGCCCGAGGACCGGGACTACTGGGACGAGGCCCTGACCCGGCACTGCCCCGGTGCGCTCGGCGCGCGGACCGTCCTGAACGACGGCTATGCCGCGATCCGCTGCGGCGATCCCTCGGGTGTCGGCATTTCGGTCACCGGGGGCACGGCGGCGGCGATCGCCGCCCGCGGGCCCGACGGCGAGCTGTGGGACATGGGCTGGTGGAGCCAGCACGCCATGGGCGCGGTAGGGCTGGCGAACGAGGCGTTCCGGGCGGTCTTCCTGGCCGAGCTGGGACTCGGACCGCGGACCGCCCTGACCGAGGCCCTGCTCACGCACTACGGGAAACCCTCGGTGGCGGCCCTCAACCACTGGCTGACCCGACGCCACGACCCTGCCACCGGGCGCGAGCGGACCAGTTGCGCACGGGTGGTCACGGCGGTGGCGACGGCGGGCGACCCGGTGGCCGTGGACATCGTCCGCGCCCAGGGCGCCCGCTTCGCCCAGTACGCCGGAGTGGCCGCGCGGCGCACCGGACTCACCCGGGCCGACCGGCCCGTGAGCATCGTGCTGTCCGGCTCGGTGCTGATGGCACCGGGCTCCCCGGTCGCCGAGGCGCTGCTCGCGGAGCTGCCCGCCCATGTACCCGGCGCGGTGCTGCTGCGTGCCTCGCTGCCACCGGTGGCGGGAGCGCTGCTGGACGCGCTCGGCGAGGCGGGCGTACCGCTGCACGAGCCGGAAGTGGCCGGTGCCGTGCTGGAAAGCGTCACGGGGAGCATGCCTCCCCAGGAGTTCTGGGCGACCTGAGGCGTGTGCCGGCGGAGCCGGCGCACGCCGGCCCCGCCCCGGCCGCCCTCAGCCCGATGCGATCGGGCGGAACAGGTCGGCCTGGAAGCGGTAGGCGTCGCTGCGGTAGACCATCTGGCCGGCCAGCACCGGGGAGCCGTCGTCGGTGTAGGTCAGCTCCTCGCCGATCAGCACCGGATCCGCGGGCGTGATGTCCAGCAGTTCGGCGGTGGTCTGGTCGGCCGCCGCCGCGCGGACCGTGTAGGAGCTGCGGGCGATGCGCAGTCCGCAGGTCTGCTCCAGGGTCTCGTACAGCGAGCGGTCGGTGAGGTCGATCTCCGCCAGCTCGGGGGCGAGGGACAGCGCCACCACGCTGGTGTCCACGCACACCGGCACACCGTCCAGGCTGCGCAGCCGCTGCAGGTCGAGGACGCGGGAGGCCGGGGCGATGGCCAGTTGCTCGGCCTCCTCGAAGGTGGCGGACCGGGCGCGTTGGTGCAGTACCTTTGACTCCGGCCGCAGCCCGCGGGCGTGCGCCATCTCGGTGAAGCTCTGCAGCGTGCTCGGCGGTTCGCCGACGACACTGCGGCGGACGAACCAGCCGCGCTGCGAAGAGCGCTCCAGCTTGTTCTCCTCGGCCAGGCGGCTCAGGGCCAGGCGCAGAGTGGAACGGCTCACCCCGAGGGCCACGGCAAGATCGCGCTCCCCGGGCAGCCGGCTTCCGGCCTGGTAGACCCCGCGGCGCAGTGCGTCACTGAGCCGACGGTAGGTCTGGTCGACGGCAGCCCCCGCCTTGGTGTCTTCCACGCTCGTCATACCTCCAACGCTACCAAAACTGGTCTGACAAGTGGAATGAACAAACCAGCTTCATGAATCTGGACTAAGTGGTATGCCCTAGCCTAGGCTCGGTCCACCCGGGCTCTCGGGCACTCATCGAGGACAGGAGACATCGTGGTCTCGCGCAGTAGAACCCGACCGATCACCGGCGTACTCGTATCCCTCACGGCAACCGGGCTGCTCGCCGGCTGTGTGCCGGGCACCAGCGGAGCCGGCTCGTCCAACTCCGCCGGGAAGGATGCGGTCGTCACCGATCCGGCCGCCATGGGCAAGGTCACGTTGAATGTGTTGGACACCTTCTCCGGCGGCACGGACAACGCCTGGATGACCTCCGTCGTCAACGCCTTCGAGAAGAAGTACCCCAACATCACGATCAAGCGGACCTCGATGGCCTGGGGCGACGCGATGGCCGCCCTGCCGCTCAAGCTGAAGTCCCACAACCCGCCGGACATCGTCCCGCCCAACAACGGCTGGCAGTCGATGGGAACCCTGGTCCGCGGCGGGCTGCTGCTCAACCTGGACAACTATGCCGACGCCTACGGATGGAAGACGTCCTTCCCGCAGTCCATCCTCAGCGAGCACGAGTTCAGCACCGACGGCAAGCAGATGGGCACCGGCTCGGTGTTCGGCACCCCGGTCGCCCGGGCCTCCCTGATCGAGGTCTACTACAACCGCTCGCTCCTCAAGGAGATCGGAGCGAAGGTGCCGACCACCTACGCCGAGTTCCAGGCCGCTCTGGCCAAGGCCAAGGCGGCCGGCATCACCCCCATCACCCTCGGCAACGCCGATCAGAACGGCGTCACCCAGCCCCTCTTCTCGCTGACGGACGCCTTCGGCGCGCAGAGCAAGATCTCCGACTTCATCTACTCGAAGGGCGATGTGGGCATCGCCCAGACCGGGTTCCCCAAGGCGGTGTCCACGTTCAAGCAGTGGTCCGACAAGGGCTATCTGACCAAGGACTACGCCGGCGTCGCCTCCGCGGACGCCGCCCAGTCCTTCGTCAACGGCAAGGGACTGTTCCACTTCGACTACTCCGGCTCCCTGCCCCTCAAGACGGGCCAGTCCAAGGGCTTCGGGTCGTTCGTGCTGCCCCGTGAGGACGGCGGCAAGCCGGTGGCCACCGCCTCCGCCGCGGCCAATTTCTCCATCTCCTCGAAGACCAAGCACGCCGACGCCGCCGCCGCCTTCCTGAATTTCGCTGCCGGTGAGCAGGCGGCCGAGCTGGCCGTCGAGCACGGGACGATGCCGTTGCTGCACGCGAACGTCAAGGCGACCGGCCAGGACCCGCTGCTCGCGGACGACGTGGCCATCGCCCAGGGCATCTCCACCGACGGCACCACCGTGCCCTTCCTGGACTGGACCACACCGACGCTCTACCAGACCATCAACACCACCATGCAGAGCATGCTGGCCGGCAAGTCCACCGAGAAGGCGGTGGTCACCGCGGCCGACCGAGACGCCACCGCCCATGCGAAGACCCTGGGGAAGTAAGGATGGTCACACTCAAGGAAGGAACCCCTGCGAAGGCCGCCATGTCCGACGCCGCCGCGGCCGGCCGTCATCCGCGCGGCGCGCGCGGCACCCGTCTCGCCTCCCCCCGGAGCCGCAGACGCCTGCTGGGACTCGCCTACCTCGCCCCCGCGTTGGTGATCTACGCGGTCGTCGTGCTGCTGCCCGCCGGCCAGGGACTGCAACTGTCCTTCTACCACTGGGACGGGGTCACCGCCGCCACCTGGGCCGGATTCGGCAACTACACCGGCTTCCTCACCGACGCCACGCTGCGCCAGGCGGTCACCCACACACTGTTCTTCATCCTGTTCTTCTCCATCCTGCCGATCATCCTGGGCATGGTCAGCGCCGCGCTGACCTCACGCAAGGACGTGCGCGGCGCCGGCGTCTACCGTTCGATCATCTTCCTTCCCCAGGTGCTCACCCCGGCCGTGGTCGCCGTCGTATGGAAACAGATCTACGCACCGGAAGGCCCTCTCAACTCCGTGCTCACCGCGTTCGGCCTCGGCGGGCTGACCCGCGGCTGGCTGGGCGACTTCACCTGGGCGCTGCCCGCCCTCGGCCTCGCCGGAACCTGGGCGGCGTACGGACTGTGCATGGTGCTGTTCGTCGCCGGAACCCAGAACATCCCCAGTGAGCTGTACGACGCCGCGCGCATGGACGGGGCCGGTCCGGTCCGGGAGTTCTTCACGGTCACCCTGCCGGGACTGCGGGGACAGCTCGCGGTGGTGCTCACCCTCACCCTGCTGGGCGCCATCCGGGTCTTCGACGTCGTCTGGCTCACCACCAAGGGCGGCCCGGGGACATCCACGATCACCCCCACCGTGGTCCTCTACCAGCGGGCCTTCACCAACCCGGACGTCGGGGCCGCCTGCGCCATCGGTGTCGTCCTGGCGCTGGTCTCGCTGATCGTGTCGCTCGTCGTAGTCAAGCTGTCCGAAGGAGACGACTGATGATCTCGAAGCGGGAGAAGGTCTTCAACTACACCTTCCTCACCCTGCTCGCCGTCGGCGTTCTCTTTCCGGTGGTGTGGATCCTCGGCGTCGCGGTGAGCCCCGACATCGCGGGGACGGTCGACCTCGGACACATGCAGTGGTCCAACTTCACCGAGGGCTGGCGGGAAGCCGGCTTCACCGGGTACCTGAAGTCGAGCCTGATCATCACCGGGACGGCGGTGTCCGTCTCGACCGTGCTGGCCATCCTCAGCGGCTACGCCTTCGGTGTGCTGGGCGTGGTGGGGGAGAAGATCCTCTTCCCGGTGCTGCTGTTCGGGATCATGATCCCGATGGAAGCGATCATCGTCCCCCTCTACTACGACTTCCAGTCCCAGGGACTGACCGACACCTACCAGGGCATCATCCTCGCCCATGTCGGTACGGGCGTGAGCTTCGGCGCGTTCTGGATGCGCGCGGCCTTCCGCGCGGTGCCGGCGAGCATCGGCGAGTCCGCCCAGATGGACGGCGCCAACAGCTGGACCATGCTGTGGCGGGTCTACCTGCCGATCGCCCGGCCCGCCATCCTCACCTTCGTACTGCTGAGTTTCATGTGGACCTGGAACGACTACTTCCTGTCCCTGATCCTCGTCTCCGATCCGGCCCGCCAGCCCATGACCCTCGGGCTCGGCGCCTTCTCCGGGCGCTACCTCGTCCACGTCAACCTGCTCGCGGCGGCGGCGGTCCTGATCTGCCTTCCCGTGGTGGTCCTCTACCTCTTCTTCCAGAGGCAGTTCATCCGCGGCATGCTCTCCGGCGCCGTCAAGGGATGACACACGACGGCGGACCGCCCTCGCGCACCCCGCACGACCCACACCCACCTTCACTGCTCTGTACGGAATGACTTCTGCATGAACACGGCCAACGACTTTCCCCGAGGAGAAGCCGCTGTGACCCAGGCACCCGGCGCGACGGAAGCGGCTGTCGAGACGGCTCTCGCCCACCTCGACCTGGACACCAAGACCCGGCTGCTGGCCGGGCAGGACCGGTGGTCGTTGCCGCCCGTCCCCGAGATCGGGCTGAAGTCCCTGGTCATGTCGGACGGCCCGATCGGTGTGCGAGGGGTGCGCTGGAGCGCGGACGACCCGTCCATCGCGCTGCCCTCGCCGACCGCGCTCGCCGCCACCTGGGACCCCGATCTGGCGCACCGCGCCGGTGTGCTGCTCGCCCAGGAGGCCCGCCGCAAGGGCGTCCACGTCCTGCTCGCCCCCACCGTCAACCTGCACCGCTCGCCGCTCGGCGGACGGCACTTCGAGTGCTACAGCGAAGACCCGTATCTCACCGGGGCGATCGGCTCCGGCTATGTCAACGGTGTGCAGTCCGGGGGCGTCGGCACCACGGTCAAGCACTTCGTGGCCAACGACGCCGAGACCGAGCGCTTCACGGTCGACAACCTCGTCTCCGCGCGCGCCCTGCGCGAGCTGTATCTGGCCCCCTTCGAGGCGATCGTCGAGAACGCCCACCCGTGGGGCATCATGACCGCCTACAACTCGGTCAACGGCACGACGATGAGCGAACACCACTACCTGGTCAACGAGGTCCTGCGCGGCGAATGGGGCTTCGACGGCTTCAACGTCTCCGACTGGACGGCGGCCCGGTCGACGGTCGACGCCATCAACGGCGGCCTCGACGTGGCCATGCCCGGACCGCGCACCGTCTACGGCGCGGCCCTCGCCCAGGCGGTCAGGGACGGCAAGGCCGACGAGGCCACCGTCGACGAGGCCGTACGCAACGTCCTGCGGCTGGCCGTCCGCGTCGGCGCCCTTGAGACCGGCGAGCCGGCCGTCACCGAACTGCCGGAGACCGTCGACGGCGTCGCACTGGCACGGGAGATCGCCCGGCGCTCCTTCGTCCTCGTCAAGAACGACAACGACACCCTTCCCCTGCGGCCGGGTGGCACGGTCGCCCTGATCGGCGCCGCGGCCCGCGACGCCCGCGTCCTCGGCGGCGGCTCCGCCACCGTCTTCCCGGACCGGATCGTCTCCCCGCTCGACGGCCTCACCGCAGCCCTCCCCGAGGGCACGCTCAGCTACGCGGTCGGAGCGGACCCCAACACCGAACTGGCCACCGCCGACAGGGGTTTCACCCTGCGCGCCGTGTGCCGCGGCGCCGACGGCACGGTCCTCGCCACCTCGGACATCCCCAACGGGCAGATCCACTGGTCGTTCGCGGACCTCCCGGAGGGCGTCTCGTTCGACAACCTCCACAGCGTCGAACTGACCGGGCCCTTCACACCGCGCCACACCGGCCTGCACACCCTCGGCATCAAGGGAGCGGGCGCCTTCCGGCTCGCCGTCGACGGGGTCACGTACTACGACGGTGTCCAGGCGCACGACGAGGGCGACCCCTTCGAGGGCTTCTTCAGCTCTCCCGTACCCCGCGCCCGGCTGGAACTCGCCGCGGGAGAAACCGTCGACGTCAGCCTGACACATGTCGTCGCGCGCGACGAGGACTCCCTCAGGGAGGACATCACGATCACCCTGGCCCACCAGGAGCCGCAGCGTGACGCGGACGAGCTGATCGCCGAGGCGGTCGAAGCGGCCCGCGCCGCCGACACCGCCGTCGTCGTGGTCGCCACCACCGATCGCGTCGAGTCGGAGGGCTTCGACCGCACCGACCTGGATCTGCCGGGCCGCCAGGACGACCTGGTCCGCGCCGTCGTGGCCGCCAACCCCCGCACGGTCGTGGTCGTCAACTCCGGCTCCCCGGTGGAGATGCCCTGGCGGAACGAGGTCGCCGCCGTCCTGCTCAGCTGGTTCCCCGGTCAGGAGGGCGGCGCCGCCCTCGCCGACGTCCTCACCGGCACCCACGAGCCCGGCGGGCGCCTCCCCACCACCTGGGGCTCCCTCACCGACGCCCCGGTCTCCCAGGTCGTCCCCGACAACGGCGAACTGCCCTACAGCGAGGGCGTGTTCATCGGCTACCGGGCATGGGACAAGGCCGGCCGCGCCCCCTCGTACCCCTTCGGCCACGGCCTCGGCTACA
Source organism: Streptomyces diversicolor (assembly GCF_057537855.1). NCBI lineage: Bacteria > Bacillati > Actinomycetota > Actinomycetes > Kitasatosporales > Streptomycetaceae > Streptomyces > Streptomyces diversicolor. Next base: position 42,598 of record NZ_BAAJXA010000044.1, read on the forward strand.
CCGACTGGACCTACAAGTCCGCAGAGGTGTCCGGCACGGTCGCCAAGGTCCGGGTGCGCAACAGCGGCGACCGGCCGGGCCGGGAGATCGTGCAGCTCTATCTGGCCCCGGCCGAGCGCTCCTCGGACCGCCCCGCGCGGTGGCTCGCCGGCTTCGCCGTGGTGGAGGCCGGGCCGGGCGAGACCGTCGAGGCCGTCATCGACATCCCCCGCCGCGCCTTCGAGGTCTGGGACGAGGCGACCGGCTCATGGGCCTTCGTCAAGGGCGCGTACAACATCCATGTCGGCCGCTCGATCGCCGACCGCAGGATCACCGCCGCGGTCCACGTCTGACCCCGGGCGAGACTCCCGCGGGCCCCGGTTCGGCACCTGACACCCGAACCGGGGCCCGCGGGTTCAACCAACCGATGAGCGTGGCGACGTGTCGTCGTGCGGGCGGCGTCGCAGGGGCCGAGGGACGCGGGTTCAACGAACCGATGACCGTGGCGATGTGTCGTTGTGCGGCCGGTGTCGCGGGAGCCGAGGGACGCGGGTTCAATGAACCGATGAGCGTGGCGATGTGTCGTTGTGCGGGCGGTGTCGCGGGAGCCGAGGGACGCGGGCGCGGTGGCCGCCGTCGCGACGCCCCCGTCCCCCGCGCGGTGTCACTGCGCCACGGACGCGGCCCGGTGGCCGCACTCGTCCACGGCGGCCAGGACGGCGGCCTCCGCCTGAGGGCAGCCCACCGTGACACGTACGCCCTCGCCTGCGAAGGCACGCACGGACACGCCGCGTCGCACACAGGCCGCCTGAAGGGCCTCGGCCCCGTCCCCGACGGGAAGCCAGACGAAGTTCGCGCGGGAGTCAGGGGTGAACAGGCCCCGTTCGCCGAGCGCCCGGCGGAACGTCTCGCGGCTCTCGGTCACCGTGTCCACGATGTGCCGGGTGTGTTCCCGGTCCGACCAGGCCGCGAGCGCCGCCGCCTCGGCCACGGCACTCAGACCGAACGGCGGCGCCGTCGCCCGCACCACCCGCATCACCTCGGGCGAGCCGATGGCGTAGCCGGCCCGCAGGCCCGCCAGCCCGTAAGCCTTGGAGAAGGTCCGGAAGACGATCACATTGGGGCGCTCCGCGACCAGGGCCGCCACATCCGGCTCCGTCCGGTCGAACTCCTGATAGGCCCGGTCCAGCAGGACGAGCACTTGGCCGGGGACGGCATCGATCAGCGCCCGCAGCCGCCGCGGCGGCAGCGCCGTCCCGGTCGGGTTGTTCGGATCGCAGATCAGCATCGCGGAGGTCCGCGGGGTGAGGGCGGCGAGCATGGCCCGCTCGTCGTGACGGTACTCGTGGTCCAGGGCCACGGGGACGGCCTGTGCGTCGGCGATGCCGATGAGGATCGGGTACGCCTCGTAGCTGCGCCAGGCGTGGATCACCTCGGTGCCGGGTCCGGTGAACGCGGTCAGTGCCAGTTGCAGCAGGGCGAGCGAGCCGCCGCCCACGACCACCTGGTCCTCGCGCACCCCGATACGCTCGCTGATCGCGGCGATCAGGTCGTCGCCCGCCGGTGACGGGTACAGATGGGCGTGCGCCGCGGCCCGTGCGACGGCCGCACGGATGGCCGGTGAAGGAGCCACGGTCGACTCGTTGGACGAGGCACGCCAGCGTACCGAGGCGCTGCCGGCGGCGCGGGAGTACACCGGCAGGGCGGCGATGCGGGGACGCGGGGTGGGCGTTGCCGCCGTCGGTCGGGTGGTCACTTCAGTTCTCCAGTGACGTTCTGCGCGGCGGTCAGCAGGTCCCCGCCGGCTGCCAGGGCCACCGTCTGCTCGATCTCCGGTGACAGGAAACGATCGGGGCCCGGCCCGGGCACCCGGGTACGGACGAGATCGCGGACGGCCGCGGTGGCCGGCGCCGGTCGCAGCGGAGCCCGCAGGTCAAGGGCCCGGGCCGCGGTGAGCACTTCGATGGCCAGGACCCGTGTCAGCCCGTCGACGGCCCGGCGCAGCTTGCGGGCCGCCGACCATCCCATGGACACGTGGTCCTCCTGCATCGCCGACGAGGGGATCGAGTCCACGGCGGCGGGCACCGCGAGGCGCTTGAGTTCGGAGACGACGGCGGCCTGGGTGTACTGGGCGATCATGTGGCCGGAGTCCACGCCGGGATCGTCGGCCAGGAAGGGCGGCAGGCCGTGGCTGCGTGCGGGGTCGAGCATCCGGTCGGTGCGGCGCTCGCTGATGCTTGCCAGGTCCGCGACGGCGATCGCGGCGAAGTCCAGGACGTAGGCCACCGGGGCGCCGTGGAAGTTGCCGTTGGACTCCACCCGTCCGTCGGGGGTCACCACGGGGTTGTCGACGGCGGACGCCAACTCCCGCTCGGCAACGGTACGGGCGTGCGCGAGGGTGTCGCGGACGGCTCCCGCGACCTGCGGGGCGCAGCGCAGCGAGTAGGCGTCCTGGACGATCGTGCACGTGTCCGTGCGATGGCTGGCCACGATGCCGGAACCGGCGAGCAGGGCCAGCATGTTGGCCGCCGATGCCGCCTGCCCGGGATGCGGGCGCAGCGCCTGCAGGTCCGCGGCGAAGACCCGGTCGGTGCCCAGCAGCGCCTCCACGCTCATCGCCGCCGCGATGTCGGCCAGGCGCACCAGTGCGTCCACGTCCTCAAGCGCCAGTACGAGTTGACCGAGCATCCCGTCGGTGCCGTTGATGAGGGCCAGGCCCTCCTTCTCGCGCAGGCGCAGCGGGCGCAGCCCGGCTGCTTCCAGCGCCTGCGCGGCCGGTATGCGCCGGCCGCTGTGGTCTTCGACGACTCCTTCGCCGGTGAGCGCGAGCGCGACGTGTGCCAGCGGCGCCAGGTCTCCGGAACACCCCAGGCTGCCGTACTCGTGGACGACGGGGGTGATCCCCGCGCGGAGCATGGCCGCATACGCCTCGGCGACCTCGACCCGCACCCCCGTGCGGCCGGTGGCCAGGGTGGACAGGCGCAGCAGCATCAGCGCGCGCACCACCTCCCGCTCCACCTGGGGACCCGAACCGGCCGCGTGCGAGCGGACCAGACTGCGCTGCAACTGTCCCCGCAGGGGCGCGGGGATGTGCCGGGTGGCCAGTGCCCCGAACCCCGTGGAGACCCCGTAGACGGGGTCGGCCAGGTTCGCGAGGTCTTCGACGCGCTGCCTGCTGGCGGCCATCGCGTCCCTGGCCTCCTGCGACAGGCGGACGGCGGCACCTGCTCGGGCCACGGCCAGCACTTCGGAAGCGGACACCGGCCCCACACCCACGACCACGGTGGGCACGTCCGTCCGCGCCGGACCTGTCGTCATCTCGGCTGTACTCATCACACCTTTTCCATCGGTCTCGTATCTCAGATTCAAGTCTCGAAGTGGTCGCGGGCGTCGCCTCGGGAGTCCGGGGGCGGGCCGCCCGGTGTCCGTGCCGGGCGGTGCCGTCCGTGCCGGGCGGGTGTCAGTCGCGCACGACCAGGGAGCGCCCTTCGTGGCGCAGTTGGTCGACCGAGGTCACGCCCAGCAGCTGCATCGTGCGGCGCAGTTGGCCGGTGAGGAGCTTCAGGAGCCGGGTGACCCCTTCCTGGCCGCCTGCCGCCAGGGCCCACAGGTAGGGGCGCCCGATGAGACAGGCGTCGGCGCCCAGGGCCAGTGCGGTGGCGATGTCCGCGCCGTGCCGGACGCCCGAGTCGACCAGGACCGAGAAGTCCGCGCCCACCGCCGAGCGGACCGGGGCGACCAGGTCGATGGGGGCGATGGCACGGTCGAGCTGGCGCCCGCCGTGGTTGGACAGGTGGACGCCGTCCACTCCGAGGTCCTTGGCCCGCACCGCGTCCGGCGCGCTGATGGGGCCCTTGACGACCAGCTTGCCCGGCCACTGGTCGCGGATGCGCGCCACGTCGTCCCAGGTGACGGCCGGGTCGAACTGGCTGGTGATGTTCTCGATGGTGTACCCGGACGCACCGTCGGAGCCGCCGGAGCCGACATTGGCGAACCGCAGGGCCGGATGGCGCAGCATGCTCGTCCAGTAGCGCGGACGCGTGCCGATGTCCACGAGGCCGGCCAGGGTGAGGGCCGGCGGGATCGTGAGCCCGTTGCGCACATCGCGTACCCGGAAGCCGGACACGGCGGTGTCCACCGCGATCTCCAGGACCGAGTAGCCGGCCTGGGCGGCCCGCTGCACCAGCAGCTCGGTCAGCCTGCGGTCCTTCCACACGTACAGCTGGAACCAGCGCTCCGCCTCGGGTGCCGCCGCCGCGACGTCCTCCAACGACGTGGTCGCCATGGTGGACAGCACATAGGGAAGGCCCGCCGAAGCGGCCGCGGCGACCACCGCGGGTTCCCCGAGGGGGGAGATCATGCGGGTGTACCCGGTCGGCGCAAGACCGAGCGGTGCCGAGACCGCCAGGCCGAGGATCTTGGTGCTGAGGTCGGGGTCCGAGACGTCGGTCAATGAGCGCGGCACGAACCGCCAGCGGCGGAACGCGTCGACGTTCGCACGCAGACTCGTCTCCTCGTCGGCGCCCCCGTCGACGTAGTCGAAGACGGAGCGCGGCAGCGCCCTGCGGGCCAGCAGCCGGAAGTCCTCCGTGGTGTGCGCGGCCGCCAGTCGGCGCCGGCGCCGGTTGAGATCGATCGGCTTGAGCTGGATGAGCTCGCGCACTTCATGGATTCGCACTAGCTGTTCGCCTCGCCTCGTACCGACTCGATCACACTCATCCCGCCGCCGCGGCTGCGGTCCGCCCCGGCGGGCACCGGCACATCCCCCTCGGTGGCGATGTGGCCGCGCCGCACGGGTGCCGTCTTCATGATGAGCAGGTAGAGACCGCCGCTGACGAAGATGCCCACGATCCAGGAGATGTCCGCTCCGCCCAGCGGCGCGACGAGGGGACCGACGTAGAAGGCGGAGCTGACGAAGGGCAGTTCTATGGCGATGCCCGCGACATAGGCGGTCATCGCCCGCCAGTCCACCCCGCCGTAGCGGCCGTCGCGTTCGAAGATGTCGTCGATCGCGTACCGCTCCCTGCGGACCAGGTAGAAGTCGACCAGGTTGATCGACGTCCAGGGGATGAGGAAGTAGGCCAGCAGGAGAATGAAGTTGGTGAAGTTGTCCAGGAAGTTGCTGCGGCCCGTGATGGCGAGGACGGTGCCGACGGCCGCGGACGCGAGGATGGTCAGCGTACGCACCGTGACATTGACCGGGCCCTTCACGAAGACCGTGAACGTGGTCGTTGCGGACATGAACATGCCGTACAGATTCAGGGCGTTCACGACGATGTTGCCCACGATGATGACCAGGAAGAACGCCCATGTGGCGGTGCCCGCCTGACCGACGATGAAGTCCACCGAGCCGCCGGCGAACGCCTTCGCGGCGGCGGCGGTCGCGACGGCACCGAAGGCGAACATCCAGCTGGAGGCGAGGACCGTACCGGCGTAGGTGTACCAGAACGAGGCACGTACGGGTGTGTCGGCCGGCAGATATCTGGAGTAGTCCGCCACGTACGGGGCGTACGTCAGCTGCCAGGTGGCGGCGATGGACGTCGCCAGCAGGAACGTTCCCCAGCTGAAACCGCTCCCGCTCCAGCCGCCGAGGCCCACGTGCCGTACGAGCTGCACGGACAGGAAGACAAACGCGACACCGCTGAGTACCGACAGCCATTTCTCGGTCGCGTGCAGCAGACGGTAGCCGTACAGGGCCAGCACGGCGGTGACCGCGTTGGCCGCGACGATGCTGAGATCCACCGGCAGCCCCAGCCAGCTGCTGATGGCCTGCCCGGTCAGTACGGCGCTGCTGGCGAAGTACCCGACGTACATCAACAGGACGAGCAGCAGCGGCAGGACCGCGCCCAGGTAGCCGAACTGGGCGCGGCTCTGGATCATCTGCGGGATGCCGAGGCGGGGACCCTGGGCGGAGTGCAGCGCCATGAAGACCGCACCGACGAGATTGCCGACGACGATCGCCAGCAGGGCCCAGGGCAGCGGAAGACCTACCGCCACCGTGATGGCGCCGGCGGCGATCGCGGTCACCTGCAGATTGCCGCCGAACCAGAGCGTGAACAGGCTGCGCACGCTGCCGTGACGCTCACTGTGCGGGATGAAGTCGATGGAGCGTTGCTCGACGCTCGTGAGGGAGTTTGCGCTCATGTCGGTGTCTCCAAGGGCTGCGCCGGCCAGGTGCCTTGAGCCGGCCGAGGGCATCAGTTCTCAAGACGCGCTCGTACCGAGTTGGCGTGGGCGGGGAAGCCCTCGTGCTCACAGAACGCGAAGACCGTCTGTGACGTGGCCTCAAGGGCCCTGTGGTCGGCCTTGGCGACGGCCGTCCACTTGCGGAAGGCGTTGGCGGTGACACCGCTGGTGACCTTCGCGTATCCGCTGGTCGGCAGGGCCGCCGGACAGCCGATCACGAAGTTGGCCATGGAGACCGTGGTGTTCTGTCCCAGAAGGATCTCACCGGCGTCGACGACCTGGTCCAGCACGTGCTGCTCGTCGCGGGCGACGATCTGCATGTGTTCGGGTGCGAAGGCGTTGGCCACCTCGGCCGCCTCGGCGAGATCCCGGGTGAGGACCACGCCACCGTTGCGCCCCAGAGCGGTGCGGGCGTAGCCGCGCCGCGGCTCGGGCAGCTCCCGCAACTGGGCGGCCAGTTCGACCTGCACCTTCTCCAGCAGCTGTGGACTGTCGGTGACCAGGACACTGGTGGAGTCCGGGCCGTGCTCCGCCTCGTTGAGCAGGTCAGCGGCCAGCAGCCGGGGGTCCGCGGAATCGTCGGACAGGACCAGGCTCTCGCTGGGACCGAGCAGCATGACACCGGCGGTCCCGAACCGCTGCACCTCGATCTGCGCGCAGGTGACCGGCGGGCTGCCCGGGCCGCAGAGCTTGCGCACGGCCGGTACCGTCTCGGTCCCGAAGGCGAGGGCGGCGACGCCCGCCGGGCCGTTGGCACGGAAGACCTGGTGGATGCCCAGTTCGTCCGCGGCCACCAGCACGGCCGGGTCCACCTTGCCGCCCGAGCCGGGCACCGGCGGGACGATCACGGCGATCTGGGGCACACCCGCGACGACGGCCGGCACGGCGAGCTGGATGAGCACCGAGGGGTAGGAACCCTTGCCGCTGGGGACGAAGAGGCCCGCGCTGGCGATCGGGCTGACCTTCTCGCCGACCCGCAGTCCCGGAGCGGTCTCGAAGCTCCAGTCCCCGTGCGCCGTCAGCTGTTCGTTGAAGCGACGCACATGGGCGATGCTGTCCCGGATCGCGGCGAGCAGTTCCCCGCTCACCTCCTCGCGGGCAGCGGCGAACTCGCCCTCGGTGACCTTGATTCGGTCCGCGGTGATGGTGCACTTGTCGAACTTCTCCAGGGCACGCAGCAAAGCGGCGTCACCGTGCGCACGCACATCCTCGATGATCTCCAGGACACCCGCGCGCAGGGACGGATCGAAGATCGCGGCGGTGCCGCGGGTCAGCAGATCGGCCCGGGCCCCGGCGTCGAGTTCGTGCCAGTACCCGCGTTCACGCAGGACCGTGGTCGTGGTGTCCGACATCGCATCCGCTCCTTGTCTCGGTCTGTCTCGGTCTGTCTGGTCTGTCTCGGCTGTCTCGTTCGGCTCGGTCGGCTGGGCTGTCTCGGCCTCAAGACAGCTGTCTCGCTCGGTAGTTGGGGACTGCCACCTCCCATGAGAAGTGGCGGATGAGTCGGGTACGACGGTGGCGGACGCCTACAGGGATCGGCCCCCGTCGAGGGTGACGACTCCGCCGGTCATGAAGGAGGCATGGGGACCGAGCAGGAACTCCACCGTGGCACCTGCTTCGCCCAGGTTCCCGAAGCGCCCTGCGGGAATGTGCCTCAGCAGTTCGGCGGCCGTCTGTTCGTCGCTGAGGTACTGACGCGTCATACGGGAGGGGAAGTACCCCGGGCACAGGGCGATCACGGACAGCCCTTCGCCGCTCCATTCCAGCGCCAGCGACTTGGCGAGGGCCACGGCCGCGGCCTTGCTGACGTTGTAGTCGGCGAAGCCGGCCTCGGGACGCTGTGCGTTGACCGAGGCGTTGATGACGAGGTTTCCGGGGCGTGCCAGGTGCCGGTACGCGGTACGGCACACCCTGAACGCGCCGAGCGTATTGACGTCGAGCACCTGCTGGAAGTGCCGGGCGCTGAGTTCGGCGGCGGGCTTTCCCTCGCCGTCGATGCCCGCGTTGGCGAACACCCCGTCGAGTCCGCCCAGGGACTCCACCGCTTCGAGGACCGCCGCGTCCACGGCGGCCTCATCGCGTACGTCGCACACACTGCCGCCGACGGCGGCGCCGGCTGCGACGGCGGCGGTGACGCCTGCCGGGCTGGTTCCCGTGATCCACACGTCCGCGCCCGCGGCCGTCAGGTGTGCGGCGCAGGCCCTGCCGATGCCGCTGGTGCCTCCGGTGATCACATACCGTCGTCCCCGGGTCATGTCAGGACCTCCGCCGCTGTACGGACGGTGTGCGCTCCGGGGCCGGGTGTGCGGGTGTGTGCGGGTCGCAGGACACGATGACCTTTCCGGCGGTGCGCTGGACGCCTTCGGCGAGGAATGCCGGCAGGTCGGCCAGCGGGACCCGGTGCGTGACGAGCGTGCCGTAGGAGCCGGGATCGGCGGCCAGGGCGTCCAGGGCCCGGTGCAGATGTGAGGTGTCGAACCCGACGCTACCGGTGATGCTGACCGACTGCTCGACGATCGCGGACGGGGTGACGGGTGTGGGCTTCGAGGAGAGCGCCACAAGCAGAGCCGTTCCGCCGGAGGTGACCGAGGACAGCGCGTCCGACAGGCTCCCCGGGTAGCCGGCGGCGTCGATGACCAGGTCGAACCTGGCCGGCCCCGCGTCCTTTCCCGGCAGGTCGGACATGGCCGCCGCGGCCGGGACCCCTCGTACGGCGGCGAGGCGGGAGCGTGCCGGCGAGGGTTCCACGACGGCGACGGGTGCCTCGGGCCAGCGGCGCGCGACCTCGGTGTGGCAGAACGCGCCGATCGGGCCGTACCCGACGATCAGCACCGACCGCGGAGGCTGGTGCACACGGTCCAGCGCGGATGTGGTCACGGCCAGCGGCTCGGCCAGGACGGCCACGGACAGGTCGAGCCCCGCGGGCACGGGATGAATCATGTGAGCGGGCACCGTCAGACGATCGGCATAGCCGCCGGGCCTGCGTTCCCCGAGCCAGGCCATGGCGGTGCACAACCGCGCGGCACGGCCGCAGCCGTCACACTCACCGCACGGGATGCGCGAGTCCACCACCACGGGCATGCCTTCGGTCAGCCCGGGAGTCCGGGAGGTCGCGATCCAGCCCGCCACCTCGTGGCCGAGCGTGGCCGGCCAGTACTCGACCCAGTCCCCGGTCCGCATGACGTGCAGGTCCGATCCGCAGACACCCGCCCAGGCGACCTGAACGACCACGTCGCCCGGATCGGGGGCGACCGGGGGCCGCTCGGCGACGGTCAGCGCGAGATCTTGATCCATCAGCAATGCTCGTGTCATTGCGGGTACCCTTGCCCTGTCTCGTATCTAAGACTAGAGTCTCGACTTGTCCCGAACCATACGACAGGGTGCGCCCGTACGGAAGACCTCGGCCGTCGGTTGTCCGGCCCGACATGTGCCGGGCGCCGGCTGCCCCTGGCGGGCCGCGATGAGTTAGGTGGTGCTTGGTGTCGAGCAGCAAAGTGAAGTCCGCCGAGCGTGTCATGGCGGTCCTGGATCTGCTGAGCCGGCGGGTCACGCCGCTGTCCGCGCTGGAGATCGCCGCGGCGCTTGACCTGCCGAAGAGCACCACGCATCATCTGCTCAACGTCATGCGCGACATGAGTTATGTGGCGTACTGGCCCGATCGCCGGGTGTGGTCCCTCGGGATCAGCGCGCTTGAGATCGGTGCCGCCTATCTGCGCACCGGACACCTCCAGTACGAAGGGCAGCGTCATCTCAGCGCGTTGACGGCACGGACCGGGCAGACCAGCCATCTGGCGGTCCTTCAGGGAACCGATGTGCTCTACCTGGACAAGCGGGAGCCGCAGGGATCGGGCATACGTCTCGTCACCGACGTGGGGACCCGGCTGCCGGCCCACCTCACCGCTGTCGGGCGCTCCATCCTGGCCTTCCTGGACCACAGCGAGCTGCGTGCACGGTTCGCCGAGTACAACTGGCCGCAGCGTACGGACGTCAAAGTCGACTCCTTCGAGCAGTTGACTTCTTTGCTCGCCGACGTGCGTACGGCGGGCTATGCCGTGGAGGTCGGGTCCACCACATCGGGTATCGAGTGCGTCGCGGCGCCCGTGCGGACCGGCGACGGAAGCGCGGTCGCGGCCATCGGGGTCGCCACGGTGGCCGGCACCCAGAGCCTTTCGCTCGACCAGCTCGCCGCCGAGGTCCGGGCGGTGGCACGCCGGTTCTCCGCCGAACTGGGACACACGCAGAGGGAATCGGCGGACTGAGTCACGGGCGCGCCCATGGCTCCGGCCCTCCCGCGAGGACGTGGAGCCGTACGGCGACCCGTGCCGCACCGGACACGTGTCGCGGGGGGAGGCGGTGGAGAGCGTCGGGGCGCGACAGGTCCTCGTCGTCGACAGCCGCGGCGGCATCTGCGCCGCGTCGGCCGGCGACATGCTGGCGACCAGGGTCATGCAGCGCGGCCCCGTGGCCGCCGAGGGGCCGGACGAAGAACGCCACGGCGAACACGGCGAACGTCCCGCACGCGGGCAGGCGGGGTGTGTTGCGAGCGGAGCGGATGCTGGGGCGCGGGGTGTCAGCGCACGGGGCTCACCGCCTCCCGCAGCCGGGGCAGGGCGGCAGGGTCGGCCAGTGCCGAGCCCACGGCGACGGCGGCGCATCCGGCCGACAGGAATGCGGCGGCGTTGTCCGCGCTGATTCCGCCGGTGGCGACGAAGTGGGCGTCGGGGAAGGGCGCGAGCTGAGCGGTGACCCAGTCCGGTCCGAGCTGCCGGGCGGGGAACGCCTTCAGCCAGGTGTGGCCCATGGCCAGGGCGGCCGCGATGTCGGTGGCGGTGGCGACGCCCGGCAGATGGGGAAGGCCGGCCTGCGCGGAAGCCTCGATGACTTCGGGGTGCAGGCCCGGGGCCACGGTGAAGGCCGCGCCGATGTCCATGACCGCCCGCACCCGCTCGGCGCTGGTGACCGTACCGGCTCCGACGTGTCTGCCGCGGGCGCGGGCGGCTTTGACCGCCGCCCTCAGCGAGGGGAGGGCGGACGGGGACTGGACGGGTATCTCGACGAGGTCCACGCCGAAATCCCAGGCGTGCTCGCACAGTTCGACGGTGGTGTCCGGGTCCTGACCGCGGAAGATGCCGATGACGGGCATTGCGGCCAGGTGCTGCGCGAAGAAGGCGTCACTGCGGTCGGCGGCGGTCATGAAGTGTTTCCTTTCCAGCCCAGCTTGGAGCTGATCTGTTGGGCGGCCTTGCGGAAATCATCGAGACGGGCGCGGAGTTCGGCGAGCGGGGCGACCGCGGACAGGGCGGTGACGGAGATGCCGTGGGTCGCCTTTCCCCGGGCGTCGAAGACGGGGACGGCGATGCAGTTGATGTAGCCCTCGTGCTCTCCGTCGTCCTCGGCCCAGCCACGGTCGCGGGTCTGGCGCAGATCCTCCTCCAGAGACTCGCGGCTGGTGCGCGTGGTGTCGGTGAAGCGTTCGAACGTGGCCTGGCCGAGGATGCGCTCCCGGGTGGTCGCATCCTGGTAGGCGGTGATCACCTTGGCCACGGCCGCCGTGTGGATCTGTGCCGGAAGACCGATGCGCGAGCCCATGGCGACGCTGCCCCTGCCGTCGATCTTGTCGACGTAGATGATGCGGTCGCCGACGCGTTCGCCGAGGTGGACGGTGTGGCCGTGGCGGTCGGCCAGCTCTTGCAGCACGGGGTGGGCGAGGGACCGGGCCTCGACCTGGTCGAGGGCGAGCTGGCCGTACGCGATCAGCTGGAAGCCCATCGCGTAGTGGCCGCCGGCGTCCTTGCGGACGAATCCCGCTTCCTCAAGGGTCTGCAGGAGCCGCAGAGCCGTCGACTTGTGCACACCGACGTGTTCGGCCACCTCGTTGAGGGAGCGCGGCTGCCTGGAGACGAAGCCGATGATGTCGATGGCGCGGGCGACGGTTTGCGACATGGATGCGAGTCCTTAAGTGCTGTCCTGGGATACGCGGTTGGCCTCGTCCTCCAGCAAGGCGGTCACTTCCCCCGCCGGTGGGAGCGGCACCAGGTCGGACGCGGAGGCGAGGACCTGCGCGGCGGCGTAGTGTCCGAGCCGCAGACGCAGGGTGTCATGCCGCCCGCTGAGCCATCCACTCAGCCAGCCGGCGGCGAAGGCGTCCCCGGCCCCGACCGGGTCGACGACGTCGACCCGCCGGGAGGGCACACGGGTGGTGCTGGTGCCGGTGAAGGAGACCGCCTCGACGGCGGCGTCCTTCACGACGAGATGCTCCGGATGGTCGATCAGTGCCCGCACACTCTCCGCGTCGGTGGTGCCCCAGAGCGCGGCGGCCTCGTCGCGTCCGACGAAGACGACGTCGCTGTGCTGGGCGAGATCGAGCAGTGTCTCGGCGGCCCGCTCACGGGGATGTGCGGTGTCGCCCGCGCGCTCCCACAACACCGGCCGGTGGTTGACGTCGAAGCTGATCGGGGTGTCCCCCCAGGGACGGTCGAGCACGATGTGGCGGGTGAGCTGGGCGCAGGCCGGGGACAGGGCGGGCAGCACGCCGGACAGGTGCACGAGACGCGGGCTCACCCGGTACCAGGCCGCGGAGTCCGCGATGCTCATGCCGGCGGCCGCCGAGCCGTTGCGGTAGTAGGCGACTTCCGTGCCGTGAGGTGTGGGGTCCTTGAAGTAGACGGCGGTGGGCCGGTCGGGGTCACGGCGTACGAGCGATGTGTCCACTCCGTGTCCGGACAGCGCGGTGATGACGATGTCGCCCAGCCGGTCGGCGCCCAGCGCGCCGGCCCAGTGTGTGCGGTGGCCCAGTTCGGCGAGGGTCGCGGCGACGTTGGACTCGGCGCCGCCGGGCCGCAGGACGAAGCTGGACTCCGCGTCGAGACGGCCGCCGTCCTGTGGGGTGACCATCACCATGGTCTCGCCGATGGTGAGGACGTCGGTGGCGATCCGGTGGGTGCGGTTCATCCGCGCTCCGTTTCTGCCGTGCGGACCACGTTGCGCGGCGGCAGCCGCGCGGCCAGGCGCCCGAGGCTGTCCGCGACTTCCAGGGCGCGGTCGCGGTGCCGGTTCGCCGGGTCCGGGTGAACTCCCATTCGGATCGTGTTGCAATATTTGCAACGCTGTCGCAGCATATGCAAAAACTAGGTGGCTTCTGCTGACCATGTCAACGGCCCGGCCCCGTGAATCCGGCACATGCCCGCACCGGCGGCCCGCCGCGCGCACCACCACGAGCGCCTCGACGTCAGGGACGGCCGCTTGATCATCCCGAACCGAGGGGGACTCGGGCTGTCGCTCAGCGAACAGGCCGCCGCCTGGACTCGGGAATCGCAGACATCCGGCAGCCGCTCCCGAGGCACGCCCCGGCGCAGTTCACACTCCCGGGTCGGGGTCCTGGGCGAGCGGGGGTAGGCCGTGGGCGGCGCGGACGCGGTCGGCGAAGCCGGGGTCGGCGAGGGGGACACCATGGGCGGTGAGGAGGGTGAACAGGTCCGCGAGCCGCCGCGGTTCGGTGCCCCGTAGCCGATGGCCGGGGGCGAGGCCGAGGACGCCGACCACCGGGCCGCGGCCGGCGGAGGGTGTCGTGGCCAGGCGCAGACGCGTCGTGAGGCGGGCCGCGTCCGAATCGGGGTCCTCGCCGAAGGTCATGTCCCGGCCCGTGCTGTCGTGCCGGCGGCAGTGGCGCCGCAGCAGTGCCCTGGAGAGGGTGAGGCCCCGGCTGTCGGCGCGCACCCAGAAGATGCCGGGTGCGGGCAGCGCCACGACGGGGACGACCGCGGCGACGATCAGCAGGCTGGGACCGACGCCCGGTCGGTCCACGCCTTGAGCCTTGACGTCACCGCTCCTCCCCGCTTCCACGGCTGTCGTGTCACAGATCCACAACAGCCGCGCCGGACCCGCGATGCGGCTCGCCGCGGGTCATGGGCGGCCGATGGCGGTGCGTGTGTCGCCGTGCGCCAGGTCCAGGCGCCGGGCGGCCTCCTCGGCGGTGCAGTGGGCGAGCAGCATGACGATGGCCGTCTTGGCGTGCCCGCCGGCAGCCCGCAGGGCCTCGGCGGCGATGTCGGCGTCGGCCCCGGTGGCCTCGACGACGATGCGACGGGCCCGGTCGACGAGCTTTTCGTTGCTGGCCCTGACGTCGACCATGAGATTTCCGTAGACCTTGCCGACCCGCACCATCGACGCGGTCGAGAGCATGTTGCAGACCATCTTCTCGGCGGTGCCGCCCTTGAGCCGGGTCGACCCGGTGAGCACTTCGGGTCCGGTGGGTACCTCGATGGGGATGTCGGCGTAGCGGCTGACCACCGCGTCGCGGTTGCAGGCGACCGACACGGTGACGGCGCCCCTGGCGGCGGCGTGCTTCAGGCCACCGACGACATAGGGAGTACGGCCGCTGGCGGCGAGCCCGACGACCGTGTCGTCGTCGTTCACCCCGATCATTTCGAGGTCGTCGACCGCCCTCGCGGGTTCGTCCTCGGCTCCCTCGACCGCCACGATGAAGGCGCCGGGGCCACCGGAGAGCAGGCCCACGACCTGCTCGGGGGAGGTGCCGAAGGTCGGCGGGCACTCGACGGCGTCGAGCAGTCCGATGCGGCCGCTGGTGCCGGCGCCCAGGTAGATGAGCCGTCCGCCCCGCCGCAGGGACTCGGTGACCGCCTCGACGGCCGCCCCGATCTGCGGGAGGGCGTCGCGGACGGCGAGGGCGACGGTCTGGTCCTCGGCGTTCATGACCGAGAGCAGTTCCAGGACCGGCATGCGGTCCAGTTCTGTGGTCCGCTCGTTGCGGGCCTCGGTGCCGAGTGTGCTCAGGTCCACGGCGCGGGCATCCTTTCGGGGGGCGGTGTCGGGTGGGCGGAACGGGTGTCAGTCGTCGGCAGGTGTGCGGCGCGCCTGGGGGCGACGGCGACGCTGGACGGCCCCGTAGGTCTTCTCCAGGGCCGTGGTCGTGGCGTCGAAGGACCGCTGCGCGACGCCGACGAACAGGCAGTCGATCAGCGCGAGCTGGGCGATGCGGCTGACGGTGGCCCCGGAGCGGAAGGGTGTCTCGCGGGCGAAGGTCGTCAGGACGAGTTCCGCGCTCTGCGCGAGGGTGGAGCGCGGCACGTTGGTGAGGGCGATGGTGGTGGCGCCGCGTTCGCCGGCCGCCCGGAGGGGTTCGACCGTGTCCTCGGTCTCCCCGGAGTGGGAGATGGCCAGGGCGACGTCGCCGGGCCCGAGGAGGGCCGTCGCGGTCAGGGCGGCGTGCCGGTCGGTCCAGACGAAGGCCATGTGTCCGATGCGGTGCAGTTTCTGGTGCAGGTCCTGGCCGACGAACGCGCTGGCGCCGACGCCGAATATGTCGATGCGGCGGGCGGCGGCCACCGCGGTGACGGCGCGGCCCAGCGCCTCGGTGTCGAGTCCGGCCCCGGTGTCCTCCAGGGCGCGCACCTCGTTGTAGATGATCTTGCGGACGATGTCGCCGAGTGTGTCGGTGGCGCTGATGTCGGTGCCCGGTACGGGCCTGCTGCCGCCGAGCGCGTGCTCGCGGGCCGCCGCGGCGGCCAGGGAGAGGCGCAGCTGCGGGTAGTTGGGGATTCCCACGGTCCGGCAGAAGCGCATCACCGTGGCCACCGAGGTCGCGGCCCGCTTGCCGAGCGCGCTGATGGACAGCTCCGCCGCCTGGGCCGGATCGGCCAGGACGATGTCGGCCACCCGTCGTTCGGCAGGGGCCAGGGACGGCAGTGCCGCACGGATGCGCGCCAGGGTCTCCGCGGGGGAGGTGTCCTCCGCGGGCTGGGTGGCGGTGCGAGGTGTTTCCCGGCGGGCCATGGGTCGTTCCCTCCTGAGTGGCTGGGGCACACGCTAACCGCGCCGCGCCGGGACGTCAAAAAGTTACGGATAAAAACTCGCAAGGTTAGTTATTGACATGTGGAGGTCGGCCTTCTGATACTCGCTGGACCGCGATCCGCGCCGGTCACCGGTCCCCGTCCGTTCCGTGACCGTCCGATGCGATGGATCCCCACCGACCGAAGGCATGCCGTATGACAGCAGCAGTAGCGGTAGATGTGGGCAAGACCGGCTGCCGTGCCGCCCTGTGGGCCGACGGCGCCGTTCGCGCCCGTACCGCCGAGGAGGTGCACGGAGCTCCTGGGCTCGCCGCCGAGAACGGAGTGGCGCTGGCCCGTGCCGCCGTGCGCGCCGCCGTCCTGCCGCTGCTGGAACGGGAGCCCGCGCTCCGGCCCGCCACGGTCTGTGTCGGTGCGGCGGGGGCGGCCACCGCACCGGAGGCGGCCCGCGCCCTGGCCGTCCGGCTCCTTGAGGACCTGCCCGTGGACGAGGTGGCCGTCACCAGCGACGCGATCACCGCCCACGCGGGCGCCCTGGGCGGTGGCACCGGCGTGGTGCTCGCGATCGGCACCGGCTCCGTCGCCATCGGCATCGGGGACGACGGGGCCTACGCCCGTGTCGACGGCTGGGGCCCCTGGCTCGGAGACGAGGGCGGCGGCGCCTGGATCGGTGCCGCCGGCCTGCGGGCCGCGCTGCGCGCCCACGACGGGCGCGGACCGGACACCGCGTTGCTGGCCGCCGCCGTCCAGCGCTTCGGCGAGGCGGACCGGCTGCCCTCGGCCATCAGCTGGGACGGCAACCAGGCCCGCGCCATCGCGGCCTTCGCACCGGACGTGGCACGGGCGGCAGCCGCGGGTGACGCGACGGCCTCCGCGATCCTGCGGGACGCCGCCGCAACGCTCGCCGAGACCGTACGCGCCGCCGCCCGCCGAACCGGCGGTGACGCCGTCACCGTCACCGGTGGGCTCACCGGCCTCGGCGAACCGCTCCTCGGTCCGCTGCGCTCGGCGCTCACCGGCTCCCCGCGCCCCCTGCGGCTCCAGACCCCGCTCGGGGACCCGCTGGACGGCGCGGGACTGCTGGCGCTGGACGCGTCGGCACCCCACGAACCCCACATCGCCCGGGTACGGCGGGCGACCCCCCTCGTCCCCACCCTGCCGTCGACACCGTCGGCCCCTGTTTAGGAGAGAGCGTGCGCCAACTCGACCTCGTGGTGGTCGTCGTCTATCTGGTCGCCATCGCGGTGATCGGACTGCGGCTGGCCGGCCGGCAGAAGACGGCGAAGGACTATTTCGTCGGTGAGAGCCACATGCCGTGGTGGACGGTGTCGTTCTCCGTGGTGGCCACCGAGACCAGTGTGCTCACGGTCATCAGCGTGCCCGGCGGCGCCTACAGCGGCCAGGCCTTCGGCAACGTCGAACTCGCCCTGGGCTACGTCATCGGCCGCGTCGTCGTGGCCACCGTGCTCATCCCCCTCTACAAGCGCGGCGGGTTCGTCAGCGCCTACCAGTACCTGCGGGACAGATTCGGGCTCAAGATGCAGGGGCTCGCCTCGGTGACCTTCGTCTTCACCCGGCTGCTGGCCGAGGGGGTGCGGCTGTTCGCCTCCGCGATCCCGATCAAGCTGCTGCTCGACGAGTTCGGAGTGCACGCCGGCTACCGGGTCATCATCGTCGTCCTCACGCTGATCACCGTCGTCTACACCTACCTCGGCGGCATCAAGGCCGTCATCTGGACCGACGCCATCCAGATGGGTCTGTACCTGGGCGGGGCGATCCTCGCCATCGCGGTGCTCTCCAGCCACGTCGGCGGTGCCGGCTTCGCGGACGCCCTGCACACCGGACACTTCCGGCTGTTCGACACCGACTTCGGGCTCGCCCACATCCTCACCAGCCCGTTCGCATTGCCGACCGCGATCATCGGCGGTGCCATCTTCGCGATGGCCAGCCACGGCTCCGACCAGCTGATCGTCCAGCGCATCCTGGCCACCCGGACACTGCGCGACGGCCAGAAGGCCATGATCGCCTCCGGAATCTTCGTCACCGTACAGTTCGCCGCGTTCTCCCTGGTCGGTGCCCTGCTGTGGTCGTACAACCAGGGCCGGAGCTTCAAGGACCTGGGCCTGGCCAGCTCCGACAACCTCTACCCGGACTTCATCCTGCACGGCCTGCCCGTGGTGATCTCGGGCCTGCTCGTGGCCGGCATCCTCGGCGCGGCGATGGGCTCGCTGTCCTCGGCGCTGAACTCGATGTCGAACTCGACGGTCGCCGACATCATCCACAGCTTCTTCCGCGGCACGCCGTCGGAGGAGTTCCTGCTCAGACTCGCCCGGGTGATGACCCTGGTCTGGGCCGTGCTGATGGCGGTGTTCGCCTGCGCCTTCAGCACCAGCACCGGCAACGTCTACCTCACGGGCCTGACCATCGCCGGCTACACCTACGGCGCGCTCCTCGGCGCTTTCCTCCTCGGACGGCTCGTCAGACGCGCGAACGAGGTCGACTCCGTCGTGGCGTTCGTGGTGACCATCGCGGTCATGACCTACATCGTGCGCGAGGTGAAGATCGACGTCACCGTGGCCGGGGCCACCGTACCCACCGCGATCGCCGCCCAGTGGCTGGTCCCGATCGGCGTGGTGATCACCCTGGTCGTCGGCGGTGTGATGAGCCTGTTCCACCGCGCCCCCGAGGCCGCCGAGGCCCCTGAGGGCGATGGCGGGTCCGGACCCGGCCGCGCGGCGGCGGCCGTCGGCACCGAGTGACGAGACACGCAGCCGACCCGGTGCGGGGGCTCTTCGGCCCCCGCACCCCCGTCAAGCGACAGCACCCCCGGGGAGAAGCCATGCAGCAACCGCAGCCGACCCCGCCCGCGCGGCGGACCGTGGACCAGGAGGCACCGTGCGTGTGATCGGCCTGATGTCGGGCACCTCCTACGACGCCATCGAAGCAGCCGCCGCCGACCTCACCCTGCACGGCGACGCCCTGCACCTGCGGCCCCTCGGCCACCTCTCCCGGCCCTACCCCGGCGACCTGCGCGATCTGATCGCCGCCACCCTCCCGCCGGCGGCCACCACCACCGCGGCCGTGTGCGCCCTGGACACCGGCATCGGCCAGGCCTTCGCCGATGCCGCCCACGACGCCCTGCGCGAACTGTGCGACGGCACCGCCGACCTGGTCGTCTCGCACGGCCAGACCATGCACCACTGGGTGGAGGACGGCATCGTGCGCGGCACCCTCCAACTCGGCCAGCCGGCCTGGATCGCCGAAGCGACCGGCCTTCCCGTCGTCTCCGACCTGCGCAGCCGGGACGTCGCCGCCGGCGGCCAGGGCGCCCCACTGGTCGCCATGACCGACACCCTGCTGCTGCGCGCCCTGCCCGGCACCCCCGCCGCACTCAACCTGGGCGGCATCGCCAATGTCACCGTCGTCGCCCCCGGCGCCGACCCGCTGGCCTTCGACACGGGGCCGGCGAACGCTCTCCTGGACGCCGCCGTACGGCAGTTCACCGCGGGCGCCGCCGCCTACGACGAGGACGGCCGCAGGGCCGCCGCCGGCCGCACCGACCCCGACCTGCTCGCCTTCCTGCTGGACGACCCCTACTACCGCAGGCCCGCGCCCAAGAGCACCGGCAAGGAGCACTTCCACCTGCCCTATCTGCAAAGGGCCCTCGACGCCGTGCCCACGCCCCGCCCCGACGACGTGCTGGCCACCCTGACCCGGCTCACCGCCGTCACCGTCGCGGACGCCTGCCGCACGCACGGCGTCACCGACCTCGTCGTCTCCGGCGGCGGCGCCCGCAACCCGGTACTGATGCGCATGATCACCGAGGAACTGCCGGGCGTGCCGGTCCGCCCCAGCGACGCCCTGGGCCTGCCCTGTGACGCCAAGGAGGCCCTGGCCTTCGCCGTGCTCGGCTTCCTCACCGTCAACGGCCTGCCCGGTACGTTCCCCTCGGGCACCGGAGCCCGCCGCGCCACCCTCCTCGGCAGCATCACCCCCGGCCTGCTGCCGCTGCGGCTGGGTGAACCCGCCGCACAGCCGCCGCGCCTGCTGCACATCACGCACTGACCCCCATCCCGATCCCGGCATCGAGGACCCATGACCCCCTCCACCCCGACCGTCCCCGCGCCGCCCGCACCGCAAGAGGACGCCCGCCTGGCCACGATCCTCGCCGCGTGCGTCAGCGACCCGTCCAGGGTGACGACCGATGTGCCGCGCAGGGTCGCGGCCGCCCACGACGCCTCGCCGTACCTGTTCACACCGCGCGCCGTCGTGCGCGCCGCGTCGGCGGCCGAGGTGGGCGCCCTGATGGCCGGGGCGGGCGCGGCCGGGCTGCCGCTCACCCTGCGCTCGGGCGGCACCAGCCTGGCGGGGCAGGCGAGCGGCGACGGCGTCCTCGTGGACGTCCGCAGCCACTGGCGCGGCGCACAGGTCCTCGACGACGGCCTGCGCATCCGGCTGCAACCGGGACTGACGGTGCGTCAGGCCAATGCGCGGCTCGCCCGGTACGGACGCCGGATCGGCCCCGACCCGGCCAGCGAGTCCGCCTGCACCATCGGCGGCCTGGTCGCCAACAACTCCAGCGGCATGAACTGCGGCACCCAGGACAACGCCTACCGCACCATGGAGTCCCTGCAGTTCGTGCTGCCCTCCGGCACCGTGGTCGACACCGCGGCCCCCGACGCCGACGAGGCACTGCGCGCCCGAGAGCCCGAACTGCACGCGGGACTCCTGCGGTTGCGCGACCGCATCCGTGCCTCCGCCGCCTCCCGTGCGCTCATCGAGCGGCTGTTCGCGATGAAGAACACCCTGGGCTACGGGCTCAACTCGTTCCTGGACCACAGCGATCCGGTCGACATCCTCGCCCACCTCATGATCGGCAGCGAGGGCACCCTGGCCTTCGTGGGAGAGGCGGTCTTCCGCACCGTCCCGCTGCTGCCGCACACCGCCACCGGACTGCTGGTACTGCCCGGCCTCGCCGAGGCCACCGACGCCCTGCCGGCCCTGCTCGCCGCCGGCGCCCGCACCGCCGAACTCCTCGACGCCGCCTCACTGCGCGTCGCGCAGCGCTCCCCGCACCCGGTCGACGAACTGCGCGGTCTGCGCGTGGAGCAACACGCGGCCCTGCTGGTCGAGTTCGCCGAGGACGACGCCGAACTGCTGGAGCAGACGGTGCTGGCCGCGCGACCGGTCCTTCAGCGCCTGCCCGCCGTCACCGGGACCGCGCTCGTCCGCGACCCGCGCACCAGGGCCCGGCTCTGGCACCTGCGCAAGGGCCTGTACACCGCGGTCGCGGGAGCCCGCCGTCCCGGAACCACCGCGCTCCTTGAGGACATCGCGGTCCCGATGGAACGGCTCACCCGCACCTGCGAGGGACTGATCGCCCTCTTCGAGAGGCACGGCTACCAGGACGCGGTGATCTTCGGGCACGCCCGCGACGGCAACCTCCACTTCATGCTCACCCAGGACTTCGACTCCGCCCGGGAGACCGAGCGCTACGCCCGGTTCACCGACGCCATGGTCGACCTCGTCCTGGACGCCGGCGGCACGCTGAAGGCCGAACACGGCACCGGCCGCGCCATGGCCCCCTTCGTCCGCCGCCAGTACGGCGACGAACTGTACGACGTCATGCGCGAGCTGAAGCGGCTGTGCGACCCGCACGGCGTGCTCAACCCGGGCGTGATCCTGGAGGACGACCCGGCCGCCCACCTGCGCAGCCTCAAGAGCGTCCCGCAGGTCGATCCCGCACTCGACGCCTGCGTCGAATGCGGCTACTGCGAGCCCGTCTGCCCCACCGCGGACGCCACCACCACACCCCGTCAGCGCATCGCGCTCCAGCGGGAGATCGCACTGGCCACCGCTGCCGGCGACGAGGAACGCCGCCGCGCCCTGGAGACCGACTACACCTACGCGGCCGTCGACAGCTGCGCCGCCGACAGCCTCTGCGTCACCGCCTGCCCGGTCGCCATCGACACCGGCGCGGTCATGAAACGCCTGCGCGCCGAACGGCACGGCGCCGCCGCACAACGCGCCGGGAACGCGACGGCCCGGCACTGGGCGACCGCGGTCAACGGCGTGCGCGCCGCGCTGAACACCGCGCACGCCCTGCCCGCCCCCGCACTGCGCGCCGCCACCGGCGCGGCCCGCCGGCTCGGAGCGCGGGAGCTGGTCCCCGCCTGGGCGGACGACATCCCCCGCGGCGGACCGGCCCGGCCCGCGCCCCGGCGCCCGGCCGCGCCCCAGGCGGTGTTCTTCGCCGCCTGCATCGGCAGCGTCTTCGCCCCCGAGGCCGCTCCCGGTGGGGCGGCGGGCTCGGCGACCGCCTTCCTGCGGCTGTGCGAAAGGGCGGGCGTCGCCGTCACCGTGCCCGGTGACCTGGCCGGACTGTGCTGCGGCACCCCCTGGCAGTCCAAGGGCTACACCACCGGACACCGGACCATGGCCGCCCGCACCCTTCAGGCACTGTGGGAGGCGAGCGACCACGGCCGGCTCCCCGTGGTCTGCGACGCCTCCTCCTGCACCCACGGCCTGGAGCAACTGTCCGACGCCCTCCCGGAGTCCGACCGCGCCCGTTACGCGTCGCTGACGTTCGTCGACAGCGTCGTCTTCGCCGCCGAGCACCTGCTTCCCGCCCTGCCCCCACCCCGTCGGCTGCGCACCCTCGCCCTGCACCCCACCTGCTCCACCGCGCACCTCGGCAGCGAGAGCGCGTTGCGCACCCTGGCGGCGGCCGTCAGCGACGAGGTCACCGTCCCCGACAGCTGGGGCTGCTGCGCGTTCGCCGGCGACCGCGGTCTGCTCCACCCGGAGATCACGGCGGCCGCCACCGCCGCCCAGGCCGCCGAGATCACCGCCGGAACGTACGACGCGTACGCCTCCTGCAACCGCACCTGTGAGATGGGCATGACCCGTGCCACCGGCCGCCCCTACCGACACGTACTGGAACTCCTCGACGAGGCCACCGCCTGAGGACAGCGGCTCAAGGACCATGTGCCGCGTCCGGCTCGGGCCGGGGACGGGCGCCGGCCCCCGACGGCGTCGCTACCCTGGCCCGGTTGCGGGCGGCGGCGGTGACGATGCACGAGGTCGCACGGGCGGCCGGGGTCGGAAAGGGCACGCTCTTCCGCCGGTTCGGCGACCGCACCGGGCTCCTGCCGGCCCGGCCCTGCTGGGCGATGTCGAGGCCGAGTTCCACGAGGCGTACTGCCATGGACCGCCCGCGCGTGGTGTTCCGCCGGGCGGACGCGGTGGAGCCGGGGGCCGATACCATGTCAGCCAGGTCAGGTACAGACCTGTGCCCGGCCCGGGGAGCACGAAGGATGGAGGAAGGGTGCCGGCGGCAGCGACCACTCCGAGCCCCGATCACGTACGGCTCTTGGTCAAGGTGGCCCGTATGTATCACGAGCGCGGCATCCGGCAACCCGAGATCGCGGCCCGCCTCAACATGTCGCAGCCCAGGATCTCCCGCCTCTTGAAGGAAGCCGTCGACCGCGGCGTGGTGCGAACCGTCGTCGTGCCCCCCGAAGGCGTGCACGCCGAACTCGAAGACGCGCTGGTCGAACGGTTCGGACTGCGCGACGCCGTCGTCGTGGAGGTGGAGGGCTCGGGTTTCGACGTGATCCCCGCCCTCGCCGCGGCCACGGCCACCTACCTCGACGCCACCCTGACGGGCGGCGATGTCATCGGTATCTCCTCGTGGAGCGCCACCCTCCTGGAGTCGGTGAACGTCATGCGCGCCAAGACGTCCTCCGTGGCGCAGGAAGTCGTCCAGATCATCGGCGGGTCCGGCAGCCCGGAAGTACAGCTGCACGCCACCCGGCTCACCAGCCGGCTCGCCGAACTGACCGGCGCCCGGCCGGTGTTCGCCCCCTCCGCCGCACTGGTCGGCAGCAGGGAACTGCGCGACCTGCTGTCGCGGGAGCCCGCCATGGCCGAGACCATGAGGGCCTGGTCCCGGCTCACGCTGGCGCTGCTCGGCATCGGCACGCTCGAACCGTCACCCCTGCTGCGCCGTTCGGGCAACGCCATCACGCCCGAGGACCAGGAGCGGCTTGAGGAACTGGGCGCCGTGGGTGATGTCTGCGCCCGGTACTTCGACAGCGCCGGAGACCCCGTCGACGCGCCGTTCAACGACCGGCTCATCGGCATCGAGCCGGACCGGCTCCGCACAGTGGAACGACGCATCGGCGTCGCGGGCGGCATCGGCAAGGCGGCCGCCATCCGCGGCGCGGTACGCGGCAAGTGGATCAACATCCTGATCACCGATGTCGAGGTGGCCCGGGAACTCCTCGCCGAGTGACCGGCGGACAGCTGGTGGCCGTAGGGCGCGGAGCGCACCTACCGCGGCTCGGCCGGGGCCGACGAAGCAGGTCCCAGAACCTCCTGGAGGTTGACCGGCGAGGCGTCACCGCCCGGTGTGTCCGGCACCGTCTCACACCGGCCGCGCCGCACGGCGACATGTCTCCTCGGCCTGAGAGGACCGGCGGACCCGGGTGTCAAGGCGTCGGTCCGGTGAGCTGCTGGGTGCCGATGACCGCGAGCAGGTCGAGCAGGCCGGAACTGTCCGTGCCTGCTGCGGGAGTGAACCACAGCAGGCGCTGGCGGCCGTCCTCGCTGAACAGAGTGAGGCAGTTGACCTCGATCAGACCGAGCGTCGGGTGGTCGAGGCGTTTGCGGTCGTCCCGTCGGAACGCGACGTCGTGGTCGGCCCACAGCGTGGCGAATTCGGCGGAGGCGCCGAGCAGCGCATGAATCATCGAGGTGGCTTCGGTGTCCTTCGCGGCCCTGCGCGCGGCAGCGGCCCGCAGATCCGCGACGAAGGCACGGGACTGGGCGTCGTGATCGGCTTCGGGGTACAGACGCCGGGCGTCGGGCTCCGTGAACCACCGGTGGACGAAGCTGGCCCGGGCTCCGCGGAAACCGGAGTGGTCCCCGAGCAGGGCCACCGCGACCGGGTTCTGCACGAGGGTGACATGCAGGTCGGTGATGATCTGTGCCGGTGTCGTGGCCAGCCGATCGAGGAGATCGAGCATGCCGGGGTGTACGTGCGAGGCCGCCCCGCCCTGTACGGGCACCGGGCGGTCCGCCAGATGGTAGAGGTAGTCGCGTTCGTCGGCGCTCAGCCGCAGGGCCCTGGCCAGCGCGGCGAGCATCTGCTCGGACGGCTGGGACCCCGCTCCACGCTCCAGCTCGTTGTAGTAGTCCACCGATGCCCCGGCGAGCTGGGCGACCTCGTCGCGGCGCAGCCCGGGCACCCGGCGCCGGGGCCCGGTCGGCAGCCCGACGTCGGCCGGGCGGATGCGTTCGCGCCGCGACCGCAGGAAAGCTCCCAGCTCGGTGTGTTTCGCAGACCTCATGCCCTCCATTGTGTGCGCGGTGGGGGCCGTCGACCCAGGGGATGACATCCCCTGGTTGCGCTGGTCAGCGCCGCGCATCGTGGAGGACATGCTTTCCTCACCGGCCCCGATGGGGCACTGGGTCAACGGCCAGATCCTGTGGGCCAACGGAGGGATGGTGTGAGCTGACCCAGCCGCCACCGGCCGCCTCCGAACCCGCGCAAGAAACCCACGCGAGAAACCCACTCGAAGGAGAAACCCATGCCTTTCGCCCACTTCAAGGTCCCCGCGGGCACCATCACCGCCGAGGACAAGAAGAAGATCGTCGAGCGCACCACCGACCTGTACGCGAAGATCTACGGTGAGCGGGCCCGTCCCACCACCGTCGTGCTCGTCGACGAGGTCGCCGACGGCGGCTGGGGCGTCGCCGGCAACATCCTGACCGCGGCCATGCTCAACGGCGACGACTGACGCCGGCCACCCGTGGGGGCCCGGCTCGGCGGCTGGGCCGGGCCCCCACGGCGTCACCGACCCGGCGGACCGGTGTTCCTAGGCGGTGGTTTCCCGCCGGCAGGAAGCGCCGGTGAGCATGCTGCCCGTGGCGGCGGTGATGATCGAGTCCAGCCGGTCCCGGGTGCGGGTGAGATCGCTGATGCGCCGGTCGGCCTGATCGCGCTCCGCAGCCAACCGCTTGAGCAGGGCGGGGGTGGCCCGGCCGCCGACGACGCACGGCATGAGTTCCACGATGGTCCTGCTGGACAGCCCGGCGGCGTAGAGCTGCTGGATCAGCTGCACCTGGTCGATCGCGCTCTCGGGGTAGTGGCGCTGGCCGCTGGTGCTGCGCTCGGCGACGAGCAGGTCCTGCTCCTCGTAGTAGCGCAGGGCCCGGACACTGACGCCGGTCCGGGCGGCGAGTTCCCCGATGCGCATGTGCTCTCCCTGACGACGTACGCGCTACGCCTTGCCTCTCACGTCAACGTGAGGTTTTAGCGTAACGGACGTGCGCCATGGTCATCACGACACCAGGCGCCCGGGCCCCGCCGCCGACAACGGCCGTCTTGTGCGCCGGCCTCGGCAGCCTGGCCCGGACATGCCCGCCACACCGGAAAGAAGCACACGTATGAGCACCTACAGGGCGATCGACCTCGGCGAACCCGAGCCCACCCCGATCATCTCGGTCAAGCCGGTCATACTGCCCGCACCGGAGCGCGGCGAGGACCTGCATGTACGCGTCTCCGCGCCGGTCACCGGCACCGATCTGCCGATCGTGCTGTTCGCGCACGGCTTCGGCTCCCACCTGGACGGCTACGCACCCCTGGTCGACCACTGGGCCTCCCACGGCTTCGTCGTCATCCAGGCCACCCACCTCGACTCCAAGAGGCTGCACCTGGACGCGGACGACCCCCGAAAGCCCCAGATGTGGCGCTACCGCGTGCAGGACATGAAGCGCATCCTCGACGAACTCGACACGCTGGAGGCGTCCGTGCCCGGGCTGGCCGGCCGGGTGGACCACCGTCGCGTCGTCGCGGCCGGACACTCCTTCGGCGGCCAGACCGCGGGCATCCTCGTGGGTCTGCGCGTCATGGACCCGCAGACCGGCATCGCGCAGGACATGTCCGACCCCCGGGTCATGGCCAGTGTCCAGCTGGCCACCGCAGGCAAGGGCGGCGACGAACTGACCCCCTTCGCCCACGAGAACGCTCCCTGGCTGCGCGACCAGGACTTCTCCCACATCACCGCACCCGGACTCGTCGTCGCCGGTGACAAGGACGAGCTTCCGCTCTCCACCCGGGGACCGTCCTGGACGACCGACCCGTACACCCTCAGCGGCGGCGGCAAGAGCCTGCTGACGGTCCATGGCGGCCAGCACTCCCTCGGCGGCATCACCGGCTACGAGGTGGCGGAGACCACCGACGAGAACCCCGAGCGCGTCGCCCTCGTCCGGCAGGTCACTCTCGCCTACCTGCGGCACATCACCGGCGTCGACCACACCGGCTGGGAGGCGGCCCGGGCCGCGCTCACCGGTGACACCCACCCGCTGGGCCGACTGGAATCGAAGTGACGTCTTCGCCGCGTCCCACGGTGACAGCGAGTCCCTGACCTCCGCCGATGCGCGGTTACTCCGGGTCACCGGCCGTTCGGGCCGAGTGCTTCGGTGACGAGCCGGCGGACGTACGCGGCGTCGAGTCCCTGCGGACGGAAGCGGATGCGGTACATCAGGGGGGAGACGACGCGGTCGATGACCGTCTCGACGCCGGGTGTCTCCTCCCCGCCGGGCCGCCCGGATGAGGACGACGTCGTGCACGGTGCATCGCGGGATCTCCTCGGTGCCGTACCGCTGTGGCGGGGCGGGCCGATTCAAGGGTGTGGCTGTCAGTGGGTGCCGGGTTCCGGGTCGGTCACGGTGAAGGAGTACGACCGCGTGAACGGGCCATGCCCGTAGGTCACGGTGATCACGTCGTGAGGTCTGGCCTCCAGTTCCGGCAGGCTGACGGTGGCACTGAACGTCGTCGAGTTCTTCGCCGTCTGGGTGACCGTCAGTTGCTGGGTGCCGCGGTCGCCCACGCGCACATCGACGGTGCCATGGTCGAGGGCGTCGGCGTCCAGGTTCAAGGGCGCGGCCAGGTCGACCCGCACCTTCGCGTCGCTGCGCACGACCTGTGCGGGGGCGCGGCCGTGGGTGCTCACCTTGAGGTGCGTCTGGTCGGCCGCCCGCCAGGCCAGCGATTCGTTCCATGCGGTGTTGAAGGCGACCCAGCCCTCGGTGTGACCGATGTTGCCTTGCTCCGGATGGAAGGGATAGTGCCCGTTCTTCGGGCTCCCGTCGAGTACGCCGGGCACGTTCTCCAGCAGCCCCGCACCGCCGTAGTACTCGGAGAACCATCCGTGCTCCACGCCCTCGAACCCCACCTGTGCGTCGGGCGCGTCGTATGAGGCGTGCCGCCCTGTGGGGTTGCGGCCGAAGATGTTGTCGACCTGCGCGGTGGCGATCTCGCGGAGTCGGCCGGCCAGCGGACCGTCGCCCAGCAGTCGCGCCGCGGCCAGTGCCGGCGCGGAGAAACCAGCCACGTTCCCGACCTCGTTGGGGTCGTCGGCGCCGCCGCCGGTGAAGGCCGGGATCGTCCAGCGGTCGTCGGAGTACCGGCGGAAGTCCCAGAGATTGGCCGAGCGGTCGACCACCAGGTGAGCCCAGTCCCGGACGAACCGCTTGATGCCCTTGGGAGCCTCGCCCGGATACAGCTCGGCGAACTGCACCAGCCCGGTGATCAGCACGTACTCACTCTGCCGCTGCCCCTTGGTCACCCGCGGGTCGGACAGGTCCAGGTTGTCGATCAGCCAGGCGGCCTGGTCCTGAGCGGCACGCAGATAGCGGCCGGCATCATCGCGGCCCTCGCGCCGCGCCACCTCGTACATCATCAGGTTCGGCCACACCGAATGCCCCGGAGCCAGCTCCCCCTTTCCCGTTCCCACCTGCTGGTACACCTGGAACAGATCCCCTGTGTGGGGTGTGAAAGCCTGCCAGTGGTACCGATCGCGTGCAGGGTCACCCCAGGAGGAGAAAAGGTGATCGCAGGCCCGCCGGTAGACTGACGCCGGAACGTACTGGCCGAGTTGCGGGTAGGCATAGACGAACGCGGCCAACTGCTCCTTGAGCTGGGGGTCGTTGACGTCTCCTTGCAGAAGCAGCTCGACACCCCAGTAGATGAGACGCACGATGTCCGGGGTGCCTTCCGGCAGTGTCACCGGAAGTCCCGTGGAGTCGGCGCCGTCCACATGTATCTGCTCGAACGCACTGGGGTTGGCCAGATACATGTCGACGAGGGTCTGGATCTCCCGCGAGTAGTGCGCCGCGTCCCGCCAGGCCACACCCTTCATGCAGTCGCGCGGGCCGTACTCGTCGCTGACCGGCTCGGCCGTCTTGCGGGTGGCGTCACCGAAGTAGCACCTGCTGCCCGCCATGAACTCAAGCGCGCGCCGATAGGACACCCGGTCGATCCAGTACGCGCCGATCCCGAAGGGCACGGAGGTGCCGACGCCGGCTATTCCCGTGACGGTGACGACATAGTCGCCCGTGTCGCGCGGGTCGAACGCGGTGAACTCGCCCACGCCGCCCTTGACCTCTCCCCGGTATCTGACCCTGCCGGATGTGTCGGTGATCGTGAACCTCGCGCCGTCCTCGGCCCGCGGCGCGGTGAACCGCTTGGACTCGCCGAGGCCGAAGCCGCTCTGGTTGAGCAGCACCGGCTGCGCGGCCATGGGGTCACCTCCCGCCGCTGCGACGGAGGCTCGGTCGGCCACCGCGGAGGCGGTGCCCGGAACAACTCCCAGGACCAGCGCACCTATGACGACGAACAGTCGGGCCTTCATGGATCACCTCGCTGTTGGGCGCGACCGAAGGTCGCGGGATACATGTCTTCGCTGAATTGCGCGTGCCGTCAGAGCTTCTGGGGTGTGCGGTGGCACCGTGTGCCGGCGGCCCCGCTCGGCAAGGTCACCGAGGGGTCTCGGCCAGTACGGCGACGTCCCCCGCAGGGACGGTGACCTCGCCTGCCGAGCGGACGCCGGAGAAGAGGTCGACTCCCGTTGCGGCCACCCGCGCGGGCCGCCCGGTGTGGTTCACGGCGAACAGCCAGGTTCTGCCGTCGGGCGCGGTTCGCCGGGTGACCTCGACTCCATGTCCGGCTCCCCGGACCGGAGGTGCACAGCCGGCGTGCGCGGCCCACTGGGGCAGCAGACGCAGCAGGGAGGAGTGTGCCGGGCGGGTGGCGAGGTAGCGGATGGTGCCGCGGCGGAGAATCGCTGGGCCCGCCTCCGCAGGGCCGTCGGTGAACCGGCACTCCACCTCCGTGCCCGGGTCGGGCAGGACACGCTCGGCCCACAGACGGCCGGTCGAACCGTCGTCCAGGCCGACCGTTTCGCCGGCCGCGAGCGGAAGGTACTCGTCCACCCGCAGGCCGAGCAGATCACGCAGCGCGCCGGGGTACGGGCCGGGGTGCACGCGGTCGTGCGGGTCGGCCACACCGCTGAAGGGTCCGACGACCAGATGGCCGCCGCGTGCCACGTAGTCCTCCAACGCCCGGGCCGTGGCGGTGGACAGGGCGTAGAGCGACGGCACCAGCAGGAGGCGGTGTTCGCCCGGTGCGGGCACCAGGTCGCAGGGCAGCCCCACGGTCCACAGCGCACGGTGCCAGTCGCGCAGCACATCGGAACAGGTCAGGTCACTGCTGGGCCGGTGGGGCAGATGCAGGGCCCACATGGCTTCGTAGTCCAGCAGCAGGGCTGTGTCGGCGGGCGGGCAGGTGCTCCCGGCGATGTCCGCGAGACCCGCGACTGTGTTGCCGAGTGCTTTGGCCTCCCGCCAGATCCTGGTGTCCTCCCCGCCGTGCGGGACCATCGCCGAATGCCATTTCTCCGGGCCGTAGGCGGACTGGCGCCACTGGAAGAACAGGGCGCCGTCCGCGCCGCGGGCGAGATGGGTCAGGGTGTTGCGGGCCATTTCCCCGGGAACCTTGGCGAGGTTGCGCGGCTGCCACTGCACCGCGGAGGTGGAGTGCTCCATGAGCATCCAGGGCTGCCCGCCGGCCAGCGAACGGGTGAGATCGGCGGCGAAGGCGAGGTCCGCGGCGCGGTCGGGGTCCTCGGACATCAGGTAGTGGTCGCTGGAGACGATGTCGACCTCGCCCGCCCAGCGCCAGTAGTCGCTCCAGCGGAGCGCGCCCGCCATGAAGTTGGTGGTGACGGCGCGTCCGGGGGAGTGGGCGCGCACGATGTCACGCTCGGCGCGGAAACAGTCCAGGTGTTCGGCGTCGCTGAAGCGGTGGAAATCCATCCACAGGCCGGGCGAGAGGCCGCCGGTGCTGGTGCGCGGCGGTACGACCTGGTCCCAGTCGCTGTACCGCATGCCCCAGACCGTCGTTCCCCAGCGGTCGTTGAGCACGTCCAGGTCGTCGCCGTACCCGGTGCGCAGCCAGTCGCGGAACGCGTCTGCCGAAGCCGCGCACCAGCAATGGGCGTTGGCGTTGGCGTACTCGTTGTTGATGTGCCACATCACCACGGCGGGGTGGTCGCCGTAGCGTTCGGCGAGGCGGCGGGTGACCTGCGCGGCGCGTTCCCGGTAGGCCGGTGACGAGGGGCAGTACGCCTGACGGGAACCGGGCGCGAGCGTCCGCCCGTCGGCTGTCACCGGCAGCGATTCGGGGTGAGCCTGCGAGAACCACAGCGGGGGCGCGGCGGTCGGTGTGGCCAGGTCGACGGCGATGCCCGACTCGTGCAGCAGGGCGATGACCTCGTCGAGACCGGAGAAGTCGAAGGCGCCCGGCCGGGGTTCGATCCAGGACCAGGCGAAGACGCCAAGGGTGACCAGGTTGACGCCGGCCTCGCGCATCAGACGGACATCGTCCTTCCAGGTCGCCCTGTCCCACTGCTCCGGGTTGTAGTCGGCGCCGTAGGCGGGACGCGGGACACGGCTCCATGCGCGGTGCGCACGGTCGGATCGCGGCATGGCGGTACTCCAGGGTCCTGGACTGCGGGGTGTCGAATCGGTGGGGCCGGTGCGGTCGGCCGGGACCGGGACGGGGCGTGCGGCGGCCGGCCGGCGTGGTGGGGCTTCTCGCCCACGAGGACGCGCGGGATCGGACGTCCGGACGTCAGCGGGAGGAAGGGGCACGCACGACGTCCCGTCATGCTGCCCCGTGCGGCATCGGTGAGGCGGCAAGCGATGCTGCGCACCCAAGGACGCTCAACGTAGGCGGGCCGCGTCGGGGTGTCAATGCGTGGACGGACGCCGGCAGCGGGGCGTCGCAACAGCGTCCTGCCGGCCGCGGGCCGAATCCGTCGGTGGCTTGCAAGTCTCCCGCTCCGTTGGCGCGTTGAGTCCGCCGACGGCTTGATGTTGGCTCAAAAAACCTTGACGTCACACTCTTGACGCCGTGTCGCAACGTCCGTACGTTCCCTGGTCATACGTAGAAGCAGGGCTCAGGAGTCTCCGGCGCCGATGCTCATACGTATGAGCACTGTCCTACGCGCCCCGCACCGCCCTCACGAGGAGCCAGGAGTCAGCCATGCCCACGAGAAGAGCCTTCCTAGCGCGCACCGCGGCGGCGGCCGTGGCGATCCCCCTCGGCGCGAGTGCCTGCACGGCCGGTGCCGGCGGAACCGGGGCGGGCGGGACAGACACGCGGGCACTCGTGTTCGGCAAGACCGACGGCGGGACGACGTTCGTCCGCAACTACAACATGTTCGGCCCCGCCATCCAGAAGTCGCCCAACAACGAGCTGATCTATGAACCACTGGCGCGGATCGACTACAGCGACGGCGCGAAGGTCAAGCCCTGGCTGGCCAGGAGCCTGGAGTTCGACGAGTCGGGCACCACCCTCACCGTGAGACTGCGCGACAACGTGACGTTCTCGGACGGCAAGCCCATGACCGCGGACGACGTGGTCTTCTCGCTGAGCATTCCGCTGAAGGACCCCGCCTTCAACAGCGGCGGCACCACCTACGACCGCGTCACCAAGAAGGACGCCGGCACCGTCACGGTGCACTGGCCGAACCCCGCCTTCAGCGAATCGGGCCAGCTCGCATCCCCCCAACTCCCGGTCGTACCCAAACACATCTGGGAGGGGAAGGACCTCAAGAGCTGGACCAACCCCGACCCGGTGGGCACCGGCCCCTTCACCCTGGAGCGGTTCGCGCCCCAGCAGGTCACCCTGGCCGCCCGGAGCGACTACTGGGGCGGCCGGTTCGCCTTGAAGCAGCTCAAGATCGTCCCGACCAGCGGCGACTCCGTACGGGCCCAACTGCTGCGCGGTGACGTGGACTGGGCGCTCGTGGCCTGGAACGGGGCCGAGCAGGAGTACGTCGCGAAGGACCCGGTGCGCCACCTGTACCAGAAGTACGCCACCGGCGGCGCCTACTCCCTCTTCTTCAACGCCGCCGAGGCCCCCTTCGACGACGTCCATCTGCGGCGGGCGCTGGCGATGACGGTTCCGCGCAAGGACATCGTCACCACACTCCAGCGTCCCGGCACGGAGGCGGGTCCCACCGGACTGGTCGACGAGGTCTTCGGGGATGCGATCCTGCCCGAGTACCGCCACACAGTGCAGCCGGTGGACGCCGCCGGAGCGCGGAAGGAGCTGGCGCTGAGCGGCTTCGAGGTCGAGGGCGGCAAGCTGGTCAAGGACGGCAAGTCGTATGCACCGAAGCTCTCGTTCAACCAGGACTACGGCTGGGACCCCTACGCCAACATCATGATCCGCAGCTGGGAGAAGCACCTGGGGATCAAGGTGAAGTCGGTCGGCGCACCCGGTGCCAACCTCTTCGAGCAGCAGCAGACCGGCGCCTTCGATCTCACGATCAGCACCACCGGCGGGGCCGGTGTCGCCGGCGTCTACAGCGCCCTGAGCAGCCGCGCCTACCGCCCACTGGGCGAGAAGGCCGCCACCAACATCGGCCGCTGGAAGGACCCGGCCACCGACGCCGCGATCGGCAAGCTCCTCGGGTCGGACGATCCCGCCGTGACGACGAGCGCCGGACACGAACTTCAGAAGATCGTCGCCGAACAGGTGCCGTACAGCCCCATCTACAACAGCTACTGGTTCATAGCCATCAACGCCGGTCACTGGGCCGGCTGGCCCACCCCCGAGCACTTCTCCCACGTGCCGTTCCCCGGTCTCGGCCCCGACACCACGCTCACCCTCCTTAAGCTGAAGCAGGCCGCCAAGTGACCGCGGTGACCGCCCCCGCCGCCTCCGCCGCGCCCGCCGCGGGCCGTACACGTGCCCCCCGCCGCTGGGGATTCCTGGCCCGCCGACTGGGTTTCTATCTGGCCGCCGCCTGGTCGGCGATCACCTTGAACTTCTTCCTGCCGCGGCTGATGCCGGGCGACCCGTCCGCCGCGATCGTCGACAAGCTCCAGCGTGTCAGCGGTCAGCAACTGTCGCCGAGCGCCCTGGAGTCCATCCAGAAGGTCTTCGGCGACCCGGGTGCCGATCTCGGCCGCCAGTACCTCGACTACCTCGGCCAGTTGGCACACTTCGACCTCGGCATCTCGATCAGCAACTTCCCCACGCCCGTGAGCGATCTGCTGTGGCAGGGCCTGCCCTGGACGCTGCTGCTCGTCGGCACGACCACGGTGATCGCGTTCGTGCTGGGCACGGGCATCGGAGCGGTGGCCGGCTGGAAGGCGGGAGGCCGTTTCGACACCGTCGTCAGCCCGCTCACCACGTTCGTCTCGGCCATTCCGTACTTCTGGATGGCGCTGCTCGGACTGTGGCTGTTCGCCTTCCTGCTGGGCTGGTTCCCGCTGTCCGGGGGATACGACGCCGACCTGCCCATCGGCTTCTCCCCGTCCTTCCTGCTCAGCGTGCTGCACTACGGGGCGCTGCCCGCGGCGACCATCGTGTTCTCGGCCTTCGGCGGCTGGCTGCTCGGCATGCGCAACATGACGGTGACCACCGTCCGTGAGGACTACGTCCTGCTCGCCCAGGCCAAGGGCCTGCCCGGCCGAAGGGTGCTGCTCCGCTACGCCGCCCGCAACGCCGTCCTGCCGAACTTCACCGGTTTCGCCCTCGCCCTCGGCCACGTCGTCGGCGGTGCCCTGCTCACCGAGGTCGTCTTCAACTATCCGGGCATCGGCTATCTGCTCTACACCTCGCTCCAGCAGCGCGACTACCCGGTCATGCAGGGAGTCTTCTTCCTCATCATGCTGACCGTGCTGCTGGCCAACCTGCTGGCCGACTCGGTGTACGCCCTGCTCGACCCGCGTATCAGAGAAGGAGGGTGACGGGCGTTGAGCACCGTGTTCCTCACCGGCTGGAAGGTCCGCACCGGACTGGCCGTACTGGCCTTCTTCGGTCTGCTGGCCCTGCTCGGCCCCTGGCTGGCACACAGCCTGCTGGGCCTCGATCCGCGCGCCAACGACACCAGCGTCATCGCCCGGCCGCCCAGCGCCGCACACCTGCTGGGCACCGATCAGTTCGGACAGGACGTCCTCGCCCAGATCATCGCAGGCGCCCGCGGCTCGATGTACGTCGGGCTGCTCGGCGCGGTGGTCGGCACGGCCATGGCGATCCTGGTCGGGGTACCGGCCGGGTACTACGGCGGCCGGGTGGACGCGGCCCTGAACTTCCTGACGAACCTGTTCCTCGTCCTGCCGGTGCTGCCGCTCATCCTGATCGTGGCCGGCTATCTGCAGGGCACCGGGCTCACCACCATCGCCCTGATCATCGGCTTCTTCGGCTGGTCCGGCGGGGCCCGCACGCTGCGCGCCCAGGCGCTCAGCATCGCCAACCGCGATTTCGTACGGGCCATGCGGATGCTCGGCGAACGCGGCCGCCGACTGGTCTTCGCCGAAGTGCTGCCCCATCTGACCGGCCTCATCGCGTCCATGTTCCTGCACGCGATGATCGGCGCGGTGATGGCCGAGGCGGGACTGGCGTTCCTCGGCATCTCCGACTCCTCGGCGATCAGCTGGGGCACGATGATCCAGTCGGCGCAGCAGCAGAGCGCCGTCCTGCGCGGCCTGTGGTGGTGGTTCGTACCGCCCGGCCTGTGCATCGCCCTGATCGGCACGGCGGCGGCCCTGGTCAACTTCGGCGTCGACGAACTCGCCAACCCCAAGCTGCGGGCCGCACGCCCCGTGACGGTGCGGCACGCCAAGCGGCTCGCGCGGGCAGGCGGTGGGGTGCGATGACCGCGAGTTCCCTACCGCCCTGTTCGATGACCGCGAGTCCCCTACCGCCCTGTTCGATGACCGCGTGTGCCGTACCGCCCTGTTCGCCGGCCGCGTGTGCCCTACCGCCGTGTTCGACGACCGTGCGGCCCGGAGGTGGATTGCGATGACCGTACAGACCGAGCAGCACAGGCCGTCCATGGCCCCCGCCGGGCAGGCCGTCCTGGAGGTCCGTGGCCTGACCGTCGAGTACGCCACCGGCGGCGTCCCCGTGCGCGCCTGCTCCGACGTCTCCTTCACCCTGCACCGGGGCGAGATCCTGGGTGTCGCGGGAGAGTCGGGCTCGGGGAAGTCCACTTTGATCACCGCGCTGACCCGGCTGCAGCGCCCGCCCGCCGTCACCACAGCGGGCCAGGTCCTCTTCCACGGCCGCGACGGCGCCCCAGCCGTGAACCTCATGGCGCTCGACGGCAGGCGGTTGCGCCGCTACCGGTGGACGGCGCTGTCCATCGTGCTGCAGTCCGCGATGGACGCGCTCAATCCGGTGATGCGGATCGGCGCCCAGTTCGCCGACGTCCTGCGGGCCCGCGACCGCTCGATGAGCAAGCGGGACGCCTGGTCACGGGCGGCGGACCTGCTCGCCCTGGTCGGCATCTCCGCCGACCGGGTCCGCGACTATCCGCACCAGCTCTCCGGCGGGATGCGTCAGCGTGCCGCCATCGCCCTGGCCCTGGCCTGTGGCCCCGAACTGGTGGTGATGGACGAGCCGACGACCGCCGTCGACGTGGTGATGCAGCGCCAGATCCTCGCCCATGTGCTGCGGCTGCGCCGGGAGTTGGGCTTCGCGGTCGTCTTCGTCACACACGACCTGTCGCTGCTGCTGGAACTCGCCGACCGCATCGCCATCATGTACGCGGGCCGCATCGTCGAGGTGGGCGAGGCGGCGGCCCTCTACAGCGCCCCGAAACACCCCTACACCCAGGGACTGCGGGACTCCTTCCCGCCGTTGCGTGCCCCGCTGCGCACCCTGCGCGGCATCCCCGGCACCCCGCCCGACCTGCGCCGCCCACCGGCCGGCTGCCCGTTCCACCCACGCTGCGCGCGGCGCACCGAGGGCTGCGACGAGTGGCTGCCGGCACTGCTGCCAGTCGGGCCCGAACCGGGGCACGAGGCGGCCTGCCTGCTCAATGAGACCGGCCGTGAGACGAAAGGCGGGACCCGATGAGCAAGTCCCCGCACGAGGAAGCGGCCGCCGCCGCGGGGCGGACGGCGCCGGCGGCGGAGCCGGACAAGGAACCGGCGTACGTCCTGGAGGCACGGAACGTCTCCAAGCACTTCACCGTCCGCGGCCCACTCGGCCGCACCTCCGTCGTCCGGGCCGTCGAGGACGCGACCGTACGCCTCAGGCCCGGTCAGATCCTGGCGCTGGTGGGGGAGAGCGGCAGCGGAAAGACGACCCTCGCCCGGCTGCTGGCCCGCTTCCACGAACCGACACGGGGCGAGATCGTGCTGCGCGGTGAGCCCATGAGCGGCAGCCGGCGGGCCCGGCGCGCCTATCACTCCGAGGTGCAGCTGATCTTCCAGGACCCCTTCGGATCGCTGAACCCGCTGCACCGCGTCCACTACAACCTCGACCGCGCGCTGCGCCTGCACCAGCCGCGGCTGACCGCCGCCGGACGCGAGCGGCGGATCACGGAGCTGCTGGAACGGGTCAGCCTCACCCCGGCCGCGGAGTTCGCGGCGAAGTTCCCGCACGAGCTCTCCGGCGGGCAGCGCCAGCGCGTCGTGATCGCCCGCGCGCTCGCCGTGCAGCCCAAGGTGCTGCTCGGGGACGAGCCGATCTCCATGCTGGACGTGTCGATCCGGCTGGAGATGCTCAATCTGCTCCAGCGGCTGCGCACCGAGGACGGCCTGGCGCTGCTGTACATCACGCACGACATCGCCGGCGCCCGCTACCTGTGCGACGAGATCGCGGTGATGTACGCCGGGCAGATGGTGGAGTCCGGCCCCAAGGAGGACCTGATCGCCGCTCCGCAGCACCCGTACACCAAACTGCTCATAGAGTCCTCCCCGGACCCCGAGCGCGGCGTGGGCGACCGCGACGCGCTCTTCGCGGGGGCCGACGAGCTGGGCGAGCCACCCAGCCTCATCGACCCGCCGACGGGCTGCCGGTTCCACCCCCGCTGCCCGTTCGCGATGCCGGAATGCCGCAGCGAGGCACCCCCGCGCACGGAGCTGGGCGACGGGCACTGGACGATGTGCTGGCTGCACGTCAAGGGCCGGGCCGGGGAACTGGCCGAGACGACACACGCCGCGGCGACCGCCGCCCGGCGCGACACGCTCCAGGGGGCGACGTGACAGCACGACGGCGTGACAAGGCACCCAGCCAGGCGGACGTGGCCCGCCTCGCCGGCGTATCCCAGTCGGCGGTGTCCCGGGTGATCAGCGGGAACGCGGCGACCGCGCGGATACCGGAGGAAACCCGGCAGCGGGTCTTCGACGCGGTGCGCACCCTCGGATACGTCGCCAACCCCGCCGCCCGGGCCATGCGCAAACAGCGCAACAACCTGCTGGGCGTGCACACCTTCGAGCGCGTCTTCCCGCACGCACGCGAGGACTTCTACTTCGAGTTCCTGCTCGGGATCGAGGAGCGGGCCGAGGAGACCGGCTTCGACCTGGTGCTGTTCACCTCGACCGGGTCCGGCAACGACGGAGAGCGCAAGATCTACCGCAACGGCACCAACCGGCTCAACCTGGCCGACGGCAGCATCCTGCTCGGTGTCTCCACCGACCGCGGCGAGCTGGCACGGCTCTGGTACGAGGGCTACCCCTTCGTGCACATCGGCCGCCGTGAGGTGCCCGGCGCGGAGATCCCGCAGATCGTCCCCGATTACCGGTCGGCGAGCGCGCGGATCGTGGAACGGCTCGTGGAACACGGCCACCGGCGGCTCGGCTACGTACGCGACTGGATGGAGATGGAGCCCTACGAGGACCGCCGTGTCGGCTACGCGCAGGCCGTCGCACGGCTCGGGCTGACCGACACCTCCCCGGGCTTCCACGGCGCCCAGGGCATCGGGGCGGCCTGGCTGGACGAGGTGGCGCGCGGCGCGGTGACCGCGATCGTGGTGGAGAGCGTGGGGCTCGCCGAGTCCCTGCGCGAGCAACTGGCCGCCCGGGGGCGGAAGATACCCGACGACGTGTCCGTGGCCGTGCTGGAGGCGGCGCCCGCGGACCTGTCCGGGCAGTGGGACTCCCTGGTGATCCCCCGCATCGAGATCGGCCGCATCGCCGTGGACCGGTTGCAGGCCATGCTCGACGACCCCGGGCAGCGGACGGGGAGCCTGTTGGTGCCGTGCCCGGTGATCGCGGGCACCACGGTCGCCGCGGCTTAGCTCCGCTGGTTGTGCCGGGATGGGCCGTCGTTCGGCTGCGGCGCCGTCGTGGCTGGTCGCGCAGTTCCCCGCGCCCCTTTGGGGCGCGACCTGACGTCGGTTGTGTGCGGCGTCGTCGCGTTCCCCCGCGCCCCTTCCGGCGCGAACACCGCACAACCACCTGGTACGCCCGTCATCGGCAGAAGGAGCCTCAGGGCCCATGTCAGAAATGCGAACCGAGATTCTTGTCGTCGGCGGTGGACTGGGCGGTGTGGCCGCGGCGCTCACCGCCGCCCGGCTCGGCCGTACGGTCGTGCTCACCGAAGCCACCGACTGGCTCGGCGGACAGCTCACCGCACAGGCCGTACCGCCCGACGAGCATCCCTGGATCGAGGGTCCGGCCGCCCCGCCCGGCTACGCCGAACTGCGCCGTCGGGTACGCGACTACTACCGCCGCGCCTACCCCCTCAGACCCGGTGCCGCGCGGGACCCGCTCCTCGACCCCGGGCTGGGCGTGGTGAGCCGGATGTGCCACGAGCCGCGCGTCGCCGTGGCCGTCATCGAGGAAATGCTCGCTCCGTGGCGGTCCTCCGGTGCGATCACCGTCCTCACGGGATACGAGCCCGTCGCCGCACACACCGACGGCGACCGCGTCGAGGCCGTCACGCTGGCCCACCGGCACGACGGACCCGAGATCACCGTGCATGCCGCCTACGTCGCCGACGCCACCGAACTCGGCGACCTGCTGGAACTCGCCGGCGTGGAGCACGTCATCGGCGCCGAGGGCCGCGACGAGACCGGGGAGCCACACGCGCCCGAGACCGCCGACCCCTACGACCAGCAGGCCGTGTCCTGGTGCTTCGCCCTGGACCACCGGCCCGGCGAGGACCATGTCATCGACCGGCCCGCCGCCTACGAGCACTGGCGCACCACCGTCGCCCCGTTCTGGCCCGGCCCGCAACTCTCCTTCACCGACATCGTCCCGATCACCCTCAAGCGGCGCACCTGGGCGCTGATGGGAGCGGAGCGGGAGGCCGGCGAGCACTTCGACCTGTGGCGGTTCCGCCGCGTCCTTGCCCGCGAGAACTTCACGGCCGGGGCCTTCGCCTCCGACCTCACCGTCGTCAACTGGCCGCAGATCGACTACTGGGAGACACCGCTGCTCGGCGTCGACGCCGAGCAACGGCACGCGGCGCTCGCGGCCAGCCGCGCACTGTCCCTGTCCTTCCTGTACTGGCTGCAGACCGAGGCGCCCCGCCCCGACGGCGGCACCGGCTGGCCGGGACTGCGGCTGCGCCCCGATGTCACCGGCACCGCTGACGGCCTCGCGAAGACGCCGTACATCCGCGAATCGCGCCGTATCAAGGCCGAGTTCACCGTTCTCGAACAACACGTGGGGGTCGCGGCCCGGCCGCCGGGCTCCGGGAGCGAGGTGTTCCACGACAGCGTGGGCCTCGGCAGCTACCGCATCGACCTGCACCCCAGCACCGGTGGCCGCACCTACATCGACATCGAGTCCTACCCCTTCCAGATCCCGTTGGGCGCCCTCATCCCCGTACGCGTCGACAACCTGCTGCCCGCCAACAAGAACATCGGCACCACGCACATCACCAACGGCTGCTACCGGCTGCACCCCGTGGAGTGGTCCATCGGCGAGGCCGCGGGCGCCCTCGCCGCGTTCTGCCTCGACCGGGCCCTGCCGCCCCGCAAGGCCCGCTCCGACCAGGCCCAACTGGCCGACTACCAGCGGCTGCTCAGCGACACGCTCGGCATCCGGCTGGCCTGGCCGGAGGAGATCCGCAGTCGGCCGCACCACTACTGAGGCCCGGCCGCGCACGCCACCGGGCGGCAGTCGGACCGCGCCGCGGACAGCTCCCGCGCCCCTGGCCCCCTGACAGCCGGGGCGCGGGCCCAATCACACATCT
>NZ_BAAJXA010000045.1:0-82981 GCF_057537855.1 Streptomyces diversicolor
CAGCGCAGACCTGACGTACGGCCTGGCGAGGAACACCTGCCCGCACCCGGTTGGAAGGCGTACTGGTTCGCCGGAGTGCTGCGGCTATTCGTCAGCGGAGCCCTGACCGGTGCTGTGGCAGCCACCTACCCGCAGAGCACGAATCCACTGGTGGCGTTTCTCATCGG
This sequence comes from Streptomyces diversicolor, assembly GCF_057537855.1. NCBI lineage: Bacteria > Bacillati > Actinomycetota > Actinomycetes > Kitasatosporales > Streptomycetaceae > Streptomyces > Streptomyces diversicolor. The sequence continues at coordinate 168 of NZ_BAAJXA010000045.1, forward strand.
GCTAGGAGCGCTGTCAGCCGTCCAGCAGGCAACGGCAGTGGTGCCGTTGGTGGTCAAGAGCGCAGGAAGGGCTGCTCTGGGCGGCGTAGTGGACGAAGCCCAGATGCAAGTAGGGACTCCCCAACAGAACGGGCAGCAGCCTGGCCCCCGGCAGTCGAACGGTGCTCTGCCACGGCCCCAGACGGGTAGTCCTTCAGCAGAGAATCCGCAGCCGGACACGGGCGTTGTCTCAGAGCAGGATCCGATGGGCGGAGGAGGTGCGACGTGACAATTACTGCCAATTCCTTCACAGGCCGCGTCCTAGCCGTGTTGTCACGTCGCTCGCCTGGCTTCCGGCCTCCCCCGAAGACCTCCAGTCTCCTGCCGCCGGATAGCCCTGCTACGCCTCCTCCAACTCCACTCTCGGATGCTCCTCACCGCCGTGATATTCCTCAGGCTGGTTCAGCCCTGGGCAGCGTGACAGGACTGAGCCTGGCTGACGTAACAGCTCGCTGGAAGCTCGTGTCTCCACAGGAGCGGCTCCGGCGTCGCGGCGCCCTCCTGACAGCTGCGGATGTCCTGCAGACTGCCACCGCGGCCCTCGGTCTCGGCCGTGCCCTTGACCGCGCTCGCGAACTCGACTTGGCTCTCGACCACGGCCTCGACCGCCACATCGACCTCGACTACGCCCGCGCCCGCGACCTGGCCCACCAACTCGAACGCGCCCGCGAACTCGCCCGCCACCTCACCCCCGACCTCCTCCGCCACCGCCATCTCGCCCCCGTGCTCGAACTCGCCGACGAACTCGCCCACCCGTTCGGTCTCGACCTCGGCCTTGACTCCGCCCTTGACATCGACCTCGCCCGCGCCCTTGCCCTCGACCTTGCCCTCGCGCTCGACCTCACCCGTCAACTTGACCGGCTCCTCGACCGCGACTTCGGCCTTGCCCTCGACCTCGCCCGCGCCCTCGAAAGCGGAGTCGCCCCCGCCCGCGCCCGCGAACTTAAGCTTGACCTTGACCTCGACCTTGGACGCGCCCTCGGCCTTGCCCGCGACCTCGCCGGCCGCCTTGACGTCGCCCGTGGCCCGGCTCGCGATCTTGCCCTTGACCTCATCGAAGCTCATGACAACCTGACCGACGCTGCAAGCAACTTCCTTGGCGCTGATCTCGCCGTTGTGGACCTTGTTGAGATCAACCTGGCAGGGATCCGCTGGGACAACGACACACGATGGCCCACCCCTGAGTGGACAGCTCGTATCTCCAGAGCGTCCGTAGAGGACCCTCCTGGATCCGGGGTCTTCGTTGTCCGTCCCGAAGAAGACCACGACTTCGCCGATCTGGGATCCCTGGCACCAATCTCATGAGACGGCACAGCAGGCATTATCGCCGTCTTCTTCCAGCGTCTTGGTGATTTTCGCGTTGGCCGCTTCCTCGTGGCCGTCGATGCAGCCGTGGTAGCGGCGATGGATCACCTCGGGAGAGTTGCCGACTCGCCGGGCTACCTCGGCGATCGGGACTCCGGCGTTGAGTCATCGCGTGATGCAGGCGTGCCGCAGGTCGTAGGGTCGCCCGGCCAACGGCGAGTCGACGCGCTCAGGTGGGAGCGCGTACTCCCGCGCTTCCTCCCACACACGCCAATAGGTGGATGAGCCGACCACTCCCCCACGTTCATTGCCGAACACGCGGCCTTCCTTGGCTGTGCCGAACGCGTCCAGGTGCACCTGCAGGATCGTCACCAGAACGAGCGGGATGGGGACCGGACGGTCACTCTTGGCCTCCCTTGCCTTCAGCCCACGGCGGTCGTGACGTTCTCCGGAGTCGGTCCATTGCTTCCCGGACACGGGACGCGTCTCCCGGAGCGTCAGCGTGCCCCATCCTGAGTCCGGGAGATGGCAGTCAGACCGCCTCAGCCGGACGCAGGCCCGCGTAGTACAGGACCGCGTAGAAGGCCACCAGGCGCCTCCCACGGCACCGATCCCACGATCCAACGGAAACTGCCGCAAGCAACTGACGGGCCTGTAGGGCGTTCACGAGGACGCGCCGGTCCACCATGTCGTTGGAGCCGACGTGCTTACGTCGGGCGCGCTGAAGCGGGTTTTCCGAGAGTGCGCCCGCGATCACTGCGTGTTCGAGAGCGGTGTTCAGGGCACGGCGGCGACGCCTGTACGTGTCGCCCGCCGCCGGGGTGCCGTCCAGCTTGTATCCGAGGCGATAGAGCACGTCCTCGAACACCGCAGCGTCTGCTACATCGGCCACCGGACGATCCGTCGTCGTGAGCCAGTCATACGCGGCTTTGAGGTCGGCCGGCGGGTCCTCGCCCGCATTCGCGGGCACGATCCCCCACCGGAAGGCCAGCCGCAATTGCTCGTCCGAGGGAGCGCCGTCGCAGCGTTTGACCATGGCGAGCGTCACGGCGGCAAGACCGTCCGCCATGCCCTCTCGGGCCTTGGCCGCGCTCGTACGCCACCGCCCGGCGACGTATTTGCGGCAGAACTCGAACCACCGCAGCGGCGGTTCTTCTTCTGAGGCTTTCGCCGCTTCCGCTGCCGCGCGGACTTCGGACTCAGGCTGTCCGCTTGCGATCTCGAAAGCCTCGCCCCGGCGCATTGCCTGCCGCAGTTCCGAGCTTCGGTTTTCGGCGAGTGCCGACGTGGCGAACGTGGCGCTACTCACCTTCCCGCCTACGACCCATCGCAGTTGGTACGGGCGCGCTTTCCGATTGACTTTCGTGACCTTCCACAGTCGGACGTCGAGGGAATACCCCTGCTTGGCCTCCCCCTACGGCCGGAGGACGGGAGCGTTGTCATCCGTGCTCACGCAGCGTCCTCCCGCTCTGTAAGCCAACGTTCGTACTCCGACCGCCGAATCCGTACATCGCCGTTGGGGAGCTTGATTGCGCGGGGGCCTTTGCCGAGTTGGCGCCACCGGTAGAAGGTCGATGGGGCGACCTTCAGATCGGTGATGACCTCTTGGACGGTCATCTTTTCGTCCTGCGTACGGGCGGTCATTCCCTCTCCCTCGGCTTCGTCCGTACCGGACAGGCCGGACGGCTCCAATTCCGACTGTCCGGGGTGTTCGTGCTGGTCAGATGGGGTAACCGGACAGCCGGACAGTGCGCACCCTCTTGCGTGCCCTCTGTCCGGGTGTCGGTGTCCGGGTAGTACCGGCCGCTTGGGTCCTTGGTGAGCTGTCCGGCGTCGGCCATGCGGTTGCAGGTGCGCCGGATCGTGTCCAGGTCGACGTTCGGCAGCTCGCCCGCCATGTCCTTCGGCTTGGCGCCGGGGTGAGCGCGAATCGGCTGGTCAGAGCCCATCTGCAAGCTCAACTCTGATTGTGCCCCGGAGCCGTGTGCGCAGGTTCGAATCTTGCTCTCAGGCATCGCCGCAGGTCAGAAACGTGTTGTCCCTCTGTTGGCCGGACGCAGGTTCATCCCCACCCGGAAACCCGCAGGAGAGGGGAAGGCTGTCCAGGCCGGCTCGCCAGGCGCGGGCAACGCGATCTCCCGGGTGCGCGCGATGCCCATGCTCCCTGGAGCTTCGGTGCCTCACAAAGCGCCTGTCATCAGTCGGCCGACGAAGTCCATGTGCTGCGTGTGCCCCGCCTGGAGCCACGTCTCGGCATTGCCGGAGCCTTTCGAGCCGTTACCGTACGCGCAGGCTCGCAGCCAGCGCTCACCTTCGGCGTGTCCCGGGTCGCCGAGCCCGCGGAAGCCGTTGTGCTCGACTATCCAGCGGGCCTGGGCGCGTACCCGGGAGACGTGGTCGGGACCCCTGGTCGGCGCTCGGGCGATGAGGAAGCCGTCCGGTGTGGTGTAGCGCAGCAGGCTCCAGCCCGGGCCTGGTTGCCGGACGGGGGCGAAGTTGGCGCTGCAGGCGTGCTCCACGGAGTAGTCGCCGTAGACGATACTTCTCGCCAACTCCGGGCGGGCGGTGCGCACCAGGTGGTGCAGCCGCCAGTCGTGGCGCACGGCGGTACGGGTGGGTTGCATGTCGATGTCGTCCATGACCCGGGGGAAGGCGCCGGCGGTGAGGACGAGCGTGCGCCACGGGACGAGGGCGCCGAGGAGGTCGATCGCGATGAGGGCGGTCTTCACGGCTTCCCCGGCGTCCGTGACCGGTCCGAGGTCCAGAATGAGGTCGAGGCGGGAGGGTGGCAGGCAGAGGCGGTCGATCAGGTCGAGGAGCTGCGGGCGGAGACTGCCGTGCGGGTCCAGAGGCTCGTGGAGCGCGAGCCGTATACCGAGGCCGCGACCACTGAGGAAGGCGAGGTCGGCGGCGTAGCGCTGGTGCCTTGGGGCGCGCTCGGGCCCGGTGACCAGGCACAGGCGGCTTCTGACGGCCAGGTGCCACAGGCTGCCCGCGGACCCGTGGATCAAACGCTCGACGTGGACCGCGTCGACCCAACCAGCGTTGTCGCCCATCGTCTCGATGAGGTCGTTCACGCGCGGGGTGAGCCAGTCATTCAGCAGGGTCTCGTCGGTCTCCGGGTCGGACGCCGGAGGTACGCCCCGAAGACGCTCAGGCCCGACACGTGGTACCAGGGTCCACAACGGCTCGATCCGGCGCCTTACCGACGCGTCCATGCGTTCGTAGGCCCGCCTGGCGGCTCGGGTGGTCGGCAGTACCGGTACGTAGACGGTTCTGGCCATCGCGGCTCCCCCGTGGTCCCGCAGCATGGGCGTGTCGCGCCTGATCGAAGGGTGCGGGGAGAGCTTTCATGACGAAAGAGGGCCATTCAGGCCACGGCGGCGGTCGGAACCGCGTTCGGCGCGCCCGTGCAGTCACGCCAGCGGGGCTGTCCTCGACCGTCCGGTCCGCGTCCCGCCCTGCTCTGCAGGACTCGATGGCATGCCGAAGAGCCGTGGCCGACGCAAGCCGGGTGGCGGCAAGAGCCCGTACGCCGTTCGCCGCATCCCCTGCGACTGTCGGATCGTGTCCTGCGGGAGGCCCGAACGCAGCCTCTGGAAGACAGGAATGTCCTCGCGGTGGAGGCGTGGGCGAGCGGGTGTCTGGGCGAGGCGTGGCCGGCCGCCGGGATGATGGAGCCGAGCCGGAGCAGACGCTGTGTCTTGAGGTGGTGGGACGGGCTTCGACGACACCGTCCCCGCATGGCCTTGCCGCGGTGGCCGCGCTGGAGGGGGTCGGCCCGTCCGACGGCCGCTCCCTGCTCGGCGAGACAGTGGAGATCCTCGCCGGGTCGCAGCCGCTGCCCGCCGGGCACGCGGCCGCGCCGCACGGCCCGGTGCGGGCCTGGCGCGCGGTGGATGTGTGGGACAGCTAGCGGGTGCTGTTCGTCGAGTACGACGGTCCCGTCCCGCACACGCTGATGGCGCAGATCAGCGAGGTCGGCGGCACGATGGTCGACAAGCCGGCGCTGCTGACGCCGGCGGCGGCCGAAGCCTGGGCGGCGATGCGGGAGGACCGCGAGGTGCCGATGCCGCCGGTCGAACAGGACTCGGCCCTGGTGCTGCGGTGACGGGCATGCCCTGGCCCCGCCAGGACGACGAGGATTCTTTCGGCGGCCTTCGACGACAAGGAGGCGTGGGGTCCGGCCAGGCGGATCTCGGCCGCCTCGCCGCGCGGGGCGTCGACCTCACCGACCGCGATGCCGTCGACGCCGCCCTTCGCGCCCTCGACGCCGAACGGCTCGCCCGGCACCTCACTGGTCGGCCCCGGCCGTCCGGCTCCTGACACATGCCCCCAGCCAGACGCGCGCCGCGCTGGCAGGCGGCGGCTCGTATCGTAGGGCAGAGATCTGAAGAGCAGGCAGGAACAAGTGGATCAGAGCGATTCCCTCATGGCGCGTCCCTCAGTCGGAAAGCTGCTGGCACGGAGCGGAGATCTCAAGAGCGAGCTGGTGGCGTTCGCGCAGGGTCCGCGCTTCGCTCGGCGACTGGATGCCCGGCTCGACGAGGCCGAGGACCGACTCGGCTTCCTGGACGAGGCAACCGCCATCCAGACGATCGATCACTTCGCGCTGCAGTACCGGCTGGCCGACGGCTCCACAGTCGTCGAGCAGTTCGTGGCCCAGCGCCGGCCGCCGCTGTCGCAGGACGAGCGTGCGATGCTGCTCGGCTGGCGCGACGTGGTCGAGGGCCTCTTCGAGGTACAGGGCCTGGATCGAGGCGCCGCCCTCCTGCACAACCTGCTGGACGACCTCACCTACCGGGTCCACTCCAACCTGGGGCGGCGCGCTCTTAGGAAACTGCGTGACGGGATGTTCGTCGCCGCGCGCATCGTGCCCGTCCACCCCGACACCGACGCCTGGGTGGTCAGCGGCAACCTCACCACCTACCCGCCCGGCGACGGTTCGGAGTTGGCGCAGGTCGCCGTCCAGACTCTGGCTGCCCATCCGCAGCTGCTGCGCCGCAATCCCGAGATGCTGCGCATGGCCTGGGAGATGCAGGCCGAGGCCCGTTCCGACTTCATCGAACTGTTCGGCACCGACCTGCTCGTCCTGGACCCGGCAGAGGCGCAAGTCCGGTTGCGGGAGTATCACCGTCACCGGCAGGAGAAGGCCCTCGCCGAACTTGACGTCGAGGCCGCCGCGCGGGCGAGGAACAGCGGTCCCCCGGTTGACGAACTCAGCACCCTGCCCGAACACCTTCTCGACTCGGACGACATCGCTGTGATCTGTGACGAGGTCGAAGGCATCTGCTATTACGCCGACTTCGGCCGCCTCGACGCACTGTTCGCCGATCCCTCTCTGACCCGTGACCGCGCCCGCCTGAGGCAGCTCCGGGAGTACCTGAACGACGACTCCGTCTCCCCCATGGTCATCCGCCGCCTGGTCCAGCGGCATCCCGGGAACGCCGACGCGGTGTTCCGCGTGCTGCTGCGCAAGCCCGCGTTCACCTGGGAGCGGGACGGGGAGGAACTGCTGCGCCGTCGTAAGAAGAGTCACTACACACACGAGCCCCTGCCAAGCATCACCCCCGTCGGCGCCCGCCTCGCGGAACTCCTGCGCTCGGAAAGGCGCCCCAGCTGATGAGGCCCACCACCGCGCTCGCCGCCTTGGTCGCGGAGGCGATCGTCGATGCTACGACGAGTACGAAGAACTGGGGCATCCTGAGTCGCGTACCCCCGTCTCGCCGCTACTGCCAGGCACGGACCAGGTCTTCAGGCCCCAGTGCGCCGCGAGCGGCAGACCGCCGACGACACCGCTGCGGGACACCGCGACCAGTGGGGTGTCCGGTCCGGCACCGGGCACCGCGAGCGCATCCCGAGCCAGGGCGTCGTATTCACGCCGGCCGAACGGCTGGGACTCCCGCCACTTGATGGAGCCGACGAAGTGCACCGCGTGTTCTACGGGTTCACGATCGGTGCCCACCAGGTCGATCTCGGGGTTGTTCTGCCGGTTCCAGCAGCCGCCGACGGCCTCTGTCTCCGGCCATCGCTCGTCGGGCAGCAGCCGAAGCAGCGACTCGCGGATGAGCGGCTCGACCGCACGCCCGCGCCAGGTGGTCCAGGACCGCTCGTTGCGCTCCAGGGCGAGGTCGCCCCGGCCGCGCTCGATGAGCGGGATCCCTCGTTGCAGGAAGGCCAGCCAGAACCGGAGATACGGATCGGCGATGCGGTAGCGCTTGTTCTTGGTGTCGGCCTTCGCGGACAGTGGCAGGTCGGCCGCCAGAACCCGCTTGGCCTGCGAGGTGTTCAGCAGCGGGGACAGCGTGCCCGATGGCAGGGCACCTGTGCCCCCGGCCTGTGCCGCGATGGTGGAGAAGGTCCGCTCGCCGCTGCCCACCGCCTCCAGCACCGCCCGCGAGTGCGACGCCTCGGGGAACTCCCCCAGCAGCGACAGCTCGCCCGCGACCAGCAGCGGAGACAGCGGATTCGCCACGGCCTCGCGCAGGAAGTCCGCCCGGCCCATCCCTGGCCGCCACGACTGGACGATTTCCGGGACGCCTCCCGTGATCAGCAGCGCGTCCGCCGCATCTACGCTGTGGCTCCGGGCATGCGCACCACCACGTCAGGCCCAGTTGCTCTCCGCCAGGAGCTTCCTTGGACGCGGTCACAGTCCGGCGTGCCAGTTCCGCTCCAGATCCGCGGCGTCGAATACGCTGCCAGGACGTCCGACCTGACGTCCGTGGATTGCGTGCACACAACTGACTGCGGCACCGCGGCGGCTCTTCAGGTTGGCCCGGATGGCGTAGCTGCCCGTATGCGGAAGGGTGTGGCATGAGGTCCCCAGGCGTGCACCTACGGGAGGTCACCGACGACAACCGGGACGCTGTTCGCGCCCTCCGCGTCCGAGGTGATCAGAAGCAGTTCGTCGCCTCCGTGTCCAAGTCGCTCAAGGAGGCGGCCAAGAAACCGGAGGCCAATCCCTGGTACCGCGCCGTGTACCGCGGCGACGAGCCCGTCGGGTTCGTCATGCTCTCGTGGAAGCCGCCGGCTGGTCCCTACAAAGGGCGGCACTTCATCTGGCGCCTCCTCGTCGACAAACGGCACCAGGGGCGGGGGATCGGCCGAGAGACACTCACGCAGGTCGCCGCCCTGGTCCGTGCGGACGGCGCCACCGAACTGCTGACCAGCTACGAGCCCGGCGACGGCGAACCGTGGCCCTTCTATCAGAAGTTCGGGTTCGAACCCACCGGGGAGATCGACGACGGCGAGATCGTTCTGCGACTCGCCTTCCCCGCTCGGTGAGCTGTTACGGAAGCGCGACGGTTCTGTCCTCATGCGGGGGAAGGGAATCGACGTTGCGTTGTCACACCCGGTTACTACGCTTCGGGCATGGGGCTTTCGATATCCGTCGGGTTGCTTTATGACCAGGTGCGCAACGATCCGGAAGGGTATGAGTACCACCGGCGTGGCTTCGTGCGGCTTGGTCGGGCGCTGCGTGCTGAGGGGGTGCGGTGGGCGGAACCGGAGATCGCCGCTCCGCCCAGCCCTCACGTCTTCTCTGGCGGGTTCCCGTACGGGTATCTGACCCGGCTGCGTCGCGTCCTTGTCCTAGCCGACCGGGGAGAGCCCGTGGTTCCCGTCCCGCAGTCCGGCAGCGATGCGTGGCACCGTGACCTTGCGAGGATCGACGACGAGACCTCGTTGTTCGCCTCCCACCTGCTGTGTCACGCGGACAACGCCGGCTATTACGTTCCCGTCGACTTCGCCGATCCGCTCTTCCTCCCACCGGAGTCAGGGGTCGCCGGGGCCGGGATGGTCGGCTCCAGCCAACTGCTCCTGGCCGAACTGGACGGCCTCGCGCCTGCGTTGGGCATACGTCTCACCGACACACACGCCTCGCATCCGGGGTCCGTTGCACAGGACGTATCCGTCGGTCTCGCGGACGACGACCCGTTCGGACCGGAGAAGTGGGCCTGGGGCCAGCTCCGCCAGGCTTGCCTGGCGAGCATCGCCGGTGGGCACGCCGTGGTGTTCCACTGATTCCGGATACTCGGGGTTCACAGTGCGTGGTCGTCCATGCGGCGCATCAGGTTCCGCTTGCGTTTCTGGGCCGTGCGCAGGGCGGTGACGTACGCGGTGAACTCGTCCGGCGTGCCCAGGCGGCGGTGGCAGTCTCGGATGCTCAGCAGGAGGTCGACCAGCTGCTCGTAGACCGAGTTCCCGGTCTGCTTGGCCAGCGGCTCGGCCAGGCGCAGGTAGACGCCCAGTGCGTCGGCGGGGCGGTCGGCGCGCGCCTGGTCGGCGAGGGCGCGCCACTGCCGGTCCTGGGCGCCGGTCCGGGTGGCGGCCTGCCAAGCGCAGAGGTAGTCGACCAGGGCGGTGTCGACGGCGGCGAGGTCCCGGGTTTCCCGGATGTCGCGTTCCGCCTCGTCCAAGCGCCGGGCGGTATCCAGCTCACGCGCGATGACTAGGTGTGTGTGGCCGTTCGGTGCGAGGTCGGCCGCCTGGACGGCGATCACCGCGTCGACATCCCCGCCCGCTTTGGCCAGGCGTTCCCTCAGGTACTTCTCGGCCCAGCCGGTACGGTTGCGCCCCCATGCCTCGACCGCCGACTCCCGCAGGACGGCCATTCCCTCCGCGCCGAGTACGTCCTCGTAGTCGAGCGGATCGATGGCGGCATGCCGTCGTCCAAGTCGCCGAGCGCATGGCCGACCAGCCGGCGCGCGAGTTCCCCGGGGTCGGGGCGCCACAGCACCGTAGTGGCTGGTCGCTCCCCCACGTTCTCGGCTTGGCTCGAACAGGGGCCCCATTGCGGCGGAGCCGCATATCACTACAGCGGGCGGCGGCCCTGACGGTCTTGCCGCTCAAGTCGCGCTTCAGCGGTGGTCCCTATGGTCGCGCCCGGTGCTGCCCTCGGGTGAGTGGCGGCGAACACTTAAGGGGGTGCCATGGAGATCCCGGTACGGCTGCGACAGGCGCGCGCCGCGCTGCTGCTGGTCTTTCTCGTCCACGGCGCGGTCTTCGCCCTGCTGGTCACCCGCATCCCGGCGGTCCAGGACCGGTACGGGCTCAGCGACGCCGCGCTCCCGTTGTTCCTCGCGGCCGTGCCGGTCCTGGCCGGTGTCGGCAGTGTCACCGTCTCGCGCGTGGTACGGCGGGTTCCCGCCCCCGTGGTGGTACGCGTGCTCCAGCCCCTGATCTGTCTGTGCCTGGTCGGGGTCGGGGCGGGCGAGGCCGTCTGGCAACTGGTGGCCTGTCTGAGCGTGTTCGGGCTGCTGGTCGGTGCCATGGAGGCGAGCCTGAACATGACGGGCGTGGGGATCCAGCGCGGCTACGGTCGCAGCATCATGCTGGGCTTCCACGGTTCCGCCAGCCTCGGCGGCATCGTCGGCGCCCTGCTCGCCTGGGCCGGAGCCCACTGGCATCTCTCGCTGTTCGTCCTCTTCGCCGGTTCGGTCGCCTTGCTGCTGCCGTTCGCGGTGTCGGCCGGACCGCGTCTGACCCGGCAGTTGGGCGGGCCGGGCGCGGTGGCGGGCGGCCGTGCCATGGCCGAACCGGCCGCGCGGTCCGCTCGGTCACGCGGAGTCCCCTGGATGCCGCTGCTGCCGCTCTGTCTGATCATGACCGTGGCCGTCGTCGCCGACTCCACCGCCACCAACTGGAGCGCGAAGTTCCTTGAGGACACCCTGCACAGCTCGGAGGCGATGGCGACCGTGCCGTACGCCCTCTATATGGCGGCCACCCTGGTGGGCCGTGGTCTCGGGGACGGCTGGGTGCAGCGGTGGGGAGCGGTGGCCGTGGTACGGGCGGGTGTCCTGCTCTCCGCGGTGGGGTTCGCCGTCATCGCCGCCTCACCGGAACCCGTGACCGGTGCGTTCGGCTTCGCCGTCCTCGGCGCGGGGTTGTCCGTGATCATGCCCCAGCTCTTCGTGGTCGGTGCGCAGCGGCTGCCGGGGACGGTGGACACCGCCGTGGCCCGCGTCAACCTCTTCAACTACGTGGGCTTCCTGATCGGGCCGCCCCTGGTCGGGGCCGTCGGTGCGGCCGTGTCCTACCGGGCGGCCATGTGCGTGCCGCTGCTGCTCGTCCTGGGCGTCCTGCTCATCGCCGGCACCCTGGCCCAACCGGACCACCCGACCGGCCCCGACGCGCAATCCCACTCCGGCGCGGAAACCGACTCCCGGGCGGAATCCGACCCCGGCGCGGAATCCGAATCCGGCGCCGAATCCGCCGCGCCCGTCCCGCGGTCCGAAACGACCAGGACGACCGCCGGCTGACGGCGCCCGCGGCCGGCCGCTCGTCCGCCGCCGGGGGCCGGCGCCGCACCCTCGTTCGCTCGGTGCGGGCTCGCGGGGTCGAGGGTTTCAGTTCGCTGTCGTGGGTTTTCTGGTGGGTGTTCGGTTGGGGGGCGGGCCGTCCAAGTGGGCGACCACGGTGGTGTAGAAGCGGTGTACCGCGTCGTCGACGCTGCGGATGAAGCCGGATTCCGCGTTGCCGCGGCTGCTTCCCATTCCCTTGAAGAGGGACAGGCGGAAGCCGGTGATCTGGGTGCCGTTGTCCTTGGGCAGCATGTCCCCGGGTTCGGGGCGCAGCCGTTCGAGCGTTCCGCGTGGGCCGCCCGTCTCCCCTTCGACGAGGGTTTCGATGTGGAGGTCCGCCGGCGCCTCGGCCAAGCGGCGGACGAGCCGCTTCGCCCATGCCAGGGGGTAGCCCTGCTCGGGTACGGGGATCTCGATGAAGGTGCGGAGCTTGCCCGTACGCAGGTCCGCGCTGATCGCCAGGACGCCCGGCATGCCCTCGATGCGCAGCTTCGCTTCGAGCTTCCCTTCCAGACAGAGCTGATCGGCGAGGCGGTCCCGCAGCGCCTTCGGGTCGGTTCCGCGTCTGGCGCGTTGCACGGGCAGTACCTTCTGCCCCAGTTCACCGCCCAGCCGGAGACAGACCTGGCGAATGAGCCGTTCCCAGCTCTCGACGACCTCCAGTGCGCGGGGGTCTCCCTGGCACAGGGTCTCGTCGTCGATTCCGTTGCGTACCGGAACCCAGGCCGGGCCCATGTTCTGGAATCCGTGGCAGCCGGAGTTCTCGTGCTGCAGGTAGTGCAGCAGTTCCTGAAGCAGCCATGCGTGCGCCGCGTTGCCGACGCCCTCGTGCCGGATCAACATCTGGGCCTGATGGGCGACTTCCGCCCATGACAGGTGCCAGAGGGCCACCTTGTGCTTGCGCCGTCCGTCGATCTTCACGTCGACGAGCGGACCGCCCTCCAACGCGACGTCGTTCGACAAGGTGATCACGGCCTCGTAGCCACGGCGCGCGGCGATGTCCGCGTAGGCCTGTACCTGATCGGCCTTGAGGACATTGCCGTTGGTCTTCGTCTCGACCAGCGCCGTCCACAGCTTGCCGGCCCGCTCGACACGGATCACTCCGTCGGGGCGTCGCGGGGTGTCACCGTGCGGAAGCGTGACCTCGGTGAAGGTTTCCGTACGACCGGCCGGCGCCCCGAACGCGGCGGTGAGCCTCCTGCCGAACTCCGGTACCTGCGCCATGACCGACAACAGCACCGAGGTCGCTCGCATTTCACGGTCCCGGTCGCTCTTGAGGACCGAAACGGGGAAGAGTCTGGCCTCCTTCCACGACTCGTTCTCCGCCAGCGTCTTCTTGGCCGCCTTGGGCAGGGTGACCTTCTTCTTCGCCGTACGAGGCCGTGCGGTCGGTTTCCTCGGTCCTGGCTCGCTCTCCGGGCGGCGAGGAGCGGGGATCGCCTCCAGTGTCCCCGGCGGTGTCGGTTCGTCGGCCGGCCCCGGTGCCGGCGCCGGTTTCGTCGCGCCCGCCTGCTCGTCGACGGCGGCGTCGGCCGGTGCCTCTTCTGCCTCCGCGTCGTCCTCGATGTCGACCCCGAAGTCCGTCGCCAGACCGGCGAGGCCGGTGTCGTAGCCCTGGCCGACGGCGCGGAACTTCCACTCCTGCCCGCGCCGGTACAGTTCGCCGAAGATGATCGCGCTCATCGCGTCGGCGCCCTCGATGGAGAAGCGGAGCAGTTCCTCGCCGCCACCGTCCGCCAACGACAGCCTGACGCCCTCCAGTTCTGCGAAGCGGGCGCCCTCGTACCGGCTGGCGGCCACGACGATGCGGTCGATCCCGGACGGTACCGCGGTCAGGTCGAAGCTGATCCGGTCCTCGCTGCCGTCGGCCGTCGGTGTCTTGCCCAGAAGCTGCACGCTCCCGTCGGCGGCGACCGGGTTGTTGTAGAAGCAGAAGTCCGCGTCGCTGCGGACCTTGCCGTTCGCGTCCAGCAACAGGACGGATACGTCGGCATCCCCTTCGCCGGTCGGACTCCGCCAGCCCAGACCGACGATCACCGAATCGACGTTCTCGCTCAGGGCTGTCAGAGATACGTTCGAGCCCTTGACCATCTCCCGCATAAAGCCCCCCAACACGATGCACACCGGGCGTGAGAGCGGCCCCGCCCCAGTTGCCTGATGTACAGCACTATGTGACGAGCCGCACACGGGTGACTGTAGTGCCCACGGAGCACGATGGTAGGGAGTGCGGAGAATTCATGGAGATCATGTGGGCCGGGGTCCGAGGGGACCGTGGGTGCGCGGTGGGTCGGCGTCGTCCCAGTGGGCGCGGGTCGTGGGGTTGGCGGTGAGGGGGCGTGGGTGTCGTGCGTGGGGGGCTTCACATGGGTGGGTTTCCTGCGACTTTTCGCTCGCGCCCGTGACGCGGGATGCGCGCGTCGCGCTGGACGTAGTGACCCCCGTGCGGGGTCGGCGCCTGCACTCCGGGGGGAGGCTCGCGGGCGCTGGTGTGCAGGGCGGGCTCGTTTCACCCCCCGTTGCGGGTCTGCCCCTGCGCGAAGGGTCGGCTCGGGCGCCCCATACGTGGCAGGGCGCCCGAGCCGATGCCCGTCGGGATCGGCGGGATCGGCGTGTGATGAGGATCGTTGCCGGCGCGGTCGAGGGTGCGTCCGCGGCGACGGTCACCGACGACAGGGTGCCGGTGCCTGGCCGGTCGGTCCACACGCCCTTGAGCACGGCGCGGGTCCGGCAGGGCACGGTGTCGGTGATGTCCTCGGCGGGGCGGTGGGTCAGGTCGCCGGGTGTCGTAGTGCACCGCTGGCGGCCGGATGATGTGCGGCCGGAACTGGCCGCCAGCCACGTTGTGGTGACGGCGAAGAGGCGGGAGCCGTCGGGGGTGGAGCCGGTGGCGGCGGCGCGGGCGGCGTACTTTCCGTCGCCGCTGAAGGCGACCGCGCCGGCGGTGGCGCCGTACGGGAGCAGCGGGTAGGCATTCGCCGCCTCGGACAGGTCGTCGGTGTTGCGCAACGGTGTGCCGTGAGCGGCGTCGGGGCCGCGGCCTTGCTGTCGTCGGCGGAGAACGCGGCGCCGGGTGCGAGAGCGTCGTCGTGGGTGTCGTACACCAGGCCCGCCTCCGGCCGGAGTGCAACCGGCCACCCACGCCGTGTGGTCAAGTGTGCCCCGCGCAGGGGGCGTTGGTGTTCATCGCGCTCGACGCGGCACTCGTGACGCCCGTGAAGCGGCTGTGAAGATCCGCTGTTCAAGGGTTACACGGCTGTTGCCGGCCTGATGCGTCGCGCGTCGCATCGCCGTCTCCTCATGCGCCAAGATGAGTTGATCGATGCCCGCCAACCCCGGGCGGTGCGGTGTGCGGGCCGGGGCGGGCGGCGCGGGAGGGAAGATGGTGACGTACGCAGGGGCGCTCAGGCGCGGAAGACGGGCATCCGCGGTGCTGGTCTGTGCGGCGTTGGCGCTGCCGGCCGGGTGTTCGGGGGAAGCGGGGAGCGGGGCCGGCACCGGTACCGCCACCGCGTCCGCGACGGGCGGCGACTCGGCGGGCTCCGGCCCGGCCGACGGCGGCACGACCAACAGCGGTACGGCCAACGGCGGTACGGCCGACGGCAGCACCGCCGACAGCGACACGGCCGACGGCAGCACCGGTGCCGGCGCGCAGGCCGGCCAGTCGGCCACGGCTGCGGGCGCGGCCGAACCGCGGTTCCGGGCCGATGCCGCGCGGCTGCCCGAGACCCGGTCGCAGGCGCTGCGGCTGCTGCGTACCGTCACCGCCGGGCCGGACAGTTACGGGCCGGGCTACGAGCGCCGCACCCCGTACGAGAGCGATCCGGCCGACTGGCCGGTGCTGGGCTCCGACTGCGTCTGGCGGCAGGCGTCGCTGCCCGCCGACGTGCTCGGCAGCCTCACCCGCTATGCCCGGCTCCCGGCCGGCGGGGGCAGGGGCGAGGTGCGCGCCGCCGCGACCGTCACCGTGCACCGCACCGCAGGCCAGGCCGACGGGGAGATGGCCGAGACGCTGGAGGAGGCGCTGCGCTGCCCCGACCAGCAGCTGCGGGCCACCGAGCGGATCCGCGGTCTGAACTCGATCGGCTCCGGCTACGGGACGAACGGGAACACCTCGGCCGACGATGTACTGCTGGAGATGGGCGAGTATCTGAATCCCGGCCTCGGCAAGGGGGCGACGTCCTACTTCTGGGACCAGGTACGGCTCGGGCCGGTGACGATCGCCGTCGTCGTCGAGGGCGGCAAGGGGTATCCGCCGGGCGATCTGCTGACCGCGCAGGCGCGGGCGGTGGCCGCCATGGAGACCAAGGTGCGCGGCGAACTGGGGGCCGGCAAGTGATCGACCGCTCGCTGCGCCCCGGCGATCCGTCCTTCGTCGGCGGATACCGGCTGCTGGCCCGGCTCGGCGAGGGCGGCATGGGTGTCGTCTATCTCGGCCGGACCGACTCGGGCGCGCTCGCCGCCGTGAAGGTGATCCGGGCCGAGTACGCGCTGGACGACGACTTCCGTACCCGTTTCCGCCGTGAGGCGGACGCCGCACGGCGCGTGGACTGCCCCTGGGTGGTCAAGGTCACCGGTGCCGGCCCGGACGCCGCGCGGCCCTGGCTCGCCACGGTCTTCGAGCCCGGTCCCTCGCTCGCCGAGGCCGTCGGCCGGCACGGCCCGCTGCCCGTGCGGGCGGTGCGGGTGCTGGGCAAGGCGCTGGCCCGCGCGCTGGCCGCCGTGCACGGGGCGGGGCTCGTGCACCGGGACGTGAAGCCGGGCAACATCCTGCTCGCCGCCGACGGCCCCCGGCTGATCGACTTCGGCATCGCGCGCTCCCTCGACGCGACCGCTCTGACCGCGACCGGCTTTGTGGTCGGCACGCCCGGGTTCCTCGCCCCCGAGCAGGCGGCGGGGGACGGCGACCGGGTCGGGCCGGCCGGCGATGTGTTCTCGCTGGGCTGTGTGCTGGCGTACGCGGCGACGGGCCGGCCGCCGTTCGGCGGCGGCGCGGTGGACGCCCTGCTGTACCGGACCGTGCACGACGAGCCCGATCTCGACGGCCTGGACGAGGTGGACGAGGAGTTGGCGGCCGTGCTGCGGCGCTGCCTCGCCAAGGATCCGGCGGGCCGGCCCGCTCCGCAGGAGTTGGACGCCGCTCTCGTGGAGGACGTGCCGTCGGGGACCGTCGACTGGCTGCCCGCCGCCGTGGTCCGCATGGTCGCCGACCGGTCGGCCGAGATGCTGTCCCTGCCGGAGATCGGGGCCACGATCATCGAGGGGCCGGTGCGGGACGGCGGCCCGTCGCGGCGCGGGTTCCTCGCGGTCGCCGCGGGGGGTGCGGCCGTCCTCGCCATGGGCGGCGGTGCCGCCGCCTGGGCCGCGCTGCACGACGGCTCCGGCAGGCACACGTCGGCCGGGCGCGGCTGGGCCATCGGGGTGCAGGCCGATCTGAGCGGCCCGGGTAAGGCGGTCGGCCGGGCGCAGGAGCAGGGGGCGCGGATCGCGGTGGAGGAGTTCAACGCGCGCGTCGGCCGGCCGTTCACGCTGCACCTGACGACCTCCGACGACGGGGGCCGGGCCGAGCGCGCCGCGGCGGCGGCCCAGCGGCTCGTCGACGAACCGGACGTC
The DNA here is from genome assembly GCF_057537855.1 of Streptomyces diversicolor. NCBI lineage: Bacteria > Bacillati > Actinomycetota > Actinomycetes > Kitasatosporales > Streptomycetaceae > Streptomyces > Streptomyces diversicolor. The sequence goes on from NZ_BAAJXA010000045.1 coordinate 17,423, forward strand.
CTGGCGGTGATCGGGTCCAGCACGGACGTCACCACGCAGGCCGCCCTGCCCGTCTACGACGCGGCCCTGCTGCCCGTGCTGGGCATGTCCGCGGGGCAGAACCTGGCGCGGGACGTCCGCTCCTTCGTGCGCGGCCGGCCGCTGCACAACGTGGTCGCCATGAGTCTCGGCTACCAGTTGGAGGCGACGAGCGCGGCGACTCCGGTCGGGGTGCTGCTGGACCGCAGCGGCGGTGATGTCTCCTGGATGACCATCCAGATGGTCAACTTCGTCGTCCGCCAGTACGGCGACGCCACGCACCCGCGGGTGGTGCCGGCCGGCACCGGCGATCTGACCCCCGTGCTTTCGGAGATGCGCGCCGCCGGCATCAAGGCGTTCGTGTACGCGGGTCCGCTCGACGGGGCGGTCAGGGCGGCGCGGGGGCTGGCGGACTTCACCGGGCCGAAGTACGCGGCCGAGCCCGCCCTCGACGCCCGGTTCGCCGCCGAGCCGGCCGCGGCCGGGTGGACGGTGGTGGCCAGCGCGATCGGGCCGGGCGCGGCCGGCGTCCGCTCGTTCGCGCAGTCCTTCCGCACGCGGTACGGGCACGCGCCCGGCTTCTGGGCCGCCGAGGGCTACGACGCGGCGAAGCTGCTGATCCGGCAGCTCGTCGCGACGAACGGGAGGCGGCCGGCGCGCAAGGCGCTGATCGGCCCGTTGCAGAAGGCCACGTACCACGGCATCACCCGGGACTTCGCCTTCGATCAGACGGGCGCGGGCCAGCCGGTCCTGACCACGCCGGCCAGTTTTGTGCACCAGGTCATCGACGGCGAGTTCCACTATCTGGGCCCGGCCCCGGACAAGGCGCCGCAGCCGAGGACGGCGTGACGGTGCGCCGGCCGGGGGGCGGGCGACGATGCTGCCGCTGACCGCCGCGGACCCGGAGTCGATCGGCGGGTACCGGCTGCTGGCCCGGATCGGGGCGGGCGGCATGGGCGTGGTGTATCTGGCGCGCTCCGGGGGCGGGGCCCTGGCCGCCGTCAAGGTGATCCGTGCCGAGCACGCCGCCGATCCCGGTTTCCGGGCCCGGTTCCGCCGTGAGGCGGCCGCGGCGGCCCGGGTCGACGGCCGGTGGACGACGCCGGTGACGGCGGCCGATCCGGAGGCCCCCGAGCCGTGGATCGCCACCGCGTTCGTGCCCGGTCCCTCGCTCGCCGAGACGGTCGGCGGGCACGGGCCGCTGCCCGCGGACACGGTGCGGGCGCTGGGTGCCCGGCTCGCGGACGCGCTCGCCGCCGTGCACGCTGCCGGGCTCGTCCACCGCGACGTGAAACCCGGGAACGTGCTGCTGGCCCTCGACGGCCCCCGGCTGATCGACTTCGGCATCGCCCGTGCGAGCGGCGCCACCGCGCTGACCGCGACCGACGTGATCGTCGGCACCCCTGGCTATCTCTCGCCCGAGCAGGCCCGGGTCCGCGACGAGGAGGTGGGTGCGCCGAGCGACGTCTTCTCGCTGGCCTGTCTGCTCGTCTACGCGGCGAGCGGGCGGCCGCCGTTCGGCAGCGGCGGGGCGCCGGGTGTGCTGTACCGCACCATCCACGAGGCGCCCGATCTGCGCGGCGTCCCGGACGAGTCGCTGCGCGCGCTGCTCGCCCGCTGCCTCGCCAAGGATCCGGCCGACCGCCCGACCGTGCCCGAACTGCGGGCGGGGCTCGGGGAGTTCGCCACCGACGACTGGCTGCCGCCGGGTCTGCCCGCGGTCATCGCCGAGCGTTCGGCCGAGGTGCTGAACCTGCCGGAGCCTGAGCGGAGCGCGCCGGGCGACGCGGCACCGGCCGAGGGGCGGACGGTGTCCGGCCGCCGCCGTTTCCTGGTGCTGGGCTCGGCGGCGGCGGGCGTCGTGGCCGCGGGCGGCGGCGCCGCCTGGCTGCTCGGCGGTCGCCGCGGGGCGGACGCGAACGGCCGCCGGCCCTCGCGCACGATCGCCGTGCAGGCCGATCTGACGGGCCCTGGCAGGGCGCTCGGCACCGCCGTCGAGCGGGGCGTGCGGCTCGCGGTCGAGCAGTACAACGCGCGCCAGGACCGCGGCTTCGACCTGGCCCTCACCGTGCTCGACGACCGCGGGGACCCGGGCCGGGCCAGGGAGCTGGCCCGGCGGCTCGTGGCAGGCGGGAAGGCGTGCGCGGTGGTCGGACCGACGTCCGACGCGACCGCGTTCGCGGTCCGGGACACCTACAACAAGGCCCCGCTGCCGATGGTGACCGCGTGGGCGGGCTCCGACGCCCTGTACAGCACGGTGTCGGTGACGGAGCCGGCCGTGTTCCAGGTCAGGCCGTCCGACGGCGCGATCGGCGCGCCACTCGTCCGCTATCTCACCCGTGTCAGGCCGGTCACCCGTACCGCGCTGGTCGAGGACCGTGCCACCCGCGACTACAGCTGGCTGATCGCCACCTCGCTGACGGCGGCTCCGCCGTCCGGCGGGTCGGTCACCACGTACCCGGTGGCCGCGGGCACCGACGACTTCGGTGCTGTGGCCGCCCGGGCGGCGAGGGCCGAGGCGGTGGTGTACTGCGGCGGTTCGCCGCGGCGGGCCGCCGCCTGTGCCCGCGCGCTGCGTGCGGCCGGGTTCACCGGCACGGCCGCCGCGACCGAGCCGGTGCTCGACCCGGTGTTCCTGGACGCGGCGGGCGCGGCGGCCGAGGGGTGGGTCTTCTCGGCGACGTTCGTGGACCCGGCGCGGCTGAAGTCGGCCGCCGGGTTCGTCCGTTCGTACCGGTGGCGGTACGGCGTGGGGGCGGTGGGGCGGGGCGCGGCGGAGGCGTACGACGCGGCCGGTCTCGTCGCCCTCGCGCTGACCGCGGTGGGGACGGGTCCGGTGGACACGGGCGCCCTGGTCCACCGGTTGCGGTCGCTGTCGTACCGGGGTGTCACCAGGACCATCGTCTTCCGGTCGGACACCGGCGCCGTGCAGATGAACCCGGGGCTGTTCATGTGGCGGGTGACGGACGGGGCGCCGGTGTTCCTCGGGCAGTACCAGCAGGTGTAGGCGGTGGGCGAGCGCCGGACGTGGCGGGAAGGCGCCGCAGGTGTGGCCGGTTCCCGCGCCCCGAAAGGCGACGATGGCGGGGCATGGCGCGGTTCGTCCGCCCTGCCCCCGGCGCCCCACTTGGGAATCTTTGGAAGAGAAAGCGCTTCGATTTTTCCCGATCGTTATCAAGATCGCCGCGTCGGACCCCCGACGGGGAACGTATGTTCCTGCTGTTGATCACCGGTCACTCATGCGTGTGACCGGCTCATGACATGTCGGCGGTGTCCGACGCGGCGTCAGCCGTGGAACAGGGGGAGGAAATCGTGAAGACCATGTCCGCGCGAGTCAGAGCGGGTGCCGCGGTGTCGGCGTTCGCGGCCGCGGCCGCCGTACTGGCGGGCGCCGGTCCCGCCGAGGCGGCGACCACCGTGAAGGTCACCAGCAACTGCGACGTCTACGGCGTGAACTGCACCGGCGACCTGTGGATGGTCTACAACTCCAAGGAGATCGCCCTCAACGGCGACCGCATCGTGTCCAGTTGGGCCGACTTCTACGGCAACATCCCCGACTTCGCGGGCCGCAGCAAGTACGTCGGCTCCGACCTGTACAACTACGTCTACGTGTTCAACGGCAACGGCAACGGCAGCGGTCAGGCCGTGAAGAACAACGCGGCGTCGGTGCGCAACTGCGCGCCCGCGGACAACTACCGCGTCTACTACAACTCCGACTACCTGGGCCACTCGCAGTACTTCGGCCACGCCTCCGCGTACGACTGCCCGTTCGTCAACCTGGACTCCACGTTGAAGAACGAGAACGCGTCCGCGCACTTCGCGTGAGCCGGCCGGTGAGCACGAGCACGGGCCGTCGGGGACGCCCGGCGACCGCCGCCGCGGTCGCCGGGCTCCTGGCCCTGGCCGCGGCCGCCGCGGGCTGCACCTCTGAACCGGGCGGCACGGACGGCACGGACGGCGCGCGGGCCGCCGCGGCGGCCCGGGCGGGCGCCGACACGGCCGCTTGGCCGGACGCGACGCCCCGGCAGGGCCTGGCCAAGGGGCTGTCGCTGCCGTTGGAGGACTACATGCAGACGTACCAGGACACGGTCGTCCTGGAACGGGCCTCGCGCACGCTGCAGAGCGAGTGCATGGCGCGCTACGGCTTCCAGGTGACGTTCCCCCCGGTCGGGGTCAATCCGCCGCCGAACGACAACGACGCGAACATCGAACGCCGTTACGGCATCACGGACCGGGCGACCGCCGAACGGTACGGCTACGGGCTGGCCGAGGAACCGGACCGGCGGGGGCAGCGGATGCCCGAGCTGAGCGAGGCGGCGGTGGCCGTGCTGACCGGCCGGGTCGCCTTCAGCCCCGAGGCGTCGGCGGCACCCCGCAGCTACCGGGGGAAGAAGATCCCCGAGGGCGGCTGCGGGCGCTGGGCCGTGGACCGGATCGGCTCCTCCAAGCCGGACTTCTCGCTGGTCTCCAAGCTCGACCACGACAGCCTCGACCAGTCGCGGCAGACCGCGCCCGTGCGGTCCGCGCTCGCGGCCTGGTCGCGGTGCATGAAGGGGAAGGGCTACGACATCGGCACACCGTACGAGGCACCGAAGCTGGCGCCGTCGGCGGGCGGCAGGCCCTCGGAGCGGGCGGTCGCCGTCGCCCTGGCCGACATCGACTGCAAGAAGTCGGTGGATCTCGTGCGGATCTGGTTCGAGCAGGACGCGGCGATCCAGCGGCGGCAGATCGAGACCCACCAACTCGAACTGACCGAGGCGAAAACCCTCAACGAGTCCGCCCTCAAAACAGCCGAACAAGCCCTACGCGACTGACGGTCCGCTGCGCGGCTCAGCGGGGTCCATGGCTGAGGGGATCACCGCGCCGCCGGGCGGCCATAGCGGGGCCGGGTTGCCGGACGACCGGGCGGGCGTTGCGCGGTTGAAGGGGCTGCGGCCTTCGGGTGGGGCGGCAGGCGGGCTGGCAGCGTGCGGTTGAGCGGCGAAGGTCCTGGTGGGCATGGAGGCGTAGGTTTCGGAAAGGGGGCCGGTGTGGGTGAGGTCGGGGCGGGGCGGGGCGATGGGTTTGTGCGGGGGCGGCGTTGGGTGGTCTGGGGTGTTGCGGGGGCGGTGCTGCTGTCCGGGGCCGGAGTGGCGGCGGCTCAGTTGATCAAGTCGCCGGCGCAGGCGGTCGCGGACTCCTCGGCGCCGCCGCCGAGCACGCTGACGGCGCCGGTCGAACACCGCACCCTTCAGGACTCGGTGATCGTGCGCGGCACGGTGCGGGCGGCGCAGTCCGTCGAGGTGGCTCCGGCCGGCTCCGGCTCGGACGCGGGCGCGCCCGTGGTGACGAAGCTCCCGGTGAAGGCCGGACAGCCGCTGCGGGCCGGCCAGTTGCTGCTGGAGGTCTCCGGCCGGCCGGTGTTCGTGCTCAAGGGCGGTCTCCCTGTCTACCGGGACCTCAAGCCGGGCGCCGACGGCGACGACGTGGCGCAGCTCCAGTCGGCGCTCGCCGGCCTCGGCCACGGCACCGGCGGTGACCGCACGGGCCACTTCGGCCAGGGCACCAAGGACGCGCTCGCCGCCTTCTACGCGAGCATCGGCTACGACCCGCTGCCCGCCGACGCGGACGGCGCCGAGGCGGTGGACGCCGCCGAGAAGGCGGTCACCGAGGCCCGGCGCGCCGCCGAGGACGCGCAGGACACGCTGGACGCGGCCCGCTCGCCCGCCGCCGACGGGAACGGTACGGCCGGTGCGCGGCCGTCGGCGTCACCGGCCCCCTCGGACGCGCCGGCCAAGCCGTCCCCGGCGGCCGATCCGGCCGAGGCGCGCAAGCAGGTGACCCGTGCGCAGGAGGACCTGCGCACGGCCCGCGAGCACCTGACCGCGGTGCGGGAGACCTCCGGTCCGATGCTTCCGGCCGCCGAGGTCGTCTTCGTCGACCGGTTCCCGGCCCGTGTGGAGAGCGTGGCCGCGCATGTGGGCAGCAAGGTCGCCGGCACGGTGCTGACCGTCTCCGCCGGCCAGCTCGTGGTCAGCAGCTATCTCCAGGCGCACGAGAAGGGGCTGATCAGGGCCGGTCAGCGCGTCGAGCTGCTGTCCGAGCTGACCGGGACGACGGCCACCGGCAGGGTGTCCTCGGTCGCCGACACCGCCTCACGGGAGGCGCCCGCGGCAGGCGACGAGCAGGCACAGGGCCAGGAGTCGGCCGCACAGGGCTATCTGATGCTGGTCGAGCCGGACAAGAGCCTGCCTGTGGACCTGGCAGGGCAGGACGTGCGGCTCACCGTGCGGGCGGCCTCGACCCGGGGCAAGGTGCTGGTCGTACCGGTCTCGGCGGTCTTCGCCGGTGCCGACGGCACCACCTCGGTCACCGTGCTGGACGAGGACGGCACCCGGCGGCGGGTGCCCGTCACCACGGGCACCACGGGCGACGGCTATGTGGAGGTGCGGCCCCGAGGCGGCGCCCGACTGGCGCCCGGGGACCGTGCCGTCACCGGCGTGCGCTCCGGTGCGGCGGCGTCCGGCGGGGCGGCGCGGTGAGCGCCGCGGCCGGGGCGCCGCCGGTCATCGAACTGCGCGGGGCCACGCTCACCTACCCGGGGCCGTCCCCGGTGCGGGCCCTGCTGCCCTGCGATCTGACCATCCACAAGGGCGAGTTCGTCACGGTCGTCGGCCCGTCGGGCGCCGGGAAGTCCTCCTTCCTCAATGTGCTCGGACTCCTCGACTCGCTGACCGAGGGCCGCTACCTGCTGGACGGCATCGACGTCGACGCCCTGCGGGACGCCGAGCGCACGGCGCTGCGCGGACAGCGCATCGGGTTCGTCTTCCAGTCCTTCCATCTGCTGCCGCACCGCACCGCCTGGGACAACGTGGCACTGGCCCTGACCTACCGGGGGACGCCACGCCGGGAACGCTGGGCGCGCGCCCGGGAGGCGCTGGAGCAGGTCGGCCTCGGCCACCGGATCAGGGCGCTGCCGACGACGCTGTCCGGCGGTGAGCGGCAGCGGGTGGCCATCGCGCGCGCCCTGGTGGGCCGCCCGTCGCTGCTGCTGTGCGACGAGCCCACCGGGAACCTGGACACGGCGACGGCGGAGTCCGTCCTGCGGCTCCTGGACCGGCTGCACCGGTCCGGCATGACGATCGTGGTCATCACCCATGATCCGGCGGTGGCCGCGCACGGCGGCCGGACCGTGGCGATCCGGGACGGCCTGCTGAGCGAACCGGTGGGCGCGTGAGGATTCCCTTCCGGCGTGCCGCACGCCCCGCCCGCACGGTCCGTCCGTCCCGGCTGCCGCTGCGCGACCTCGTCTCGGAGGCCCTGGCCGGGATTCTGCAGCGGCCCGCGCGCTCCGCGCTGACCTCGGTCGGCACGGTGCTCGGCGTGGGCACGTTCGTCGCCATCCTGGGGCTGACGGCGACGGCGTCCTCCCAGATCGACGAGCGCTTCAACGCCCTGTCGGCCACCGAGGTGAACGTGGAGGACGTCTCACGGGAGCAGAACCCGTACGTCCCGCTGGGTTTCCCGGCCGACGCCGACCGGCGGGTCGAGCGGCTGAACGGGGTCGAACACGCCGGTGTGTACTGGCCGGTGGAGTTGGGCGCGGGCGCCGGTGTGCGGGCGGCGCCGGTGGGCGACGGCGCGGGCGGCGAGCAGATCCCGGTGGTGGCCGCGTCGTCCGGAGTGCTGCGGGCCGCGGGCCCCACCCTGGAGCAGGGCACGCTCTTCAACTCCTGGCACGACAGGACCCGGCAGCGGGTGGCGGTCATCGGCGCGGGCATGGCCTCCCGGCTGGGCATCGGCACGCTGGAGACCCAGCCGGCGATCTTCATCGGCGAGGAGGCTTTCGTCGTCGTCGGCATCGTCGACGACGTCCGGCGCAAACCGGACATTCTGTTGTCGGTCGTCGTGCCCCGCTCCACGGCGCAGGAGGTCTGGGGCACGCCCCGGGGCAACGCGCAGATGTTGATCTCCACCCGGGTGGGGGCCGCGCCGCAGGTCGCGCGGGAGGCGCCGGTGGCGCTTGACCCGGCGCACGCCGAGTACTTCAAGGCGACGCCGCCGCCGGACCCCAAGGCGCTGCGCAACGAGGTCGGTTCCGATCTCGACCAGTTGTTCCTGCTGCTCGCCGTGATCTGCCTGCTGATCGGCAGCATCGGCATCGCCAACACCACGCTGGTCGCCGTGCTGGAGCGCACCGGCGAGATCGGGTTGCGGCGCGCGCTCGGCGCCCGCGGCCGGCACATCACCGCGCAGTTCCTCGCGGAGTCCGGTGTGCTGGGCGGCCTCGGCGGGCTCGCCGGTACGTCCCTGGGGACGCTCACCGTCGTGGGCGTCGCCGTGGCCCGGCAGTGGACGCCGGTGCTGCACCCGGCGGTCGTGGCGAGCGCGCCGGCCATCGGTCTGGCCACCGGCGTCCTGGCCGGCGTCTATCCGGCCTGGCGAGCGTCACGCATCCAGCCCGTGGAGGCCCTACGCCGCTGACACCCCGACGGCCGGCACCGCAACGACCCACTCCACCGGCCCACGCCCCGGCTTCTCCGCACCGTGCGCACCAGCTCGTGCACCGAAACCTGACCTGCCACCAGCCGAGGAGGACCTCGCCGTCGGGAAAGATCCGCGAGTCGGGAGGCGGGAGGCAGGAGCAACGCGACGCCGCCGGGCAGCGGCTGCTCGGGTGTCCCCTGGTCGCGCGGTGTGCGCGGGGCCCGCACCCAGGCGGTGCGCTCGCGCGGTGCGCCACGTGCGCGCCCGGCCCGCGCGATCTCTTCGATCGCGGCGACCACACGCCCGCCAGAGCCTGGCGGCGGCAGGCGGGGGACCCGGCGCACGGCGTAGGGCCGTGGCGACCGTGCGCCCAGGGGGCGTCCGGCTCCACGCCCGAAGAACCGCGTCGGCCCGCGCACCACCGTCCCCCGCGGACGGCAGCCCGGGCCGCGCCGGCCGGGGAATGTCCACGGGTCCTGGCAGACTGCCTGCGGACGCGCGCGGACGGTGTGCTCAAGCCGTGCGCCTGGGGACGCGGAGCGCCCCGTGCGCTTCGACCACGGCGGCTGCGCGCCCGCACAGGGGCCGGCTGCGCGACCAGGGGACCGCTTCGCGGGGCCGGTGGTGCGGCTGCCTGCACGGTCAGGCCGTGCGTTTGCGGGACGCGGTGGACTTCTTGGTCGTCGTCTTCTTGGCCGTGGTCTTCTTGGCCGCCGCCCGTTCCGCGGACTTGGCCGTCGGCTTCGCCGCCGTCTTCTTGGCCTGGGCGGACTTGGCCGCCTTCTCCCCGGCGGCCGTGGTCTTCTTCGCCGCCGTCTTCTTCGCCGCGGCCGTCGTCTTCCGGCCGCCGGTCTCCTTGGGGGCGGCGCGGGTGGACCGGCCCCGCGGCAGCGCGGTGACCTCGGCGTGCTCCGCCTCCTCCGCACCGCGGGACTCCTTGGCGGCCCGGACGCTGTTCTCCAGCGCGGCCATCAGGTCGAGCACCTTGCCGCCCGGGGCCGGGGCGGGCACCTCGGGAGGCTCCTCGCCTGCCGCCTTCGCGGCGATGACCTCCTCCAGGGCCACCTGGTACTCGTCGTGCAGATCGGCCAGGTCCACCTCGCCGAGCGTGTCCATCAGGGCGTCCGCGAGATCGAGTTCCTTGTCACGGACCGTGACGTCTGTCTCCGGCGCGACTCCCTCGGGGGCCCGTACCTCGTCCGGCCACAGCAGGCCGTGCATGGCGATGGCCTCGCCCACCACCCGCAGCATCCCCAGGCGCTCCCGGCCGCGCAGCGCGTACTTGGCGATGGCGACCTTGTTGCTGCGCTTGAGCGCCTCGCGCAGCAGGGTGTACGGCTTGGCGGCCGCCGCGCCACCGGCAGCGAGATAGTACGCGGCGCCCATCTGGAGCGGATCGATCCGTTCGGCCGGTACGAAGGCCACGATGTCGATCGTGCGCGCGGTCGGGATCGGCAGGTGAGCCAGGTCGTCGTCGGAGATCGGGACCAACGTGCCGTCCGCGTCCTCGTACGCCTTGCCGATCTCCGCGCCGCTCACCTCGCGCTCCTCCAGTTCGCAGACCTTGCGGTACCGGATGCGGCCGCCGTCCTCGGTGTGGATCTGGCGGAAGGAGATCGCATGGCTCTCGGTGGCGTTCACCAGCTTGATCGGGATGCTGACGAGGCCGAAGGAGATGGCGCCGTTCCATATGGATCGCACGTTCCACACCCTTCCATCCGGTTCGTGGTGATGGGTCCGCGAATATCTGGGATTGTCATCGTATGACGCCTATCACAGAGGTGGAGGGGCGACGGGTCGCGCTCAGCAACCTGGAGAAGGTGCTGTATCCGGCGACCGGCTTCACCAAGGGCGAGCTGCTGCACTACTACGCGACCACATCCCGCGTCCTGCTCCCCCACCTCCGTGACCGGCCGGTGTCCTTCCTGCGCTATCCGGACGGGCCGGACGGTCAGGTGTTCTTCACCAAGAACGTGCCACCGGGTACGCCCGAGTGGGTCACGACCGCCGAGGTGCCCAGGTCGGAGGGGCCCGCGCGGATGGTGCTGGTGCAGGACCTGGCCTCGCTGATGTGGGCGGCGAACCTCGTCACCGAGTTCCACACGCCCCAGTGGTCGATCCCGGCGCCCGAGCAGGCCGACCGGCTGGTCTTCGACCTCGACCCCGGGGCCCCGGCGACGGTCGTGCACTGCTGCGAGGTCGCACTGTGGCTGCGGGAGCGGCTGGCGGCGGACGGGATCGAGGCGTACGCGAAGACCTCCGGGGCCAAGGGGCTGCATCTGCTGGCCGCGGTGCGCGGTGCCTCGTCGGAACGCGCCTCCGAGTACGCGAAAGGCGTGGCCGTGGCGGCGGAACGTGCGCTGCCGCGGCTGGTGGTGCACCGGATGACCCGGAGCCTGCGGCCGGGCAAGGTGTTCGTGGACTGGAGCCAGAACGCCGGGCGGAAGACCACGGCCACGCCGTACACGCTGCGCGCCAGGACCGAGCCGTCGGTGTCCGCGCCGGTCACCTGGGAGGAGGTCGAGGAGTGCCGGGAGGCGGGGCAGCTGGTGTTCCGGGCCGACGACATGGCGGCTCGGCTACAGGATTTCGGCGACCTGATGGCCCCGCTCATGGACGGCGCGCACGCGGCGGAGCTTCCCTGACGGGGCAGGCGGACATGCCCCGCTGGTCCTCACATACGGCGGGGCGTACTGCCGCGCCGGGCCTCACGTACGGCGGTCTCTCCGGTGGGGCACCGCGCCGCGGTTGCGCAGCGCCCCGAAGGGGGCGCGGGGAACTGCGCGACCGGCCACACCCGCGCCGCAGCCGCCCGACGGCGCGGCACGACTCTCCGGTGGGGCGCCGGCGGGCAACTGCGCGGCCGGGCCTCACACCCGCAGCCAGGTGTTGCGGTCGCGGGCCATCGCGTGCAGGGCCTCGACGTCCGCCGGCTTCAGCACCGCGCCCAGCCGGGACAGCGCCGGCACGTCCGTGTCCCGCAGGACGCGCAGCTCACGCGGCGGGACGGCGACGGTGACCTCCGCGGCTCCCGTCAGGGCCAGGACCGGGCGTACCTCGGCGGTCAGGGCGTAGGAGGCGCGGTCGGCGTCGGCGCGGACGCGGCGCAGCAGCGGGTGCGCCTCGCGGCGGCCCAGCGCGACCAGTGGGTCGGTCACCAGGACGCGCTGCTTACGGGCGTACAGGCTGTGCAGGGCGAAGAGTCCGCCGGGGCCGATCAGCAGGTGGTGGATGCGGTCGCCGCCCGGCAGCGGAATGGAGTGCAGGGTGTGCCAGCCCGCGCCGTCCAGCCCGTCCAGGGCCTCGCCGACGGTCTGTTCGGCGAGCAGCGCCCGGCGTCGCGGGTCTGGCCGCAGCCGCCGGGCCGGGCCGGGGTCCCGGTCGAGGGCCACCAGCAGTGCCTCGCCGGGGCGGTTGGGTGCCAGGTCGTCGTCCGGGTGCAGGGAGAGCCGGGTCAGCTCCGCGGGTGTGGGGACGGGCGGTGGGCCCACGGCCACCGGGCCGGTCAGGAAGGGGCCCAGGGCCTCAAGTACGTCCTCCCTGCGGTCCTCGCTGAGCAGGTTGACCCGGGCCGACTCGCGGTCGTACCAGGCGACGTTCCTGCCGTCGACGAGGCACACGTACAGCCGCTCCCGGCCGTGCCGGCGGTCCGGTACCACGCGCAGTCCGCTCATGCGGCATCACCCCTTGACCATGGGAACAGGCGGGGTGGGGCGGGGGCAAGACGCGGCGGCTGCGTGGGGGCGGTTGCGCAGTTCCCCGTGCCCCCCTGACGGGGGCGGCTCGGGGGTGCGCGTCTGATGCGGAGTGCGGGTCGCCTGTGGCCGTTCGCGCAGTTCCCCGCGCCCCTGACGGGGCCCGCTCGGGAGTACGCGTCTCATGCGGAGTGCGGGTCGCTTGTGGCCGGTCGCGCCGTTCCCCGCGCCCCTGACGGGGCCCGCTCGGGGGTACGCGTCTCATGCGGAGTGCGGGTCGCCTGTGGCTGATCGCGCCGTTCCCCGCGCCCCTGACGGGGCCCGCTCGGGGGTACGCGTCTCATGCGGAGTGCGGGTCGCCTGTGGCCGGTCGCGCAGTTCCCCGCGCCCCTGACGGGGCCCGGGCGCGCGGCGTTCCTCTTCGGGGGCACTGGGTTGGTGCTGTTGGGTCAGTGTGGGGGGACGCGGGGGTGGGGGGCTTTTAGCGTGGCGGGCAGTCGGCTTCTTCTCGTTTTCCTCTCGGAGGTCTTCATGGCCCTGCGTTCCGTCCTCGTCCGCGCTCTCGCCCTGGGCGCCGCGTCCTGTGCTCTGGTCGGCGCGTTCTCCGGCGCGCCCGCCGCCGCGGCGTCCCGTGCGGGTGCGGATCACCACTACCGGGGCGTGGTCACGGCGGGCAGCGGCCTGTGGCTGCACGCCCGTCCCGACCGCGACAGCCCGCGGATCGGCTTCCTGGAGCCGGGCGAGATCGTCTCGATCCGCTGCGCGGTCCGCGGCGACAGTGTCCGCGGCAACCCGCTGTGGTACCTGCTCACGGACGGCACCTGGGCCTGGGCCTCGGCCCGGTACATCGACAACATCGGGCCCGCGCCACGCTGGTGCTGACGCCCAAAGCCCGCGAGGCCGCCGGTACGGGTAGGTTCCGGACATGACGAAGGCCGGAACCGCCGGGCCGGCGGCACAAACCCCCACCCCCGTCGTACCGCTCCCCCGGCGCCGCGGCATCGAGCTGGCCCTCATCGTGCTGGCCGTCCTGCTGTCCGTGTACGGCTACTGTGCCGTCGGCCTCGCGCGCACCGGTGCCGTACCGCCAGGCGCCGTCGGCTACGGCGCCGGGCTCGGCGTGCTCGCCCTGCTGGCGCACATGGCGGTCCGGCTCCGGGCGCCCGGCGCGGACTGCCTGCTGCTGCCGATCGGCGTGCTGCTCAACGGCCTCGGCCTGGTGCTGATCTACCGGCTCGACCTGGAGACGCCCGGCGACCGGGCGGCGCCCGCCCAGCTCGTGTGGTCCACGCTCGGCGTGGGGCTGTTCATCGTGGTGGTGGCGCTGCTGCGGGACCACCGGGTGCTCCAGCGCTACGCCTACGTCAGCGGCGCCGCGGCCCTCGGCCTGCTGATGCTGCCGATCCTGTTCCCCGCGGTGAACGGCGCCCGCATCTGGGTCCGGATCTCCGGATTCTCCATCCAGCCGGGCGAGTTCGCGAAGGTGCTGCTCGCGGTGTTCTTCGCCGCGTACCTGGCGGCCAACCGCAGCGCGCTCGCCTATGCGGGCCGCCGCGTCTGGTTCGTGCAGCTGCCCACCGGCCGGGTCCTCGGTCCGATCGTCACCGTGTGGCTGATCAGCGTCGGCGTTCTGGTCCTGGAGCGGGACCTCGGCACCTCGCTGCTGTTCTTCGGCCTGTTCGTGGTCCTGCTGTACGTCGCCACCGGCCGCACCGGCTGGATCGCGGTGGGGCTGCTGCTCGCCGCGTTCGGCGCGGTCGCGGTCGGCTGGCTGGAGCCGCACGTGCACACCAGGATCGAGGACTGGCGGCACCCGTTCGCGACGATCGAGGCGGGCGAGGGCCCCAACCAGCTCGCGCAGTCCCTGTTCGCGTTCGCCGCGGGCGGTGTGCTCGGCAGCGGCCTCGGCCTCGGCCACTCCGTACTGATCGGCTTCGCGGCCAAGTCGGACTTCATCCTGGCGACGGCGGGCGAGGAGCTGGGGCTCGCCGGGCTGTCGGCGATCTTCCTGCTGTACGGGCTGCTGGTGGAGCGCGGCTACCGCACCGGCCTCGCGCTGTGCGATCCGTTCGGGCGGCTCCTCGCCACCGGCCTGGCCTCGCTCGTGGCGCTCCAGGTGTTCGTCATCGCGGGCGGGGTGACCGGGCTGATCCCGCTGACCGGCATGGCGATGCCGTTCCTGGCGCAGGGCGGCTCCTCCGTCGTCACCAACTGGACGATCACCGCGCTGCTCATCCGGGTCAGCGACGCGGCGCGGCGCCCCGAAGAGCCGTGGGGGGACCGATGACGCGGCACATCCGACACGCCGCCGTGTTCTGCGCGCTGCTGCTCGCGGCGCTCCTTGTGAACGCCGCCCGGGTGCAGGTCGTGCAGGGCCCCGCCTACGACGGCAATCCGGCCAACCGCCGTGCCACGATCGCCCGTTACGGGCAGCCACGCGGCGACATCCTGGTCGAGGGCGTCCCGGTGACCGGCTCCAGGGACACCGGGCAGCAACTGCGCCACGAACGGACGTATGCGAACGGCCCGTTGTACGCCCCGGTCACCGGCTTCGCCTCGCAGGTGTACGGGACGACGTTCCTGGAGCACGCGGAGGACGGCATCCTCTCGGGCTCCGATCCGCTGCTGGCGCCGTTCCCGCTGTGGAACGACGTGACCCGGGCGCTGAACCAGCCGGGGAACGTCGTCACCACGCTCGACCGGGCCGCGCAGCAGGCGGCGTACCTGGGGCTCGGCGGGCGCAAGGGCGCGGTGGCCGCCGTGGAGCCGTCGACCGGCCGGATCCTGGCGCTGGTGTCCAGCCCGTCGTACGACCCGGCCGTGCTGTCCGGGAACGGCGGTTCGGTGACGTCGGCCTGGGCCCGGCTCAACCGGGACCCGGACAAGCCGATGCTCAACCGGGCGGTGCGGCAGACCTATCCGCCGGGTTCCACGTTCAAGGTGGTCACCGCGGCGGCGGCGCTGGACGCCGGTCTGGTGCAGGACCTGGACCGGCCGACGGACTCCCCGGACCCGTACACGCTGCCGGGCACCCGGACGCGCCTGACCAACGAGGGCGAGGGCTGTGCGGACGCCTCGCTGCGGGCCGCGTTCGAGTGGTCCTGCAACACGGTGTTCGCGAAGCTGGGCGTGGACGTCGGGGTCGAGAACATGGTGTCCACGGCGCAGGCGTTCGGTTTCAACGACACCGATCTGAAGATCCCGTTCTCGGTCGCGCAGAGCACCTTCGACACCTCGGTGGACAGGGCGCAGCTGGCGCTGTCGTCGATCGGCCAGTACAACACGCGGGCCACGCCGTTGCAGATGGCGATGGTGGCGGCGGCCGTCGCGGGCGGCGGGCAGGTGCGGGCCCCGTACCTGGTGGAGCGGACCACCCGCAGGGGCGGTGAGACGCTGGGCACCGCGGGTCCCCGCGCGCTGCGCCAGGTGATGAACCCGGCGACGGCCATGCGGATGAAGGAGCTGATGACCGGCGTGGTCCGCGACGGCACGGGCACCAACGCGGCCATTCCGGGTGCCACCGTGGGCGGTAAGACGGGCACCGCGCAGCACGGCGTCGGCAACGCCGGTGTGCCGTATGCCTGGTTCGTGTCCTGGGCCAAGGCCGACGCCGATCTGGAGCCGAAGGTGGCCGTCGCGGTGGTGGTGGAGGACGCCTCGGCGGACCGCGGTGAGATCAGCGGCGGCGGTGACGCGGCGCCGATCGCCAAGGCGGTGATGCGGGCGGTCCTCGGACTGTGAGGCGAGGTCTGTGAGACGGGGTCTGTGAGACGAGGTCCCCGCGGCCCGTTGCCCGAGGTGAGGGTGCCGGGCGCACCGGCCGACGGCGGCATGGCCGGCTGCCGAGCGCACGCCGGCCCGCGCGGCGGGCGGGGCGGGCGGCCCGTCAGCCGTCCGTGCCCGCCTCGATCGTCCGCTCCACCTCCGCCACCCGTTCCCGTTCCTCCGCCGCGAAGCGCTCCGCGTCCAGCTTCTCGGCGATCTCCTCGTCCTGGGCCATGAGCCGGTCGAGGTCGCCGTCGCCCAGTTCCAGGACGCCCATGTCGACGTATGCCTGCTGGAGGCGTCTGCCCCACAGGCCGATGTCCTTGACGCAGGGCACGATCCGGCTGAACAGGAGCTTGCGGAACAGCTGGAGGAATTCGGACCGTTCGCTCAGTTCCGCCGCCTGCGGCCCGGGGATGCCGAAGTTCTCCAGCACCTCCACTCCGCGCAGCCGGTCCCGCATCAGATAGCAGCCCTCGATGACGAAGTCCTCGCGCTCGCGCAGTTCGGCGTCGGTGAGCTGTTTGTAGTAGTCCCGCAGCGCCATCCGGCCGAAGGCGACGTGCCGGGCCTCGTCCTGCATGACGTACGCCAGGATCTGCTTCGGCAGCGGCTTCTCGGTGGTGTCGCGGATCATGCCGAACGCGGCGAGGGCAAGGCCCTCGATCAGCACCTGCATGCCCAGGTAGGGCATGTCCCAGCGGCTGTCGCGCAGCGTGTCGCCGAGCAGCGACCGCAGGTTGTCGTTGATCGGGTAGACGAGCCCGATCTTCTCGTGCAGGAACCGGCCGTAGATCTCGGCGTGCCGTGCCTCGTCCATGGTCTGGGTCGCGGAGTAGAACTTGGCGTCCAGGTCGGGCACCGACTCCACGATCCGCGCGGCGCAGATCATCGCGCCCTGTTCCCCGTGCAGGAACTGGCTGAACTGCCAGGAGGCGAAGTGCCTGCGCAGCTCGCCCTTGTCGCGGTCGGTCATCTTCGCCCAGTAGGGGGTTCCGTAGAGGGTCATCGCCTCGTCGGGGGTGCCGAGCGCGTCGTACGGGTCGACGTCGATGTCCCAGTCGATGCGCCGCGTGCCGTCCCACTGCTTGTCCTTGCCCTTCTGGTACAGGGCGAGCAGCCGTTCGCGGCCGTCCTCGTACTCCCAGCTGAACCGGGCCGCGCCGGTCGCGGGCACCTGCCAGAGGGGTTCTCCCGGGTCCTTGGCGTACACGTCATAGGTGGGCATGTCTCGCAGGCTCACACGTAGACGCCGAGTCAACAAGTCGTGTGCGGGGGATTGACGGGCTTGCTGACAAGCAGTCTCATAAGTGCCGGAGAGGTTGGACCCCGGGCAACGAGGTGACGGAGCCATGACGACCCTGACGGAAGCGGACGCCCTCGACGGGCTGCGCGACGCGCTCGGCCTGCTCAAGGACCGGGAGCAGGTGGCCGAGCGACTGCTCGCCTCTTCCGCCAAGCACTCCTTCGATCCCGACCAGGAGCTGGACTGGGACGCGCCCTTCGAGGAGGGCAAGTGGTTCTGGCCGCCGGAACTGGTCTCGCTCTACGACACCCCGCTGTGGAAGCGGATGAGCGAGGAGCAGCGGATCCTGCTCTCCCGGCACGAGGCGGCGGCACTCGCCTCGCTCGGCATCTGGTTCGAGCTCATCCTGATGCAGCTGCTGGTCCGGCACATCTACGACCGGGCGGCGACCAGCGCCCATGTGCGCTACGCGCTCACCGAGATCGAGGACGAGTGCCGGCACTCCAAGATGTTCGCCCGGCTGATCTCCCGCGGCGGCACGCCCTGGTACCCCGTGGGCCGCGCGCACCAGACCCTGGGCCGGATCTTCAAGACGGTCTCCACGACTCCCGGCTCCTTCACGGCGACGCTGCTCGGCGAGGAAGTCCTCGACTGGATGCAGCGGCTGACCTTCCCCGACGAGCGGGTCCAGCCGCTGATCCGGGGCGTGACCCGGATCCACGTCGTCGAGGAGGCCCGGCACGTGCGCTACGCCCGCGAGGAGCTGCGCCGCCAGATGGTGACCGCCCCCCGGTGGTCCCAGGAGTTCACCCGGGTCACCTCGGGCGAGTTCGCCCGGGTGTTCTCGGTGGCCTTCATCAACCCCGAGGTGTACACGAACGTGGGCCTGGCCAAGCGGGAGGCGATGGCGCAGGTGAAGGCCAGCGGCCACCGCCGTGAGGTGATGCAGACGGGGGCCAGGCGCCTGACGGACTTCCTGGACGACATCGGGGTGCTGCGCGGTGCGGGCCGCCGGCTGTGGCGCTCGTCCGGGCTGCTGGCCTGAGCCACGGGGCGAGGGCGAGGGCCCCGGGCTCGCCTGCGCCGAAAGCGGTTACGCTGCCGGTCATGACCCCGCAGGCCGCCAGCCCCGCCTACCGCCGGCTCAGCGTCGAGGAGCGCCGCAGTCAGCTCATCGACGCCGCGCTGTCGCTGTTCGCGCACCGCGCGCCCGAGGACGTGTCCCTGGACGACGTGGCGGAGGCGGCCAAGGTCTCGCGCCCGCTGGTCTACCGCTACTTTCCCGGCGGCAAGCAGCAGCTGTACGAGGCCGCCCTCGGGTCCGCCGCCGACGAGCTGGAGCAGTGCTTCGAGGAGCCACGCGAGGGCCCCCGGCTGGCCCGCCTGGCCCACGCCCTGGACCGCTACCTCGCCTTCGTCGACCAGCACGACACCGGCTTCAGCGCACTTCTGCAGGGCGGCAGCGTCGTGGAGACCAGCCGCACCACCGCGATCGTGGACGGCGTCCGGCGGGCCGCCGCCGTGCACATCCACCACCACCTCGGCATCACCGACCCCGGTCCCCGGCTGCGGATGACCGTACGGATGTGGATCACGGCCGTGGAGGCGGCCTCGCTGATCTGGCTCGACGAGGACAAACAGCCGCCCCTGGACGAGCTGCGGGACTGGCTGGTCGAGCAGTTCGTGGCCGCCTTGACGGTCACCGCGGGCCGTGACCCGCAGACGGCGGCGCTCGTCGCCGCGCTCGCCGAGGATGGCTGACACTGGTGCCGTGAAGAGTCAGGACATCCCGTTCGAGGGCGGGCCCATGGACGGGCGCGTGCTCCCGGTGCTGCTGGGCCTCACCGGCCACCCGCCGAAGACGTACCGCATCCCGGTGCCGGACGCGCACGGCGGGCCGCCCACGGTCCTCGTCTACCGCCGCGTGCCCCGCGCCCACAGCAGGCGCATGGGTCTGGTGCAGGGCTGGAAGTACACGTTCGACGCCGAGGGCGGCAGGTCGGCCAAGGGCGGCGCCGGGCTCCGGTGGCCCTGGTCCCGGCCGGCGGCCGGAGCGGATCCCGCGTCGCCCGGCAAGCCGGATGACACCGACGGGTGACGCGGTTGCGCCGAACCGCGCACGTTTCGGCGCGCGCGTCGCGCGCGTACCCCTGATGTCCACGGTGCGGAGGCGAAGATACGACAAACGCCCGCCCGCACCGGAGGTGACAACGTGTCAGAAAGGTTGCTGCGCCTGGTGGGTACGGTCGCGGTCGCGGCCCAGGCCGCCCTCGTGCCCGCACCCGCCGCAGCCGCGCCGGCACCGCAACGGCCCGTGGCCGAGCTGCTGACGGACCTTCAGAAGCTGTACCGGCAGGCCGAACGGTCCACCGAGACCTACAACGCCACCGCGGAGCGGCTGGCCCGGCAGCGCGCCGAGGTCGAACGGCTCGACGCGGAGCTGGCCCGCGCCCGGCGATCCCTGCACGACAGCCGCCGGGACGCCGCGCGGCTCGCCCGGCAGCAGTACCAGGGCAGCACCGCCCTGTCCCCGTACGTACGGCTGCTGCTCGCCCGCGATCCGCAGCGCGCGCTCGACGAGGGGCATGTGATCGGCCAGGTGGCCCGGGGCCGCGCGCGGACGGTGGACCGGCTACGGGCCGGGGAGAAGAAGCAGGACGCCTTGGTCCGCAAGGCCCGCAAGGCCCTCGACGGTCAGGTCCGGCTCGCCGAGCGGCAGCAGCGGCAGCGGAACGACGTGCGTGACCGGCTCGCCGACGTCGAGAAGCTGCTCGCCTCGCTCAGCGCCGACCGGCTCGCCGAACTCGCCCGGTTCGAGCAGGACGGCATCGACGCCGCCCAGCGGGGGCTCGTCGCCTCCGGCTCGCTCGGCAGCGCGCGGCCCCCGTCGCGGCAGGGCGACCAGGCGGTGCGCTACGCGGTGCGGCAGCTCGGCAAGCCGTACCAGTGGGGTGCGCAGGGGCCGGGGGCGTACGACTGCTCGGGGCTGACCTCACAGGCGTGGGAGCACGCCGGCACCCCGATCCCGCGGACCAGCCAGGAGCAGTGGGCGCGGCTGGCCCACGTCCCGCTGGACGAGCTGCGCCCGGGCGACCTCGTCGTCTACTTCCCCGAGGCCACGCACGTGGCGATGTACCTGGGCGACGGAAAGGTGGTCCAGGCCCCCCGCACCGGCGACCGAGTAAAGATCTCCCCCATCGCCACCAACCCCATCCTCGGCGCAGTACGCCCCGACCCAACTGCCACCTCATAGGCATAGGGGCGCGGGGAACTGCGCGATCGGCCACAACGTACCCGCTGCCGCCCGCGCACACAGCCCCCGCGGCGATTAGGCCCCGGCCACAGAAGCCACGTACGCCTCCGACTTCTCCGCCTCATAGAAGAAGTTCTCAAAGTCGGCCGGATCATTGAACCCGTTCGCGAACCGATCCGCGACCGGCTGCAACTCCCCCGCCGCCCCGATCAGATTCAGCACATGCTCCGGCGGCGGCGCAAGCATCGCGTTGGTCCACTTGGTGACATGCCGGGCCGTCTCCCAGTACCGCTCGAACGTGGCCCGCATCCACGCCTCGTCGAACTCCTTCTCCCCGTGTTCGAGGATCGACGCGAGATAGGAGGCCGCACACTTGGACGCCGAGTTGGAACCCTGGCCGGTGATCGGGTCGTTGGCGACGACGACGTCCGCCACGCCGAGAACCAGCCCACCGCCGGGAAGCCGGCCCACGGGATGGCGCACGGTGGGCGCGTAACGGCCGGCCAGCACCCCGCCCGCGTCGGTCAGTTCGGCCTTCGTGGCCCGCGCGTGCTCCCAGGGCGTGAACCGCTCCATGAGTTCCAGGGTCAGGGAGAGGTGTTCGCCCGGGTCCTTGACGCCCGCGAAGGCGTCGACCGGTCCGCCCGGTATGCCCTCCCAGAACAGGATGTCCGCGCGGCCGGAGGTGGTCAGGGTCGGCATGACGAACAGTTCGCCGACGCCGGGCACCAGGTTGCAGCGCACCGCGTCGAACTCGGGGTGCTCCGGGCGCGGGCCGAGGCCGTGCACGTAGGCCACCGCGAGGGCCCGCTGCGGCTCGCTGTAGGGCGAGCGCTCGGGGTCGCGGGCGAACATGGACACCAGCTCGCCCTTGCCCGCCGAGACCAGCACCAGGTCGTAGGTGCGGGAGAAGTAGTCGAGGTCGCCGACCGCCGCGCCGTGGATGACCAGTTGGCCGCCGCGCTGCGCGAACGTCTCCATCCAGCCGGCCATCTTCACCCGCTGGTCGACGGACTGCGCGTACCCGTCCAGCTTGCCCACCCAGTCGATGGCCCGCTGCGCGGGTCCGGGGTCGTAGGAGCCGGGTGCCGCGACCGAGACGCCGAGCCCTTCGATCTTCGGGGCCTGGGACTCCCAGAAGTTCAGCTGGAGATCGCGCTCGTGCTGCAGCGCCGTGTGGAACATGCACTGCGTCGACATGACCCGGCCGGAGCGGATCTCGTCCGCGGTCCGGTTCGACATCAGGGTGACCTCGTAGCCGTGGGACTGGAGTCCGAGGGCGAGCTGGAGACCGGACTGGCCGGCTCCGACGACGAGTATCTTCCGCATGCGGGTGGTGCCTCCTGGAGGGCGACAGTGGGCCTACGGCCTACTCGGGGGTTTCCTCAAGTGCGTGGGCGACGAGGGCGAGGAGGGTCTCGATCACCGATATCCGGCGCCGCGCATCCATGATCATGACAGGTACGTGCGCGGGAACGGTGAGCGCGTCCCGGACGTCCTGCGGGTCGAACAGCTCGCTGCCGTCGAAGTGGTTGACGGCGACGACGTACGGCACCCCGCAGCTCTCGAAGTAGTCGAGCGCCGGGAAGCAGTCCTTGAGCCGGCGGGTGTCGGCGAGGACGACGGCGCCGATGGCACCCCGCACCAGGTCGTCCCACATGAACCAGAACCGCTGCTGACCCGGCGTGCCGAACAGGTAGAGGACCAGGTCGTCGTCGAGCGTGAGACGGCCGAAGTCCATGGCCACGGTGGTGGTCAGCTTGCCGGGCGTGGCGGTGAGGTCGTCGGTGGCCTCGCTCGCCTCGGTCATCAGCGCCTCGGTCTGCAACGGAGTGATCTCCGAGACGGCGGTGACCAGCGTGGTCTTGCCGACGCCGAAGCCGCCCGCCACGACGATCTTCGTGGCCGCGGGCGCCCGGGTGCGGTCCGTCTGCCAGGACTTCAGCTCCTCGTCGGGCTCGACGACGAGGGGGGCGACGCCGACGGCGTCAGAGACGACGGAGTCCACTCAGCACCCTTTCCAGCAGAGCGCGGTCCGGCCGGCCGACGCCGTGATCGGTTCCGGTTCCGTACACACGGATCTTTCCTTGGTCCGCGAGGTCGCTCAGGAGCACCCGCACCACGCCGAGCGGCATGTGCAGCAGCGCGGCGATCTCGGCCACCGTACGCATGCGGCGGCACAGTTCGACGATGGCCCGCATCTCCGGCATGACCCGCGAGGTGACTTTACTGTTCGTCAGTTCCTTGCGCTCTTCCGGGGCCTCCAGGGCCTCGGTGCTGGCCACGAACGTCTCCACGAGGAGGACATGACCGAAGCGGGTGCGGCCGCCGGTGAGCGAGTAGGGACGGACCCGGGCGGGTTTGCGGTCGCCGCCGCGGACCGGGAGCTTCTTCGGAGTGCTGCTCATCGGGGGCTCCCCGTCGACTCGGACTCCAGGGATTTTCGCAGCTCGCTGCGGAGTTCGGGGGTCAGCACATGGCCGGCCCGGCCGACGAACAGCGCCATGTGGTACGCCACGACGCTCATGTCGCAGTCCGCGGAGCCGTGCACTCCGAGCAGCGAGCCGTCGCTGATCGACATCACGAAGAGGCTCCCCTCGTCCATCGCGACCATCGTGTGCTTGACCCCGCCGGAGTCCATCAGTTTGGCGGCGCCGAGGGTGAGGCTGCCGATGCCGGAGACGATGGTGGCCAGGTCGGCGGCGGAGCCGCGGGGGCCGGTGCGCGGCGTCTCGCCGGCCTCTCGGGCCTCGGCGGCCCGGGCGGGGTCGGAGGACAGGAGCAGCAGGCCGTCGGAGGAGACCACCGCGACCGACTGGATGCCCGGCACCTCCTCGACCAGGTTCGTCAGCAGCCAGTGCAGGTTGCGGGCCTCACTGCTCAGTCCGAAGGTACTGGGCGCGGTCAACTGCTTGCCTCCTCGACGGTGCCCCCCGTGGCTTCTCCGGCCGTGCGCTGCGCGGTCTGGGCCGCGGGTGTGCTGGTCTCGCCTGTCTGTTCCGCCATCTCCGCCGCGACGTCGCGGCGGCCGGCCTCCGCTCCGCGGCGGAACCCGCCGAGCCTGCGGCGCAGGGCGTCGGCGTCCACGGACCCGGACTGCCGGCGGGGGGCCGGGGCGGTTGCGGTGATCTTCGGGGTGCGTTTGGGCAGGCCCTTGGCGGTGAGCAGGTCGGGCGTGCGCTCGTGGGCCGCCTCGTCGCCGGTCTCCCCCTCGGGGGCGGTGCCGGGCGCCTGGGCGTCGTCGCCGGACCGGGGGGTTCCGGGCGCGGGGAACGCTTGGGTCCCGGCCTCCGTGACGGGTGCGCCCTGCCGGGCCGCCCCGGCGTCGACGGCCGCCGGATTGGGCGCCAGCAACTCCATGGTCGTCTCGGCAAGCCGCTCCGAGGACCCGACGGACCCCGGCCCGGCACCACGCCCCACCGGACGCTCAGACACGGCAGCATGCCCGCCGGGACCACGTCCGTCGGCCGGTGCCTCCGTCTGCCCCTCCCGGTATCCCGGCGCCGCGGCGTACTCGGCCGGGCCGTTCCCGTCCGCCGGTACGTCCCCGCGCCCAACCTCGGCGTATCCGCCGGGCCCACCGTCCGCCGGCCCGTCCGCGTGACCCGCCTGCCCGGCCGAGGGCCCCGGCACCGCGGCGTGCCCGCCAGGACGGCTCCCGGACACGGGCGCGTCCCCGAACCCCGACTCGGCATGCTCGGCGGGACGGCTTCCGTCCGCCGACGCATCCACGTGCCCCGCCGACCCGGCCGGATGCCCCGGCGCCGCGGCGTGCCCGCCGGGACCGCGTCCGTCGGCCGGTGCCTCCGTCTGCCCCTCCCGGTATCCCGGCGCCGCGGCGTACTCGGCCGGGCCGTTCCTGTCCGCCGGTGCCTCCGCCTGCCCCGCCTGCCCGGCCGGCTGCCCCGGCGCCGCGGCGTGCTCGCCGGGATCATTCCCGTCCGCGTGCCCCGCCGGGTGTTCCGGTGTCCGGGTGTGTGCGGACGGGGCGTGCTCGGGCTCCGGGTGGCCGGTCCTGGGGTGCGGCGGTGTGGGGGCGTGCGGGAGGCCGTCCGTGCCGGCCGCGTCCCGTACGGTCTGCTCGGCGAGCGCGACCAGCGGGTCGGCGTCGGCCGTCCGGCCGTGCAGCACATTGGAGTTGGCCTCGGCGTCCGCGCCGGGCAGGGAGACGGGCCGGGCGCCGCCGACCGCGGCCGCCGGGGACGGCACGGCCTTCGCCGGTGCGCTCGTCAGCAGATCCTGGGTGAGGACCACGACCGCGGCCACCCCGCCCTGCTTCTGCTCGCGCAACTGCACCCGCACGCCGTGCCGGTGCGCGAGGCGGGCCACGACGTACAGGCCGAGCCCGAGACCGTCCTCGCTCTCCTGGCCGTACGCCGCCTCCGGGTCGAAGTCGGCGAGCCGGGCGTTGAGCCGTTCCAGCCGCTCGGCGGCCATGCCGATGCCCTCGTCCTGCACCGAGAGCATCACCTCGCCGCTCTCCAGCAGCCAGCCGGAGATCTCGACGGGCAGGTCCGGCGGGGAGAACGAGGTGGCGTTCTCCATCAGTTCGGCCAGCAGATGGGAGACGTCGTCGGCCGCGAAGCCGGCCACGTGGGCGTGCGGCGGCAGCGCGGCGATGCGCACCCGCTCGTAGCGTTCGATCTCGCTGACCGCGGCCCGTACCACGTCGACCAGCGGCACCGGCCCGTGGTGGTTCTGCACGTGCTCGGTCCCGGCGAGGACCAGCAGGTTCTCGCTGTGCCTGCGCATGACCGTGGCGAAGTGGTCGAGCTTGAACAGCGTGGCCAGCCGGTCGGGGTCCTGCTCGCGTTCCTCAAGGCCCTCGATGACGGCCAGCTGCCGCTCGACCAGGCCGAGCGTGCGCAGCGCCAGGTTCACGAACGTGCCGCCGATGCCGCCCCGCACCTGCTCCAGGTGCGCCTGCGCGGACGCGAGTTCGGCCCGCAGTTCCTCGCGGGCGTCGGCCATCTTCTGGCGCTGGCCGACCAGGTGTTTGCGGTCGGCCTCCAGGGTGGCGACGCGCTCGTACAGGGCGGCGGCACGCGCGTGCAGGGTGTTGACGGAGCGGACGGCCTGGGCGAACTCGTCGTTGCGGCCGGTGAACGTGATGGGTTCCTCGGCCGACGGGTTCTCGGCGTCGGCCAGCCGTGCCGAGCCGCGGCGCAGCACCGAGAGCGGGCGGGTGAGGGTGCGGGCCAGCCCGGTGGCGATGCCGACGGCGATCAGCAGCAGGGCGCCGAGGGCGGCGATACGGATCTCCAGCGCGGTGACGTCGTCGTCGCGCAGGAGTTCCAGGTCCTTGGTGCGGCGGTCGTAGAGCGAGGACTCCACGCCCCGCATCAGGTCGACCCGCGAGGACAGCGCGGCGTCCAGCTTCTTGGTGCTGGTGGCCAGTTCGCCGTCGGAGAGCGTCGGCTGGTCGGTGAGGGCGGCGAGGTATTTGTCGGCGGAGTTGACCTCGGGGCCGGTGACCGTGGAGTCGTACGTCGTGACGGCCGGCTTGGGCGCGCCGTCGCGGAAGTCGGCGAGGGCGGCGTCGGCCCGCAGGCGGGCCTGCTGGGCGGCGGCGGTGAGGGCGTCGCGCTGCTTCTTGTCGGCCTCGGAGGTGACCGCGGTCGTCGTGGGCAGTCCGGTGATGGGGTCGATCACCGTCTGGGTGGTGCTCGGCACGTTCAGGGCCGCGAGGAGCAGCCCGCGGGCGGCGGCGGACTGCTGGACGGCGAGGTCGAGCTCGGCGAGTGCGTAGGCGCCGGAGCCCGCCCGCTCGGGCATCCGCTCGGCCAGTTCCCCGGCCAGCCGGTGCAGGTCGGTGATGGTGGCGGTGTAGCCCTGGTGGGCTTCCAGCGCGGTGCTCTTGCCGGTGAGCGCGGCCCGCCGGACGGAGGCGATGGCGTCGAGGTCCGCGCGCAGCCCGGAGGGCGTGTCGGGGTCGGCGCGCAGGTCCTCGACCTGCTGGTCGACGCGGGCGCCGCGGTCCTCGGAGGGTGCCTTGGACTTGGGGCGGCCCGCGGCGATGTAGGAGGTGACCTCGTCGCGTTCGTCGGCGAGCGCGTGCGCGAGGGTCAGCGCGCTCTCGGTGCGTCCGGCGAAGGTCACCAGTTCCTGGGTGTCGCTCAGCTGTCCGGAGGCGGCGAGCAGGGACGGGGTGCCGGCCCCGGCGACGGCCGCGGCCACCACGGCCACGGCGACGATCAGCCGGTTGCGTACGTGGGTGGGGCGGCCGGTGCCGACGGATGTGTGCCCGGCGCTCCCTTCGGGGGTCGTCTGCCTGCCTTTGCGCCGAGGCCGCTTCATCTGCACCGGTGCTCGCATTCCTGAACTCGTCTGCCCATGGGTCCGGGTGGCACCCCGCCGTCTCGATGCTCGTCGTCGATGCCAAGGTGGTGTGTACACCCGGTACGGTCCGTTCCGACCCTCCCAGTGCCGGTGGTCGGCGGTCATGCATCACCTGGCCCGCCACCCGAAGGAGTGAACCTCGGAGGGGAGTTGGCGGGCAAGTTCCTCCGGCAAGCGCCGGGGCGGTTTCGGGCGGGCCGGTTGGACGCGGGCGGCAGGCTTTGGCAGGATTCGCCGCCACGCGTTCCCGGAGTGTGTCATTCCCCCGCAAACCCGGCGGCTGACCTGCGCTGTCGCGTCGATGCGGCCACCGTAGGGGGTCTTTGACAGACCTTGTGAAGGGCTCGTGCAGACTGGCTGGATGCGTACTGACGTCGTTTCCGAGCCCGGCGACCCGGACCGTCCCGACGAGGACTTCGCCGGTGTCGGACTACCGGCCTGCGGACAGGGCGGTTGCGTGATCGTCCTGGACGGGGTGACCCCGCCGGAGGACGGGACGGGATGTCTGCATTCCGTCCCGTGGTTCACCGCGCGACTCGGCGGCGCACTGACCGAACTGACCGTTTCCGACCGAGATCTGACGCTGTCGGAGATTCTCTCCCGGGCGATTCTCCGTACAGCCGAGGCGCACGCGTTCACCTGTGACCTTTCTCACCCGCGCACGCCCCAGGCGACCGTCGTCCTGGTCCGCTGGTCGGCCGACCTGCTGGAGTACCTGGTCCTGTCCGACTCCACCCTGCTGCTGGAGTCGCCCGCCGGCACGGTCACCGCGGTCCAGGACGACCGGCTGGCCCGGCTGCCCCGCGCCGCGCTGGCCTCGGACGCGGTGGCGGACGCGACGGTCCGCAACAAGGAGGGCGGCTTCTTCACGGCCGCGGCGGACCCGTCGGTCGCCGCCCGCGCGGTGACGGGGAGCGTGCCGAGCCATGAGGTCCGCGCCCTGGCCGCGCTGACGGACGGGGCGACACGCTGGGTGGAGAAGTTCCACGAGGGCGACTGGGCGGACTGCTTCACTCTGCTCCGGAAGGAGGGCGCACGGGCCCTGGTCGACCGGGTACGGGCCCTGGAGACGGCCGACCGCGAGGAACGCAGGCATCTGGGGCGCAGCAAGACGCACGACGACGCGACGGTGGTCTACGCGGAACTGCGCTGACCGCGGCCGTCCTGAGAGCCGGGCCCCACCCAGCATGACCGAGCCACATCCGTCACCCCACCACGGCCGACCCCGCCAGGCCCCGCCCTCCCAGGACGCACCCCGCCACGACCTGCCTCTTCACGCCCCGCCCCGGCAGGACCCACCCGCCCACGGCCTACCGCGCCAAGCCCCGCCCCGACAGGACCCACCACTCCACACCCCGCCCCTTCACAGCGGCCCACCGCGCCAGGCCCCGCCCCTCCAGGACGCATCCCGCCACGCCCCGCCCCGTCACGACCAGGACGCGCCGCTGCGTGGCCTGCCCCTCGATGGCCTACTTCTCCATGACGCCGTTCAACTGGTGGAGCAGCCGGGCCAGTTCCGCGACCTCGCTGCGGTCCCAGTGGGCGAGCTGGCGGACGTAGCGGGCGCGGCGGGCCTCGCGCACCCGGACCACCCGGCCGCGGCCCTCCTCGGTCAGGGCCACCAGCCAGGCGCGGCCGTCCGCGGGGTCGGGCTCGCGGCCGACCAGCCCCAGCTGCTCAAGGGCGCGCAGCTGGCGGGACATGGTGGCCTTGCCGACGCCGATGTAGCCGGCGAGGTCGGTGGCGCGCTGCCGACCGTGTTCCTCCAGCAGGACGAGCAGGCCGTACGCGGCGGGCTCCAGATCGGGGTGGACCTCGCGGGCCATCTCGCCCTGGTTGGCCCGGGCACGCCGCAGCAGCATCGTCAACTCGCGTTCCAGCGCCAGGAATTCCTGGTCTGCACCACTCGCCGACAGCCGGCCGGCGACGGGCCGTCCGTCGCCGTTCGCGTCCTCGTGCACGTCAGCACCCCTGATCGGTTTCGCGGTTCTGAAAGTTTCCGCCACGTGCCGCCATCGCCGCAGCTCCGTAAGTATTTCGCAGGCGTAGACCAACGGCAGCCTCCGGGGCCCCTTCCCACGGCGCGGTCTACGTGCGTAGCTTCTCTGCCAGGCAATTACTGGCATGCTCACGCCAGTCGTCATCCGCGGTCCCCCCACCCACTCCTCGGAGGCACGCCATGCCCGTGCACAGACCCGGCACCACCCGCCGCAGATTCACGGCCCTGTTCGTGACGCTGCTGGCCGCCCTGTCCCTCACCCTCCCCCTCACCAGCGCCCAGGCCGCCACCACGCCCGCCCGCGGCTCCGCCTACATGGGCATGGGCGTCCTGGCGCACGACGGCCAGAGCGGCATGCCCCGCACCGGTGACGCCACCCAGACCGAGGGCGTCGACGTCGCCAGCTACCAGGGCAACGTCGCCTGGTCGACCCTGTGGAACAGCGGGGTCAGGTGGGCCTACACGAAGGCGACGGAGGGCACGTACTACACGAACCCCTACTTCGCCCAGCAGTACAACGGCTCCTACAACGTCGGCATGATCCGCGGCGCGTACCACTTCGCGACCCCCGACAC
The DNA here is from genome assembly GCF_057537855.1 of Streptomyces diversicolor. NCBI lineage: Bacteria > Bacillati > Actinomycetota > Actinomycetes > Kitasatosporales > Streptomycetaceae > Streptomyces > Streptomyces diversicolor. Next base: position 46,779 of record NZ_BAAJXA010000045.1, read on the forward strand.
CACGAGCGGCGCCGCCCAGGCCAACTACTTCGTCGACCACGGCGGCGGCTGGTCCCGGGACGGCAAGACCCTCCCGGGCGCCCTCGACATCGAGTGGAACCCGTACGGCGCCGCCTGCTACGGCAAGACGGCCGCCGCGATGGTCAGCTGGATCGCCGACTTCCTGAACACGTACAAGGCCCGCACGGGCCGCGACGCCGTCATCTACACGGCCACCAGCTGGTGGACCCAGTGCACCGGCAACTACGGCGGCTTCGCGTCCGCCAACCCGCTGTGGATCGCCCGTTACGCCTCCGACGTGGGCACCCTCCCGGCCGGCTGGGGCTACTACACCATGTGGCAGTACACCTCGACCGGGCCGACGGTCGGGGACCACGACAAGTTCAACGGGGCGCTGGACCGGGTGCAGGCACTCGCCAACGGCTGACCTCCCAGGCAGGCGAAGGCCCGGGTCCCCGGCAGGGGGCCCGGGCCTTCCTTCATCCGATGACGTCCGTCACGCCGCCACCGGAACCTCGGGCTCCGCGCCGTTCGCGGCCGGCGCGAGGGCCAGCTCCAGGGCCTGACGGACATCCGTGACGGTGTGGACGTCGAGCTTGTCCAGCACCTCGGCCGGGACGTCGTCCAGGTCGGGCTCGTTGCGCTTCGGGATGACGACGGTCGTCACCCCGGCCCGGTGCGCGGCCAGCAGCTTCTGCTTCACCCCGCCGATCGGCAGCACCCGGCCGGTGAGCGAGACCTCGCCGGTCATCGCCACGTCCGTGCGCACCAGCCGGCCGGACAGCAGCGAGGCCAGGGCCGTCGTCATGGTGACGCCGGCGCTCGGACCGTCCTTCGGCACCGCGCCCGCCGGGAAGTGGATGTGCACGCCCCGGTCCTTCAGGTCGGCCACCGGCAGTTCCAGCTCGGCGCCGTGGCTGCGCAGGAAGCTCAGCGCGATCTGCGCCGACTCCTTCATCACGTCGCCCAGCTGCCCGGTCAGGGTCAGGCCCGCCGCGCCGGTCTCCGGGTCCGCGAGGGACGCCTCGACGAACAGGACGTCGCCGCCCGCCCCGGTGACCGCGAGGCCGGTGGCCACGCCCGGCACGGCCGTACGGCGCTCCGCCGGGTCCTGGGCGGACTCGGGCACATGGTGCGGCCGGCCGATCAGGCCCCGCAGTTCGGCGTCCGTGATGGTGAACGGCAGCTCGCGCTCGCCCAGTTCGTGCTGGGCCGCGACCTTGCGCAGCAGCCGGGCGATGGACCGCTCCAGGGTGCGCACGCCCGCCTCGCGCGTGTACTCGCCTGCCAGCTTGCGCAGGGCGCTCTCGTCGAGCGTGACCTCGTCCTTGGCCAGGCCCGCCCGCTCCAGCTGGCGCGGGAGCAGGTGGTCGCGGGCGATGACGACCTTCTCGTCCTCGGTGTAGCCGTCCAGGCGGACCAGCTCCATGCGGTCGAGCAGGGCCTCCGGGATGGCTTCGAGCACGTTCGCCGTCGCCAGGAAGACGACGTCGCTCAGGTCGAGTTCGACCTCCAGGTAGTGGTCGCGGAAGGTGTGGTTCTGCGCCGGGTCCAGGACCTCAAGCAGGGCCGCCGCCGGGTCGCCGCGGAAGTCCGAGCCGACCTTGTCGATCTCGTCCAGCAGGACCACCGGGTTCATCGACCCGGCCTCCTTGATCGCGCGGACGATCCGGCCGGGCAGCGCGCCGACGTAGGTACGCCGGTGGCCGCGGATCTCGGCCTCGTCCCGGACGCCGCCGAGGGCGACGCGGACGAACTTGCGGCCCATCGCGTGCGCCACGGACTCGCCCAGGCTGGTCTTGCCCACACCGGGCGGCCCGACGAGCGCGAGCACGGCGCCGCCGCGCCGGCCGCCGATCACGCCGAGGCCCCGGTCGGTACGGCGCTTGCGCACCGCCAGGTACTCGGTGATGCGCTCCTTCACGTCCTCCAGGCCCGCGTGCTCGGCGTCCAGGATCGCCTTGGCGCCCTGGATGTCGTAAGCATCCTCGGTCCGCTCGTTCCACGGCAGTTCCAGGACCGTGTCGAGCCAGGTGCGGATCCAGGAGCCCTCCGGGGACTGGTCGCTGGCCCGCTCCAGCTTGTCGACCTCCTTGAGCGCGGCCTCACGGACCTTCTCCGGCAGGTCGGCGGCCTCCACTCGGGCGCGGTAGTCGTCGGACTCCTCGGCCGAATCCTTGCCGTTCTCGCCGTTCAGCTCCCGCAGTTCCTTGCGGACCGCCTCCAACTGGCGGCGGAGCAGGAACTCGCGCTGCTGCTTGTCGACGCCCTCCTGGACGTCCTTGGCGATGGTCTCGGCCACGTCCTGCTCGGCGAGGTGGTCGCGCAGCTGCTGGGTGGCCAGCCTGAGCCGGGCCACCGCGTCGCCGGTCTCCAGCAGTTCGATCTTCTGTTCGGTGGTCAGGAACGGCGAGTAGCCGGAGTTGTCGGCGAGCGCGGAGACGTCGTCGATGGCCTGCACGCGGTCGACGACCTGCCATGCGCCGCGCTTGCGCAGCCAGGCGGTGGCGAGGGCCTTGTACTCCTTGACGAGTTCGGCGACGTGGCCCGGCAGCGGCTCCGGCACCTGCTCGTCGATGCGGGTCCCCTCGACCCACAGCGCCGCGCCCGGCCCGGTGGTCCCGGCGCCGATCCTCACCCGGCTCCGGCCGCGGATCAGCGCGCCGGGGTCGCCGTCGGCCAGCCGGCCCACCTGCTCGACGGTGCCGAGCACACCGGTGCTCGCGTACGTCCCGTCGATGCGCGGGACCAGCAGGACCCTGGGCTTGCCCGGTTCCGCGCGGGCGGCGGCCTGGGCGGCCTCCACCGCGGCGCGTACGTCGGTGTCGTTGAGGTCCAGCGGAACCACCATCCCGGGCAGCACGACCTCGTCGTCGAGCGGCAGCACGGGCAGGGTGAGCGTTGTGAACGCCGCGGACTCAGCAGCCATGATCTCCCCTTCGGCAGTCAAGTTGAGCTATGCCGACTCAATGCACGTGAGCCTCCGATTGTTCCCCGCCCCCCGTTCGCTCTGAGCGATCACCAGGCCGCCGGGGGGTCGCCGTCGCGGAGCGGGACGGCCGCCGGGTGCGGGCGCGTTGTGGTTGCCCGCGCAGTTCCCCGCGCCCCTTCGGGGGCACACCAGCTCAGATACCGAGTGCCGGTTCGTTGTGGTTGGTCGCGCAGTTCCCCGCGCCCCCTCGGGGCACACCAGCTCAGATACCGAGTGCCGGTTCGTTGTGGTTGGTCGCGCAGTTCCCCGCGCCCCTTCGGGGCACACCGGCTCAGATGACAGGTGCGGGCTGCGTCGGGGGGTGGGGCGAGCGGCGGGTCAGGGGCCAGGTCGCGACGCCGATGGTCAGCGCGATGAGATGGCCCCAGTCGGTCATCGGGTCGGCGAACTCGATCAGGTCCGCGGCGACCATCCCGCCGAACAGGCCCAGCAGCGTCCACCGCAGCCAGGGCGCGACCAGCCCGGCCAGGGCCCCGGTGACGGCGGCCACGCCGAAGCTGATGCCGTAGTCGAGGCGGTGCAGCGAGGTAGCCGGCAGTTGCCCGGCGAGCACGGCGAGCCCTACGGGTACCTCGGTCGCCAGCGTGGCCACCACGTGTCCGAGCAGGAAGACACCGGCCGCGCGCAGGGCGCCGACGCGCCGCTCCAGCGCGGTGAGGACCAGCAGGAAGCCGAGCGCGTACGGCGAGGCGACCCCGCCGGCGATCCACAGCGCGCTCGCCACCAGCACCGCGCCGGGCGCGCCCATCAGGTGGGCCACGTCCGTGCTCGATCCCTGCTGGAGGGCGTGCACCAGGGACCGGTCGGCGAACGAGGCGATCAGTGAGGTCGCGGCGAGCAGGGCCGCGTAGGCGAAGGTGAACGGCGTACCGGCGGGCGTGGGCAGCAGCCGCCAGGCCCGCGGGACGCACAGCGTCCGTGCGACCGGCGGTGCCGCCGACGGCGCGGGGCCCCGCTGCCGCGGCATTCCGTCCAGCAGCTCGGCCGCCCGGCTCCCGACCGGCTCGGGGGCGTCCGTGAGGCGCGTGGGCGGGGCCGTGGTCGCCGCCTCCGCGGTCCGTTCCACCGTCAGGCGCTCCTTCCGCTCGGCCCCAGCCTTCGCTCCGCGGGGGCCGCTGTCTATGACCGGCGCCACGCGTCACCGGATTCACAGGATGCTCAGAGGAACCGGCTGCGCCGTACGGGGAGACACGGCCGCGGCGCGCCGCTCGTTCGGGTGACGCGCGCCGCCCCCCGTGACCGCGGACGGAACCGTGACCGGCCCGCAGGCCCGGCCCCGGATGTCGGGCAGGATGGGGCCATGACCACGCCGTACGCCATTCCCGAAGTCCTGGACCGCCGTGCGGGCCCCTACGGCGAGGTGGTGCTGCGCCGGCACGGCGCGCTGCTGCAGATCATCGCCAACGGCTGCTTCCTGATGGACACCTCCGACGGGCGCTCGGAGCGGCTGCTGGTGGACGCCGCGCTCGACGCCCTGGACGACCGCACGGCGCCGGAGGTGCTGATCGGCGGCCTGGGAGTCGGATTCTCGCTCGCACACGCCGCGGCGAACCCCCGCTGGGGGCGGATCACGGTCGTCGAACGGGAACCCGCGGTCGTCGACTGGCATCGCGGCGGACCGCTCGCCGAGGTGTCCGCCGCGGCCCTGGCCGACCCGCGCACCCGCATCGTGGAGGCGGACCTGGTGGCGTACGTCCATGAGACGTCCACCACGTTCGACGCGCTGTGCCTGGACATCGACAACGGGCCCGGCTGGACGGTCACCGAGGGCAACGGCGGCCTCTACGCACCGGCCGGACTGACGGACTGCGCAAGGGTGTTGAGGCCCGGCGGGGTACTCGCGGTGTGGTCGGCGCAGCCCTCTCCGGAATTTGAAGGAACCTTGCAGAATGCCGGGTTCCAGCAGGTGCGTACCGAAGAGATCCCCGTTGCCCGGGGCGTTCCGGACGTCGTGCACCTCGCCGTACGACCTGGATAGCGACGGCACGGTCTGTCACCGTAATGTGCTTCCCTGACGCGGATCATTCAAGCGTCAATCGCAGTCATGGGATCACCCCACGGATTCCGGAAAGCACACTTCAGGGGCGGGCGATGGAGCAGACACACACCTCCCACAACGGCACGTCGGCGGCCAGCCCGGGCGCTCAGCGCCGGGTCCTGGTCGTCGAGGACGACCAGACGATCGTCGACGCCATCGCGGCCCGGCTGCGCGCCGAGGGTTTCCTCGTGCAGACCGCGGGCGACGGTCCGGCCGCCGTCGACACGGCCGAGGCTTGGCAGCCCGATCTGCTGATCCTCGACATCATGCTGCCCGGCTTCGACGGTCTGGAGGTCTGCCGCCGGGTGCAGGCCCAGCGCCCGGTACCGGTGCTGATGCTGACCGCGCGAGACGACGAGACCGACATGCTGGTCGGGCTCGGGGTCGGGGCGGACGACTACATGACCAAGCCGTTCTCCATGCGGGAGCTGGCCGCACGGGTGCATGTGCTGCTGCGCCGGGTGGAGCGGGCCGCGCTGGCCGCGGCGACCCCGCGGTCGGGCATCCTGCGCCTCGGCGAGCTGGAGATCGACCACGCGCAGCGCCGGGTACGGGTGCGCAGCGAGGACGTGCACCTCACACCGACCGAGTTCGATCTGCTGGTCTGCCTGGCGAACACCCCGCGCGCGGTGCTCTCCCGCGAGCAGCTCCTCGCCGAGGTGTGGGACTGGGCGGACGCCTCCGGCACCCGGACCGTCGACAGCCACATCAAGGCGCTGCGCCGGAAGATCGGCGCCGAGCGGATCCGCACGGTGCACGGGGTGGGCTACGCCCTGGAGACACCGACGCCATGAGCGACGGGCGGTCGGCCGCACGGAGGAGCCCCGGGGAACCCTGGGGCGGCGTACGCCCGTTCTCGATCAAGACCAAGCTGGGCGCGCTGGTCGTCATCTCGGTGCTGATCACGACAGGGCTGTCGATGATCGCGGTGCACACGAAGACGGAGCTGCGCTTCATCACGGTCTTCTCGATGATCGCCACCCTGCTGATCACGCAGTTCGTGGCACTGTCGCTCACCGCGCCGCTGGACGAGATGAACGCGGTGGCGCGCTCCATCTCGCACGGCGACTACACGCGCCGGGTGCGCGAGAACCGCCGCGACGAACTGGGCGACCTGGCCCAGACGATCAATGTCATGGCGGACGAGCTGGAGGCCCAGGACCGCCAGCGCAAGGAGCTGGTGGCGAACGTCTCGCACGAGCTGCGCACCCCCATCGCGGGGCTGCGTGCGGTGCTGGAGAACGTCGTGGACGGCATCGCGGAGCCGGACACCGAGACCATGCGCACGGCGCTCAAGCAGACGGAACGGCTGGGCCGGCTGGTGGAGACGCTGCTCGACCTGTCCCGGCTGGACAACGGGGTCGTCCCGCTGCGCAAGCGGCGTTTCGAGGTGTGGCCGTATCTGTCGGGCGTGCTGAAGGAGGCCAACATGGTCGCCTCGGCGCGCGCCGCGATCGCCTCCGGCTCGGGCAGTCACACCCGTACCGACGTCCATCTGCACCTCGACGTCTCCCCGCCGGAGCTGACCGCGCTCGCCGACCCTGAGCGCATCCACCAGGTCGTCGCGAACCTCATCGACAACGCGGTCAAGCACAGTCCGCCGCACGGCCGCGTCACCGTGAAGGCGCGGCGCGGCCCGCAGCCCGACTCGCTGGAACTGGAGGTCCTGGACGAGGGCCCCGGCATTCCGCGCTCGGAGTGGCGCAAGGTCTTCGAACGGTTCAACCGGGGCGCCGTCAGCCGCCCGCACGGTCCGGGCAGCGACGGCGGCACCGGGCTCGGTCTCGCGATCGCCCGCTGGGCGGTCGATCTGCACGGCGGCCGGATCGGGGTGGCCGAATCCGAGCGGGGCTGCCGGATTCTCATCACCCTTCCGGGAGAGCCTTCTCTGCCAAGTTGACGTAAAGTTCGAAGCGGAGCCACAAGATCCACGAGCGTCCCGACCGACGGGTGCGTGGATCCGCGCGAAGCCGCGCCGCCACGCGCGCCGAGGCACGGGCCGAGCCATCCCTCGCACAGCTGAATCCCGCTTGTTTCCCGCCATTTCAAGGCCCGAAACCCGCTTTCTGATGTGACTTACACGACGATGAACCGGCCCGACCTGACCTTCCCGCTCATGGAGGCGTAGCCTTTATTCCCGCTGTCCATCACCTTGTGAAGCGGAAGAGGGCGGTTGCCGCCGTGTCGCCACAGTCCCCCAGTAACCCGAGCTCCGCCGGCCTTCGGTCGGGCGGTGCCACCACGACCGACGAACAGGCCGGGAAGAACCCCACCGCCGCGTTCGGCGCGAACGAGTGGCTCGTCGACGAGATCTATCAGCAGTACCTCCAGGACCCGAATTCGGTAGACCGCGCCTGGTGGGACTTCTTCGCCGATTACAAGCCCGGAGCGGCCGCCGCCCCGGCCCAGGCGGGTACTGCGACCGCGGGGGCCGCAGAGACCACCGCACCGGCGGCCCCGGCCCGGCCCGCCGCCCCGGCGGCACCCACGCCCGCCGCGGCCGCACCCGCCGCGCCTGCGCCGGCCGCCCCTGAGCCCGCGACCCCGGCCCCGGCGGCCCCCCGGCCCGCCGCTGCCGCCCCCGCGCCGGCCAAGCCCGCCGCGCCTGCGGCCAAGCCGGCCGCACCGGCCACCGAGGCCCCTGAGGGCCCCGAGTACGTGACGCTGCGCGGTCCCTCCGCGGCGGTCGCCAAGAACATGAACGCCTCGCTGGAGCTGCCGACCGCCACCTCGGTCCGCGCGGTCCCGGTGAAGCTGCTGTTCGACAACCGCATCGTCATCAACAACCACCTGAAGCGGGCGCGCGGCGGGAAGATCTCCTTCACCCACCTCATCGGCTTCGCGATGGTCCAGGCCATCAAGGCCATGCCGTCGATGAACTGGTCGTTCGGCGAGAAGGACGGCAAGCCCACCCTCGTCAAGCCGGCCCACGTCAACCTCGGCCTCGCCATCGACCTGGTCAAGCCCAACGGCGACCGCCAGCTCGTCGTCGCGGCGATCAAGAAGGCCGAGACGCTGAACTTCTTCGAGTTCTGGCAGGCCTACGAGGACATCGTCCGCCGTGCCCGCGACGGCAAGCTGACGATGGACGACTTCACCGGCGTCACCGTCTCCCTGACCAACCCGGGCGGCCTCGGCACCGTCCACTCCGTGCCGCGTCTGATGCCCGGTCAGTCGGTCATCATGGGCGTCGGCTCGATGGACTACCCGGCGGAGTTCCAGGGCACCAGCCAGGACACCCTGAACAAGCTCGGCATCTCGAAGGTCATGACGCTCACGTCGACCTACGACCACCGGGTGATCCAGGGCGCCGCCTCCGGCGAGTTCCTGCGCCAGGTCGCCAACCTGCTGCTCGGCGAGAACCGCTTCTACGACGAGATCTTCGAGGCGCTGCGCATCCCCTACGAGCCGGTCCGCTGGCTCAAGGACATCGACGCCTCGCACGACGACGACGTCACCAAGGCCGCCCGCGTCTTCGAGCTGATCCACTCCTACCGGGTCCGCGGCCACGTCATGGCCGACACCGACCCGCTGGAGTACCGCCAGCGCAAGCACCCGGACCTGGACATCGTCGAGCACGGTCTGACGCTGTGGGACCTGGAGCGCGAGTTCGCCGTCGGCGGCTTCGCCGGCAAGTCGATGATGAAGCTGCGCGACATCCTCGGTGTGCTGCGCGACTCGTACTGCCGCACCACCGGCATCGAGTTCATGCACATCCAGGACCCGAAGCAGCGCAAGTGGATCCAGGACCGCGTGGAGCGCCCGCACTCCAAGCCGGAGCGCGAGGAACAGCTGCGGATCCTGCGCCGGCTGAACGCCGCGGAGGCGTTCGAGACGTTCCTGCAGACGAAGTACGTCGGGCAGAAGCGGTTCTCCTTGGAGGGCGGCGAGTCCGTCATCCCGCTGCTGGACGCGGTCCTCGACTCGGCGGCCGAGTCCCGGCTGGACGAGGTCGTCATCGGCATGGCCCACCGCGGCCGCCTGAACGTCCTCGCCAACATCGTCGGCAAGTCCTATGCCCAGATCTTCCGCGAGTTCGAGGGCAACCTCGACCCGAAGTCGATGCACGGCTCCGGCGACGTCAAGTACCACCTGGGCGCCGAGGGCACCTTCACCGGCCTGGACGGCGAGCAGATCAAGGTCTCGCTGGTCGCCAACCCCTCCCACCTGGAGGCCGTCGACCCGGTCCTGGAGGGTGTCTCCCGCGCCAAGCAGGACATCATCAACAAGGGCGGTACGGACTTCACCGTGCTGCCGGTGGCGATCCACGGCGACGCGGCCTTCGCGGGCCAGGGCGTGGTGGCCGAGACCCTGAACATGTCGCAGCTGCGCGGCTACCGCACCGGCGGCACGGTCCACATCGTCATCAACAACCAGGTCGGCTTCACCGCGGCCCCCGAGTCCTCGCGTTCCTCCATGTACGCGACGGACGTGGCCCGCATGATCGAGGCCCCGATCTTCCATGTGAACGGCGACGACCCGGAGGCGGTCGTGCGCGTCGCGCGCCTGGCCTTCGAGTTCCGCCAGGCGTTCAACAAGGACGTGGTGATCGACCTCATCTGCTACCGCCGCCGCGGTCACAACGAGTCGGACAACCCGGCCTTCACCCAGCCGCTGATGTACGACCTGATCGACAAGAAGCGCTCGGTGCGCAAGCTCTACACCGAGTCCCTGATCGGTCGCGGTGACATCACCCTGGAGGAGGCCGAGCAGGCGCTGCAGGACTACCAGGGCCAGCTGGAGAAGGTCTTCACGGAGGTCCGCGAGGCCACCTCGCAGCCGGCCGCCGCGAGCGTCCAGGAGCCGCAGGACGGCTTCCCGGTGGCGATCCCCACGGCCGTCTCCTCCGAGGTCGTCAAGCGCATCGCCGAGTCCCAGGTCAACGTGCCCGACCGGGTCACCGTCCACCCGCGGCTGCTGCCGCAGTTGCAGCGCCGGGCGGCCATGGTCGAGGACGACACGATCGACTGGGGCATGGGCGAGACGCTCGCCATCGGCTCGCTGCTGCTTGAGGGCACCCCGGTCCGGCTGGCGGGCCAGGACTCGCAGCGCGGCACCTTCGGCCAGCGCCACGCGGTGCTGATCGACCGCGAGACGGGCGAGGACTACACCCCGCTGCTGTACCTGTCCGAGGACCAGGCCCGCCTCAACGTCTACAACTCGCTGCTCTCCGAGTACGCGGCGATGGGCTTCGAGTACGGCTACTCGCTGGCCCGGCCGGACGCGCTGGTGATGTGGGAGGCCCAGTTCGGCGACTTCGTCAACGGCGCGCAGACGGTGGTGGACGAGTTCATCTCCTCGGCGGAGCAGAAGTGGGGGCAGACGAGCGGCGTGGTCCTGCTCCTCCCGCACGGCTACGAGGGCCAGGGCCCGGACCACTCCTCGGCCCGTCCCGAGCGTTTCCTTCAGCTGTGCGCGCAGAACAACATGACGGTCGCGATGCCGACCCTGCCGTCGAACTACTTCCATCTGCTGCGGTGGCAGGTGCACAACCCGCACCACAAGCCGCTGGTCGTCTTCACCCCGAAGTCGATGCTGCGCCTGAAGGCGGCGGCGTCGAAGGCGGCGGAGTTCACGAGCGGCCAGTTCCGCCCGGTCATCGGCGACGACTCGGTCGACGCGGCGGCCGTGAAGAAGGTCGTCTTCTGCGCGGGCAAGGTCTACTACGACCTCGAAGCCGAGCGGAAGAAGCGCGGTGTGACCGACACGGCGATCATCCGGATCGAGCGGCTGTACCCGCTGCCGGGCGCCGAGTTGCAGGCCGAGATCGCCAAGTACCCGAACGCCGAGAAGTATCTGTGGGCCCAGGAGGAGCCGGCGAACCAGGGTGCCTGGCCGTTCATCGCCCTCAACCTGATCGACCATCTGGACCTGGCGGTCGGCGCGGACGTGCCGCACGGTGAGCGGCTGCGCCGCATCTCCCGGCCGCACAGCTCGTCCCCGGCGGTCGGCTCCGCCAAGCGGCACCAGGCGGAGCAGGAGCAGTTGGTGCGGGAGGTCTTCGAAGCGTAGGCCTCCGGCGGTTTGGCCGGTGGTTGGAGGGCCCGGGGTCGAGTTCTTGCTCGGCGTCGGGCCCTTCGCCTATGCGTGGGGGTGAGTACGGAGCGTGCGCGAGTGCGGGTCAGTGGGGGTTGCTCGCGCAGCCACGACGGTGCCGCAGATGACCGACTGCCTATCCCGGCGTGTCCAGCGGGGCGTTCAGCTTAGGTAGGCTTCGAAGTCCCAGTAGGGGCGGGTTCGTTGGCGGGCCGAGATGGTGTGGGGGTGTTGGGCTCCCAGGGTGCGGGTGAGGGACAGCAGGCCGTCCTCCTCCAGCTTTCCGGCCTCCTCCTGCTCCCGTGCCGCCCGCAGGTCGGCGGCGAGGGCCACCTGGCAGGACAGGGTGAGCGGGTGCTCGTCGCCCAGCACCCGGCGGGAGCGCCGCAGCGTGTCCCGGCTCAGCTCGACGGCGTCGGCGATACGGCCGTTGAAGTTCCGCGCGCTCGCCGCGTTCAGCGCACAGCCCAGAACCCAGGGGTGGTCGGCGGTCAGGGTGGCGGTGAGCCCGGCGAGCGCGGACTCGAACATGGCCATCGCTTCGGCGCGTTCGCCCGCGGCCTGCATCACCAGACCGGTGTTGGACAGCATTCCGGTGGCGACGGGATGGGCGGGTCCGAGCAGCGCACGGTAGCCCGCCTCGGCCTCCGCGATCAGCTCGCGCGCCAGCCCGAGGTCGCCGTGTTCCCGCAGGTAGTTGCCGTAGTTCGTGAGGAACGACAGCGTGCGGTAGTGCTCTCGGCCATGCACCTGGCTCAGCTGGTCCAGCAGGCTGACCATGGCGGGCCCGGTGTCCCGCGCCTGTCCGCCCTCGCGTCGCCGGCACATGAGCAGCTGGGCGCGGGCCTCCAGCGTCTGCGGATGCTGCGGCCCCAGCACCTGGACGTGCAGGCGCAGCACGGGTTCCTGGCGGGCCAGCGCGTCCCGGTAGCGGCCGAGCAGCCGCAGGTCGTGGGTGACGGCGTTGCCCGAGCTGAGCGTGTTGATGTGCCGGGCGCGCAGCGTGTTCTCGCGCCGGGAGAGGGTTTCCAGGTCCATCTCGTACGCCTCGGCGTACCGGCCGAGCAGGCGCAGCACGACGCCCAGGTTGTGCCGGGCGATCAGGGTGAGCGTCTCGTCGGGCCCAAGCAGCCGGGTGTTGCCGTCGAGGACTTCCTGCTGGAGTTGGTACGCCTCCTGGTAGCGCCCCAACTGCCGCAGGCTGCTCGACATGGTGCCCTTGGTGGTCAGCTCGGCCAGTTCGTTGCGCACCGGCGCGGCCTGGAGCTTGTCCAGGATGCCGCGGTCCAGTTCGTGTGCCTCGCGGAAGCTGCCGCTGGCCCGCAGGATGTTGCTCTCCTGGGTGGTCAGGTCGAGCATCGACTGGTCCAGCGGGTCGGACGTCCCCGACCAGTTCTCCCGGATCCGCCGGGCGAGGTCGAGTCCGCTGCGGTACTCCCCGCTGCGGAAGCAGTAGCGCAGACAGTTCAGGACGGTCTCCCGGACCCGGGGCCGGGTGCTGGCGAGCGCGCCCGAGGGTTCCAGGTGCGGCAGCAGTTCGGCGTAGCGCGGCCAGTTCCTGCTGTCCATGGGGTTGCCGGGGTCGGCCTCCGCGAGCAGGGTGCGCACGACCCGCTGGTGGTCCGTGCGGCCCTGCTCGCTGACCAGTTTGGAGACGATGTCGTGGACGAGCCGGTGCATGTGCACGGACTCCTGGTGCGGGCCCATCTCCACGCCCGCCGGGCCGCGGGTCTCACGGGTCAGCACCGAGTAGTTGACGAGGGTGTCAAGGGCCCGGGTCCAGGCGGCCAGGTCGGTGGTCATCCAGCGCAGGTCCTCCGGGAGGTCCGCCTGCGGGTAGGCGCGGATCAGGCCCAGCGGGATCCTGCCGGGGGCGAACGACGTGCACAGGCTGAGCACGTCGATGGCCTGCGGCTGGGAGCGGCGCAGCCGGTTGAGCAGTATCGACCAGGAGGTCATGGACGACTGCGGGAAGCCCTCGCCGGTGGCGGGCTCGTCGACCGTGGAGAGCTGGCGTTCGCGCACCATGCGCAGGTACTCGGGTACCTCCATGCCGGACTCGCCGAGCCAGGAGGCGGCCTGTACGAGGGGCAGCGGGACGTCGCCGAACTCGGCGGCGACCTCGTCGGCCTGGGCCGCGGTGATGTGCGGGGCGCGCCGCATCAGATAGGCGGTGGACTCCGCGCGCAGGAAGGCGGGGATCTCCAGGATGTCGGTGTGCTCGCTCCAGCCGCGGTTGCGGGAGGTGATCAGGACGTGCCCGGGACCCTGCGGGAGCAGGGTGTTGATCCCGTCGGTGTCGTCCCAGCCGTCCAGGATCACCAGCCAGTTGGCGTACGGCTCGCCGCGGCGCAGGGCGTCACGGACGGCGCGGATGCGTTCGCCGGGCTCGCTGCCGATGGTCAGGCCCATCTCCACGGCGAGTTCGCCGAGCCGGTCGCGCTGGATGTTGCGGTCGTCGGAGTTGACCCACCACACGACGTCGTAGTCGGTGCTGAAGCGGTGCGCGTACTCGACGGCGAGCTGGGTCTTCCCGATGCCCGACATGCCGAGCAGGGTGCAGGCGGCGGCGCCGCGCTCGGCGTCCGCCAGCCGCTGGTGGATGTCGGTGAGCAGGTCGTCGCGGCCGGTGAAGCGCGGGTTGCGGCGGGGGACCTCGCCCCAGATCTCGCAGCGCGTGTCGGGGTAGCGGACCCGGTTGGTCACGGTCCGCGGCACCCGTGCGCGCTCCAGGCCGAGCCGGCGCAGCAGCCGTTCCTCGGCGCTCTCCTCGCTCAGCCCCCAAAGGCTCGCGGGTTCCAGGACGGCCGTGGCCGGCAGCAGCGGGCGGTTGGTGAGGTTGACCGCGGCGAAGCGCTCGGCGTGTGCGGCGACGAATCCGCGCAGGGCGTCGTTCCACTCCCCCGCGGGCCGCGGTCCGAGTTCGAAGAACCAGTCGTTGAGGACGAGGAGGATGCGCCCGCTGGACAGCAGCAGGTCGCCGAGGGAGTCCTCAAGCGGGACCTCGCGCGGCGGATCCCAGCGCTGCAGGGTGGCCCGGTGGCCGTGGCCCTCCAGGCACTGTGCGATCCATGTCGCCCAAGAGCGGTGGTAGCCCGGGAAGACCACCAGGAAGTGTTCGGGCGGCGGTGTACCGTCCCCGCCCGAACGCCGCTGTACCGCCATCGTCGCTCCCTGTTCCAGCGTCCGACGCGCTGCCGCGCGTCCCCGTGCATAGCGTGACGCAATCCTATGCCCACGGAGTGTTATCGCAGGCTTCTGGCCGCCCTGCCGAGACCGGCGTGGTGTCGGCCCATCCCCTGTACGAACTCCCTTCCCACCAGGGTCAGTTCATCGGAATCGCCGAGCGCGGACAAGGCTTCTCCGACGTGCTCACGGTAGATTTCCAGCCGCAGTTCGGCGCGGCGCCGCCAGCCGGGCGGAGCGGACGGGGTGCCGCCGGCCCGCGACCACAGATCGACGAGCGCGAGATGCGCGTAGACGCCCTGCAGCACGCCCATGACGGGGCGGGGATCGGGCCGCCAGCCGACCCGGTGCAGGGTGCCGGCGCCGGATACGCACAGCGGCGAGAGGTCGTGCAGGGCGGCCAGTTTGGTGTGCTGGGTCTCGTGCACGAGGGATTCCGCGAGTTCCGCGCCGTCCCCGGGGAGCTGGGCCAGCACGGCGCCGGGCGCCGCCCTGGCGGTGGCGCTGCGCGGGGCGCCGCCGGCCCGTCGCTCGGGGGCGAGGGGGACCACGGCCCGCAGTACCGTGCCGATCTCCGCGGCCCGGCCGGGGTCGGTCGCCGTCAGCAGCGCGTGCGCCTCGCTCCAGCGCTGGGCCCACAGCCGGCGGGCGGACTCCGGGCGCTCGGCCGCGGGCAGGGCGGCGGGGCCGATTCCGTAGGGCGGGACCCGGTAGGGGTCCAGGTCGTCCAGGACGATCGCGGTGCCCGGCAGTGTGCGCAGCGCGGACCAGCCGGGGCCGCCGCCGAGGACGCGAGTGGTGCGGTCGTCCGGCCGGGTGGCGGTGCGCAGCAGGACGGGGCCCTGTCGGCCCGTCGGGTCCGCCATCCGCAGGGTCCCGGGCCGGCCGGTCAGGCGTATCCGCGGGGTGGTGCGGCGCAGCGTGCCGAGGCCGGGCAGGGCCAGCACGCCGGTCGGCAGGGTCCGGGTGCCGCCGACCGGGCAGCCGGCCCGGATCGCGGCGGCCAGGGCCACCCCGCCGAAGTGCGCCAGATGCCGTTCCAGGGCGGGTCCGTCGGGTGCGGCGAGGGCTTCGGCCAGCCAGGCGCCGGTCATCGGGTAGTCGAGGACGTCGCGCACCGCTGCCGGGTCGGCCCGCTCCGCGCTCTCCAGCAGGGCCCAGTCGCGCTCGAAGCGCCGCCGGGCCGCCGGGCCGAGCGCGCCGCCGGGCCGTTCCAGCCGTACCAGGAGGGACTTCAGGAACAGCAGTCGACGCGCGTGGAGTCCGGCACGCAGTGCCGCGTTGCCCGTGGGCAGGGGGCGGGTGCTCGCGAGCGCCCTGGCGACCTCGGACGAGACGGACGCCAGGGTCATTCCAGGCTCTCCTCGCCGGGGACGCGCTCGACGGATCCGGCCGGAAACATGCGCTCTGGGCCGTCGCCGCTCAGCAGCGGGTCGTCCCCGGTGGAGTACCATGCCTCGGTCAGCTCGTGCGGGCTGCGGAGCACCCGCGCCACCGCGAGGCTCAGCCCCGGATCGTCCATGGCGCGCAATGTCCGCAGGTCGACCACGGTGAGGTCCGGCAGGAGCACGGTCCGTGCGACCTCGTCGCCGGGACCGACCGCCCCGTTCCTCTGCTCCCCCACCCTCGGCTCCTCCCTGCCTACGCCCGCCCCGCACAGCCGCACTGGCTGCCCACTTCTTCCCGACAGGCCGGGGGCAGAAACCCGACTGCGATCAACTTCGGTCGCCTTCCGTCAAGTTCGTCCATTCTGCCGTCCATGGCCACCACGGCGGCGCCACCGCGTGCCACTGATCCTCCGGCATGCGCCCGGCCCCGGACCGCGCCTGTCCGTCCGGCATGCCCGCGTCCGCGAACCACGCCTGTTCCTCCTCAAGCCGCCGCGTCAGTTCCACGTCCCCCCAGTCCACCTCCCGCAGCGCACCCACCAGCCGCTGCCACTGATCCCGGGCCGCCCGGTAGGCGGCAAGGGCCGCGCGGGGGCGGTCCATCAGGGCGAGCACGGACCCCGAACCGTGCCGCGCCCGGGCCGCCGTCACCGAGCCCGGGTCGGCCCCGTGCGCGGCCAGCGCCTCGCGTTCCGCGTTCTCGTACGCCTGGAGGGCGTCCACCAGGACCGGCGCCCCGGCCCGGTACCAGCCTTCGAGCCGGACCCGGCCGAGTTGCAGCCACACCTCGGCCCGCACCGCCGCGTCGGCCGCCGCCCGTACCGCCTGCCCCAGCAGGTGCCGGCTCTCGAACAGATCGGGCAGGAAGCCGAGATGCCGGAACCGCTGGGCGAGGGCGCTGCCCACCAGGCCCTGGAGCCGGCCGCGCTGGGCCGACCGCGCGGGCAGCGCCTTCAGCGCCTCGCGCAGCACGTTCTCGGCCCGGTCCACGACCCGCGCGCCGTCCCGCGCCGACGCGCGCCGCAGCAGCGACTCGCCCCAGGCGGTGAGGAGTTCGCAGCGCCGCGTGCTGTAGGGCGGCGCCAGCATGACGGCCGTCTCGTACGCCTCGTCGGCCTCGGGTGCCTCGCCCACCGCGTCGTGGAACGCGGCCCGCGCGGCGAGAGCGGGCAGCCGCAGGTCCGGGTCCTCGCCGGCGGCCCGCTCGGCCGCCACCAGCGCGGCACGGGTCTCGGCGTCCTCGGCCCCCGCGGCCCCGAGCGCCCGGGCCAGGTCGAGCAGCGCCGGGCCGCGCACCGCCGCGGCGGCCCGCTCGGTCTCCAGCAGCGCGCACGCCTCGCGCAGGTCCGGTACGGCGGCACCGGGGCGGCCCAGGTCCAGCAGCAGACGCCCGCGCAGCAGCAGCCGGGCCCGATGGGCGGTGACCGACGCGGGCGCGCCGCCGGCCGGCTCCCGCACCCCGCCCTGCCGCACCGACTCGGCCCACGCCCGCGCCCCGGCCGCGACACCGGGCCAGGGCGCCTGCCCCGGGTCCAGCACCGCCGCTGCCGCCGACAACTGCTCCGACTGTCCCGTCAGCTGCCACAGCTCCCGTCGGCACGCGGCCAGTTCGAGGGCCGCCTCCGTCTGCTCGGCGCTGTCCGCCGGTGCCGCCGCGTGGGCCGCCGCGAGATCGTCGAGGGCGTCCCGCAGCAGCCCGGCCCGCCGGCCGGCCGCGCGCACCGCCGCCGTGCCGGCCTCGGCCCGCAGGATCCGGCCGAGCACCAGCCGGGCCCGTACGGCGTCGGCGGGGTCCTGCGCGGCCGGGCCGCCGGGCGGGCCCACCGCGGCCTCGGCCTGTTCCCGCGCGCGGCGCAGCGTCTCCGGGTCGGCGAGCTGCTGCCACTGGCGCAGCAGCCGTTCCGCCTCGGCCAGCGGCTCGGGGGTCACCAGGTCGGGCAGGTAGAAGCGCAGCACCCGGGCGGGGATGCGGGCGAACAGTTCGGCCTCGACGCCGCCTTGGGCGTCCTGTGCCCCGCCGTCGTCGGTGAAGCGGGCGGTGCCCGCGGCCGGGTCGCGGTCGGCGAGCCGGGCTGCGGCGAGCGCCGCGAAGTTGCGGGTGCCCTTGCCGAAGTACCGTTCCACGTAGGCGGAGCAGTGCTTGAGGACGAGTCCGGCGGTGTCCTGGTCGAGGGAGGCGAGCAGCAGTTCCTGGAGCCTGCCGGGGAAGGCGAAGCAGGGCTGCTCCTCGGTGCCGGGCAGCTGCCTGAGCAGGCCGCCGAGCAGCACCTCGGCGAGTTCCATGGGGCCGGTGTCCGGCAGCATGGCGCGCTGGACCAGTTGCATCACGGGCAGGGTGAGCGGGGCCGCCGCCAGGTAGACGGCGAGACGCAGCGCGCCGGGTGAGGCTGCGGCCCGGAAGGCGCGCAGGATCTCGTCGTCGCTGCGCGGGGCCCCGGCGCCGGGCGCGGCCGGTACGGCGGGCGCGGTCAGCGCGGCCCAGGCGCGTTCGCTGGTCGGCCCGGTGCCGGACAGCAGACGGGCCCAGGCCGCGAACGCCTCCGGCGTCGGCTGGAGCACCGGCACCGGCCGGGCGTCGGCCGCCGGTGCCTCCCAGGGCTCCTCGTCGGGCACGAAGCCGATCCGGCCGCCCTGTTCCCCGGGGCGTACCAGGCGGCCCGGTTCGGCCGGGAACGCGGTGCGGCCCCACAGGCGGGGCGGCAGCGGCTGCACGACCGCCAGCGGCGCGGTGCGCGGCCAGGCGTGCAGCAGCCGCTGCGCGGTGCCGTTCTGCCACAGCGGCCCCACGCAGTCGCTGATCACCAGGGTGAGCCGGCGGCCGGTGGGGTCGTGCAGCTCGTCGGCCCCGCGCAGCCGGGTGTGCGCGCCGGGTCCCGCGGTGGTGCCGACCAGGGGCGTGCCGGACTCGTCGCCGTACAGGTGGTGGACGCGGACGGAGGCGAACGCGCCGGACTGCTGGCATGCCTGGCGCAGCTCCTCGACGAGCTGTCCCCATACGGCCATGGCGGGGCCGGTGTCCATGAGCAGCTGGACGTCGCAGCGGTGGCGGCGGCCGGGCCGGGTCACGGGCAGCAGTACGCCGCTCGCGGCGGCGCGGTCCGCCGTGGCCTCCTCGTCGACCTCCTCGTCCCGGGGGGTGTCGGTGGCGAACCGGTAACGGCCGAGCGCGCGCAGCGCCTTTTCCAGGCCGAGCAGTCCGGGCAGGGCGCCGGCGGCGGGCGCGCGGACCGGGAAGACGGAGGGGGTGCCGTCGGCGTGGCCGTGCGGGGCGGCGCCCGCGGTGTGCAGGGGCACGGGGGCGGAGGGTGCCTCCGCGGTGGCCCGCGCCGGAGCCTCGGGCGTGGCCGGCCGGCCCATGGGCTCCCGGCCGGGACCGGGGCCGGGGCCGGGTGGGTCCCGGTCCGGGGTGGGCGCGGCCGGGCCCGGCGCCCGGGGCGCGTCGCGGGGCAGGGCCGTGCCGAGCCGCTGGGCCAGCCAGACGGCGTCGGCGACGTCCTCGGCGGTGAGGTCGAGCCCGCCGCGGCGCAGCCTGCCGATCAGCTCGTCCAGACGCATGCCGCGCATCCGGCCATCACCTCGTACGGTCGAGCGGCTGCATGAGCATGTCCGCGATCCGCTCCCGGGTGAGGCGTTCCGCGCGCGGTGCGTGCTGGGTGAGGAAGAGGGCGTTGAGCAGCTGGTCCGCGGCGACCACCTCGCCCGGTTCGCGGTCCAGGAACCGGGCGATCAGATCGCGGCCCGCGGTCACGCTCTCCTCGCCGAGGTGCGCCTCCACCATGGCGGTGAGCTGTTCCTCGCCGGGCGGCTCCAGTTCGAGCTGGATGCAACGGCGCAGCAGCGGCGCCGGGAAGTCGCGCTCGCCGTTGGAGGTCAGGACGATCACCGGGAAGGCGGTGCAGGCGACACGTCCGCCGTGCACGCGGACCCGCCCGCCGTCGTGGGTGAGCACGTCGACGACGGGTTCGCGGTCCGCCAGCCGCTCCAGTTCGGGGATCGCGAACTCGCCCTCTTCCAGGGTGTTCAGGAGGTCGTTGGGCAGATCGAGGTCGCTCTTGTCCAGTTCGTCGATGAGCAGGACCCGGGGCTGCTCGGCGGGGAGCAGGGCGGTGCCGAGCGGGCCGAGGCGGATGTAGGAGCCGATGCCGGAGGCCGCCGCCGCGGCCCCTTCGGCGCCGTGGGCGCGCTCCAGCTGGACGTCCTGGAGCCGGCCGATCGCGTCGTAGCGGTACAGGCCGTCGTGGAGCGTGGTGCGGCTGACGATCGGCCAGCGCAGCACCGTGCCGAGGCCGAGTTCATGGGCGACCGCGTAGGCGAGGGTGGACTTGCCGGTGCCCGGGTTGCCGGTGACGAGCAGCGGACGGCGCAGATAGAGCGCGGCGTTGACGGCGTCGACCTCGGCGGGCCGTGGGGCGTAGTTCTCGACCAGGCGCCGGCGCACGCCGAGCCGGCGGGCGCTGCTGGAGTCCTCCGGGCCGGACTCCGCCCCGTCCTGGGCGGCCGCGAAGTCACGCCAGGGCGGCGGCGCGGGCAACCGCCGTACTCCGTCGTGCGGCTGACCCACTCCGCGGTAGATCCGCCAGTCGTTCACCATGGGCTCCTCCCGGCTCCGGTGATCAGGCTGCGGGCCCGGCCGTTCGACGTACGACGTTACCGCCAGGCGGCCGTGCCTGCCGAGCTTCGCGGGCGTCCGGTGTCGCTTCCCGGTCCGGGAACGCCCTTGTGATGCAGGTGGGTTGACGGGGTGTCCGGTGGGCGGTCAGCCGCCGGGGGCGGCCAGGGGTGGCGGTCGCATGGCCTCCGTTCCGTACGGAGTGCGGTCGGGCGGATCGAACAGCACGGCGAGCTTGCCGCGCAGCCCCTGGGCGCGCACGGTGTCGGGGTCGGCGAGCCGGATGCGCAGGTCACGGACCGGGCCGTGCAGCCCGTCCGCCCCCTTGGCGAGCCCGAGCAGGTCGGCGGCCTGCCGGTGGAAGGCGCGGCACTCGTCGTGGTCGTGCCGGTCCCGGCGCCACAGCACCACGGAGTGACCGGCCATGAGCGCGTACTTCATGGCCACCTGGCCCTCGCCGCTGCCGACCGGGCCGCAGTAGACCGGCACGCAGCCGTTGCCCAGCGCCGACAGCCGGCCGTAGACGGCGTACTCGCCCTCGCTGCGGCCGCCGGGCGTGTGTCCGCCGGCCGGTGCCTCGCCGCGCAGCGGCTGGTGGGAGAGCGGGCCGCGGGCCGTGGCCCGCCACCGTTTGAGCCATTCCGGCGAGGGCTTCCTGGCGTTGCGCCGTGCGTCGCGGATGACGACGGTCCGGCGCAGCCCGAGCGGCATGGCACGCTCGTCGGGATCGGCGGCATCGTCGGTATCGGCGGCATCGTCTTCGGGGTCGCCGGCGGCGCCGTCGGGAGCGAGGCCCCAGTCGTCCACGGGCAGGTCGAACAGGCGGCGCGGCAGGAACACCTCGACGGCGGCCAGGTGTTCGCCGTGGTCGCCCTGGCTGAGCGCGCGGGCCAGCGGTTCACGCAGGGTCGCGGACAGTTCGTCGGCGCGTACGCCGCGGTCGTCGCCGGCCACGGGCGTGACGTCCTGGCCGTCGTAGATCAGCTGAACGCTCCAGGGGTAGAGGTCGCCGTACATCGGCTCGCCCACCTTGACGAGGACGTCGGTGCGGGCCGTGGACGGCTCCGCGGAGTGTGCGGCGGCCGGGTCGAAGAGGCCGTCGAGGATGCCGTGGATGGCCTCGCCGACCGCCCAGTACTCGTGCCGGTCGGCCTGTTCGGTGATCCAGTCGGCGAAGGCGCGCAGCCGCTCCGGGTCCGCCTCGCCCGGGCGCTCCCGGACGGTGTGCCGGGCCACCCGCGCCGCGTACAGCAGGACGGCGTCGAGGTCGACCGGGGCTCCGCCGGCGGGTCGCCCCGGTGCGCGCAGTCCGTGCAGCAGTCCCGCGCCCTCGCGCCAGCTGCGCGGCTCGTGCACGATCAGCGAGCGGTGCCGGCTGTTCAGCACCCGCGCCCTGACCTCCTCGACGAGATGGACGACCTCGCCGGGCCCGGCGGGCGGCGGAAGGTGCGCCAGGTGGCCGTAGAGCCGGGCCCGCAGTTCGGGGGTGATCCCGGAGCCGTCGTAGCCGGGCAGGCCGGACTGCGCCGCGGTCCAGTGCGCGTACTCCGCCGGGTCGTCAAGGAGCGCGAGGTGGTGCAGATCGTGCGCGCGCAGCACCTCGTGCACCAGGTCGCCGCCCCGTACGTCGAGCAGTTCGCGCAGCGCGGTGATCGGGACGGCGGCGCCCTCGTCCCGGCCGCGGCCCTTGATCATGCCGATCACCGCGCCGTAGCGCCGGTCGATCACGGGGCCGCCGGACAGTCCCTCGAACGGCAGGCTGCCGTTGATCAGCAGTGCCCGGCCGTCCGATCCCGCCGCCTCGCCGACGCCGTGCCGCACACCCAGCTCGCCGGTCCTGCGGGACCAGCCGTGCAGGCCGATCGGGGCGGGGGTGCTGGGCGCCCGGTCGCTCAGCCACAGGCACCGCGCGTCCTCGGCGTCCGGCACCCGGACCAGCGCGATGTCCGGCAGCCGCCAGCGGTCGCCCGCCGCGTCGGGGTGCTCCGGGCGCGGGTCGGCGAGGACCACGGTGCCGGTCGCGGTCCGCTCCCCCCGGGGGCCCGCGGCGCCGCGGCCCTCCCAGTTCACGCCCACGACCCTCTCGCCTCGCCACACCGCAGCGCCCCCCTTTCCCACGACGTGCGCGCAGGTCAGCAGCCAACCCGGAGCTATGAAGAAGCCTGATCCCCAGTACCCGTCACGGTCGGTTGCATACCCGTCGCCCGGTGCGCCGATGCGTGCGAGCGAGGGGCGCACCATCTCGTCGAAGGCGCTCATTCCGCGTCGGGGGCCGTGGAGCCGGGCGCCGCGCCGGCCCGCCGGTCCGCCGCCGGATCCGTCCGCCCCCCGTCCCCCGCCGGTTCGGTCCAGGTCAGGGACACGGTCAGGGAAGAGGTGCCGCCGCCTTCGGCGATGGCGCTCACGATCTTGCCGGACTGCGCCGTCAGTTCGATTCCGAAGCTCACGGACACCTCGACCGGCGCCGTCGTGTCCAGACCGGCGCGCAGGGAGCGCACGACGCCCCCGACCGTGCCGGCCAGTCCCCCTGCCATGTCGACGACCCGGCCCCCGAACCCGGTGTCCCGGAACCCGTCGTCCTGCGCGGTGTCGCCGGCCGCGCCGATCCTGGCCCAGACGACGGTTCCGTCGTCCAGCCGTATCCGTTCGACCCCTCCGCCCATGCCGCCCCCGTTCGCTCAATGGGAGGAGAAGGCTAACTCCCGATGAAGACGAGTGGGAGGGGCAACGATCCCTCGGGCGTGGCGAATGAGCGCATCAGGGCTTCCCGTCGGGACCGCCGGCCTCCTGCTCTACGGCTCTGCTGTCCTACGGCTCTGCTGCCCTGCTGCTCTACTCATCGTCCTCATTGTCCTCGTCGTCGAGCCGGGCCAGCCAGGTCGCCAGCCGCTCGACGGGGACCTCGAAGTCCGGGTTGAGGTCCACGAAGGTGCGCAACTGCTCGGCAAGCCACTCGAAGGTGACCTCTTCCTCGCCGCGCCGCTTCTCCAGTTCCTCGATGCCGCGGTCGGTGAAGTACATGGGGGTGTCTCTCCTGCGGATACGTGTGCACTCGGCCTTGCCGCACAGCCTATGCAACCCCCGCACCCACAGACCGCCGAGCGCCCCCGGCCGGCCGCGCCCCGGTGGGCCGGGGACCGTCCACCAACGGGTGTCTTGACTTTCCGGGTCCGCGATATATCGTGTTTTACGGAAGACGCGATATGGCGCGTCGCGTCCCCGCCGAGGAGGTCAGCACCATGCCCGAGTCCGAGTGGTCCGTCACGGAGCCCAGGAAGCTCACCTTCGACGACCCCGTGCGCGATCTGCACGTGCGCATCGTCAACGGAACAGTCAACGTCGTGGGCACGGACGAGGGTTCCGCCCGGCTCCAGATCTCCCAGATCGAGGGTCCGCCCCTGGTGGTCACCCAGGAGGGCGGCACCCTCACCGTGGCGTACGAGGACCTGCCCTGGAAGGGCTTCCTCAAGTGGCTGGACCGCAAGGGCTGGCGCCGCACCGCGGTCGTCTCGCTCGCGGTCCCCGCGGACACCCGCGTCGAGGTGGGCGTGGTCGGCGCCGGCGCCGTGGTCTCGGGGATCCGCGGCCCCTCGGTGGTCAAGGGCGTCACCGGCGACACGACCCTCGTCGCCCTGTCCGGCCCGGTCCGCGCGGACACGGTCTCCGGCAGCCTGGAGGCGCAGGCCGTCACCGGCGACCTCCGCTTCAACTCCGTCTCGGGCGACCTGACCGTCGTCGAGGGCTCCGGCCCCTCCGTGCGCGCCGACTCGGTCAGCGGATCCATGATCATCGACCTGGATCCGGACGGTCCGACCGACGTCCGGCTGACCAGCGTCTCCGGCGAGATCGCCATCCGGCTGCCGCATCCGGCGGACGCGGAGGTGGAGGCGAACACGGCGAGCGGCACGATCTCCAACGCCTTCGACGGACTGCGGGTGCACGGCCAGTGGGGCGCCCACAAGATCACCGGCCGGCTCGGCGCGGGCAACGGCACCCTCCGGGCCACCACGGTCTCCGGCTCCATCGCCCTGCTGCGCCGCCCGCCGAAGGAGGACGAGGGCACGACCTGGGACGACACCGAGCCGGATCCGGCCGCGTCCCGGCACACGTCGGGGGACAATTCCGCTTCCGGCCGGACAGCCGACACGACGAGCGCCCCGGCCGACGGCACGACCGACAAGAAGGTGCTCTGACATGCCTCCCGTCTTCGCCCACGGCCGCCTCCGCCTCTACCTGCTCAAGCTGCTCGACGAGGCCCCGCGCCACGGCTACGAGGTGATCCGTCTCCTCGAAGAACGCTTCCAGGGGCTGTACGCCCCGTCGGCGGGCACCGTCTACCCCCGGCTGGCCAAGCTGGAGGCCGAGGGCCTGGTCACGCACACCACCGAGGGCGGCCGCAAGGTGTACGCCATCACGGACGCGGGCCGCGCCGAACTGGCCGACCGCAGCGGAGAACTGGCCGACCTGGAGCTGGAGATCCGCGAGTCGGTCGCGGAACTCGCCGCCGAGATCCGGGCCGATGTGCGCGGCGCGGCGGGCGACCTGCGGCGCGAGATGCGGGCCGCCGCCTCCGAGGCCCGGCAAGGTGCCGGCACCCGCGCCGCCGAGCAGGGCCCCTTCGGGGAGTACGGCGAGGCCGGCGACAAGGAGTCCTGGCGCGCCGCCAAGGAGGAGATGCGCCGCGTCAAGCAGGAGTGGAAGGAGCAGGCCCGGCGGGCCAAGGACGAGAGCCGCAGAGCCCGTGACGAGGCCCAGCGGGCGCGGCGCCAGGCCCAGGAGGCCCAGGCGCGGGCGCGGGCCCAGGCGCAGGAGGAGATGCAGCGGATCGCGCGGCGGGTCCAGGAGCGTGTGCAGGACCACTTCACGCGGGGCGACTGGCCCACGGGCATGCGTGAGGGCCTGAGCGAACTCGCCAAGGAGTTCGGCGAGTTCGGCAAGGACTTCGGGAAGGAGTTCGGCAAGGACTTCGGGTTCGGCCGCGGCGGGGCGGGAGCGGGGGCCGGCCAGGGACCGGCGGCGGGGCCCCACAAGGCCGCGCCCGCTCCGGAGTACGAGCAGACGGCGGAGGACTTCCCGGCCGACTACGTACCGGCCTGGGCCCAGGAGGACACCAGCGGCGACCCGGCCCGTGACCTGGACCGCCTCCTCGACCGCTTCCGGGACGACATCCGGGACGCGGCCCGCGACAACGGCGTCACGGCCGACCAGTTGCGGGACGCCCGCCGCCATCTGTCGACGGCGGCGGCCCACATCGGGGTGATCCTCCGCCGGCCCCGCCCCTGACCCCCGGCACCGCTTCCCGCACTGCCCCGCGCCCGATGACCGCACCCGATGCCCGCGTCCGGCGCGGGCTCGGGCTCGGGCTCGGGTGAGGCCGCGTCAGGACGCCTTCGCCTCTCCGCCGCCGTACAGCACCCGCGTCACGGACTCGTACGTCACCCCGTGATCGGCCAGGACCTCGGCGGGTACGCCGAGGCAGACGGTCAGGGCGATGAGGATGTGCTCGTCGCCGATGTGCCGGTCACGGCGGCCGACGGCGGTGCGCAGCGCCCGTTCGAGGACGTCCTTGGCGCCCCGGCTGAAGGGGCGGTGGCCCGGCCACCGGCCCTTGCCCCCGCGGTCGCGGGACAGCGCTCCGACGCCATGCGTCTCCTCGACCCGCTGGACGATCCCGGAGACGTCGATCCCCAGCCCGGCGAGCGCGTCCTCGTCCGCCCGGGTGAGACCGCCCCGCCGCCGCGCCTCGCCGAGCGCGCCGCGCACGGACTCCTTGCGGTCGGCGAGGCCCAGCGCGGCCAGCGCGAAGGAGGCGCGGCTTGCCTCACGGTCGAGCAGCGCGAGGAGCATATGGTCGGCGCCGATGGAGCGCGCGCCCTCGCGTTCGCCGTGCTCCACGGCGCCGCGTACCACGTCACGGGCGTGCCTCGTGAACCGTTCGAACATCACTGCCTCCCGTACTTCTTGTGCACGGCCTGCCTGCTGACGCCGAGTTCGGCGGCGATCTCCTGCCACGACCAGCCCTGGTTGCGGGCGTTGCGCACCTGCACGGCCTCCAGCTGCTCCAGCAGCCTGCGCAGGGCGACGACGGCCCGCAGCCCGACCCGCGGGTCGCGGTCGCCCGCGCGCTCGGCGAGATTGGTTGCCTCGGTCATACTGTCAACCTACGTTGACATGAAGCGACCTGTCAACCATGGTTGACAAAGCCGACGGCCGACCCGCAAGCCGGGCCGGCCGTCGGTGCGGCAGTGGCGCGGGGGTCAGCCGTGGGTGAGCACGACCTTTCCGAAGTGGCCGCCGGACTCCAGCCGTTCGAAGCCCTCGCGGGCGCGGTCCAGCGGCAGCACCTCGTCGATGACGGGACGTACGCCGGTGGCGGCGCAGAAGGAGAGCAGATCCTCCAGCTCCTCCTTGGTGCCCATGGTCGAGCCGACGACCTTGAGCTCCAGGAAGAAGATCCGGGTCAGCTCGGCGTGGGACGGCCGGTCACCGCTGGTGGCACCGGAGATGACGATGGTGCCGCCGGGCCGCAGGGACTTCACCGAGTGGGACCAGGTGGCGGCGCCGACGGTCTCGATGACGGCGTCCACCCGCTGCGGCAGCCGCGCCCCCGTCTCCACCGCCTCGACGGCACCCAGCTCCAGGGCCCGCTTGCGCTTGGCCTCGTCCCGGCTGGTGGCGAAGACGCGCAGCCCCGCCGCCTTGCCGAGCACGATCGCGGCCGTGGCCACACCGCCGCCCGCGCCCTGCACGAGCACCGAGTCGCCCGGCCGCACCCCGGCGTTGGTGAAGAGCATGCGGTACGCCGTCAGCCAGGCCGTGGGCAGACAGGCGGCCTCCTCGAAGGACAGCTCCTTGGGCTTGGGCAGGATGTTCCAGGTGGGCACGGCGACCTGCTCGGCGAGGGTGCCCTGGTAGCGCTCGGTGAGGATGGAGCGGGGTTCCCTGGGGCCGACGCCGTGGCCGGTCTGGCCGATGACGGAGTGCAGGACGACCTCGTTGCCGTCCTCGTCGACTCCGGCGGCGTCACAGCCGAGGATCATCGGCAGCCGGTCCTCCGGGAGGCCGACGCCCCGGAGCGACCACAGGTCGTGATGGTTGAGGGAGGCGGCCCGGACGTCGACGATGCTCCAGCCGGGGCGGGCCTCGGGGGCCGGGCGCTCCCCCAACTCAAGGCCGGACAGCGGCTGCTCGGGATCGATTCGGGCGGCGTAGACAGCGAACATGGGCTCGACGATAGGTTCCCCACCCCACCAGCGGAACCAGACACCCCTGTGACACACACCCTCTTGCCGGCGAACCACAAGACGTCCGACCCGGCGGCCTCGTGCCGGGGGGCAGCGAGCGCGTGGCCCAAAAGTCCGCGAGGAACCACGCACCCAGCCACGACAGCAGCGCCCCGAAGGGGCGCGGGGAACCGCGCGCCCAACCACGACGCAGCCGCACCCGAACAACGACAGCACCACCCCCAAAGGGGCGCGGGGAACTGCGCGACCAGCCACAACACCGCCGCACCCCACCCACAACAGCACCACCCCCAAAGGGGCGCGAGGAACCGCGCACCCAACCACGACGCAGCCGCACCCGAATAACGACAGCACCCCCCAAAGGGGCGCGGGGAACTGCGCGACCAGCCACAACACCGCCGCACCCGAATGACGCCGCA
This sequence comes from Streptomyces diversicolor, assembly GCF_057537855.1. NCBI lineage: Bacteria > Bacillati > Actinomycetota > Actinomycetes > Kitasatosporales > Streptomycetaceae > Streptomyces > Streptomyces diversicolor. The sequence goes on from NZ_BAAJXA010000045.1 coordinate 74,691, forward strand.
CCCGAATGACGCCGCACCCGCGCGGAGCGCCCCGTGGGCCCGCCTCGGTGGGCCCCCGCCGAGGTAGGCCCGACGACCCGAGGCCCAGGACAACCGGCTACCGGCGGGCCACGCCCTCCGCTCGGGCCGCCGCCGCCACCGCTGCCGTCACCGCGGGAGCGACCCGCTCGTCGAACGGCGAGGGGATGACGTAGTCGGCGGCGAGATCGTCGCCGACCACCGCGGCCAGCGCCTCCGCCGCCGCGAGCTTCATCCCCTCGGTGATCCGGGAGGCCCGCACCTGCAGCGCGCCCGCGAAGATGCCGGGGAACGCCAGCACGTTGTTGATCTGGTTCGGGAAGTCCGACCGGCCGGTAGCGACGACCGCCGCGTACTTGTGGGCGACGTCCGGGTGCACCTCGGGCTCCGGGTTGGCCATGGCGAACACGAACGCGCCATCGGCCATCGAGGCCACCGCCGCCTCCGGGACCGTACCGCCGGAGACGCCGATGAAGACGTCCGCGCCGGCCAGCGCGTCCTCCAGCGAGCCCGTGTGGCCGGCCTTGTTGGTGAACCCGGCCAGTTCCCGCTTGACCGGCGTGAGGTCGTCCCGGTCGGCCGACACGACGCCCTTGCGGTCGGCCACCGCGACGTCTCCGATCCCGGCTTCGACCAGCATCTTGGCGATGGCGACACCGGCCGCCCCGGCGCCCGAGATGACGGCCCGCAGATCACCGACGCTCCGCCCGCTCAGCCGCGCGGCGTTACGCAGCGCGGCCAGCGTCACGACCGCCGTACCGTGCTGGTCGTCGTGGAAGACGGGGATGTCCAGCCGCTCCTGGAGCTTGCGCTCGATCTCGAAGCACCGCGGCGCCGAGATGTCCTCCAGGTTCACGCCGCCGAAGGAGGGGGCGAGGCGGACCACGGTCTCCACGATCTCGTCGGCGTCCGTGCAGTCGAGCGCGATCGGCACCGCGTCCACGCCGCCGAACTGCTTGAACAGGATCGCCTTGCCCTCCATCACGGGAAGGGAGGCTTGGGGACCGATGTCCCCGAGCCCGAGGACGGCCGTGCCGTCGGTGACGACGGCCACCACGGACGACTTCCACGTGTAGTCGTTGACCAGTTCCGGCTGTTCCGCGATCGCGGTGCACACGCGCGCGACGCCGGGCGTGTAGGCGAGGGACAGGTCGTCCTTGTCGCGGACCGGCACGGTGGCCCGCACGGCCATCTTGCCGCCGCGGTGGAGCGCGAAGGCCGGGTCGAAGGAATCGAGGGGCTCGGCCCCGCCGTCCTGGTCGGCACTGCTGTCGCTGCGAGGATTGACGATCTCCGCTGCCACTTGTTTACCCCTTAGGTGTTCATGGTGTGAGGGTGAGGGCCACTCCTGGTGAAGAGTGGGCGGGACCGCATACGACCCGGTTTGACCGTTGCGTACGGGTCGTACGCGACGAGCGCGCCGCACACGCGCCCTGAGCCCCGGATGAGGGGTGTAAAGCACCTTCTTACCCGACGGACGGCGCCGACGACGAGTCCATTGGGTGCAAGGTCACCTGGCGCGGTCCGGCGGCCACACTCCGGTGGCCTGCACTCCGCGCCCCGTTCGCTTGCACGACGGCGGGCACCGGGCAAGCATCGACCGCATGGTGAGATGCGCCGAAGATATTCCGGTCGATACCGGGGTTTTCCGCAGACGGTCCGGCTGGATGTACCGACCTGGGCGGTTCGGGGGTCACCCGTTATCCGATTTTGACATAGCGGGTCGCCTGATTGGCCTAGCCCGAATGGCAAGATGCGGTAACCCACGAGGTCGCGACACCCGAAGGTGTGTGTTCTCGTCGACCCATCGGCAACGCTACCCATCCGCCGGAGGAACCCCATGACCGCTCGTTCGACCCGTCGCACCACCGCCGCGCACTCCCGGCTAGCAGCGGTCGGTGCGATCGCGGTCACCGGCGCCCTGCTGCTCACCGGCTGCGGTGACCAGACCGACAAGGGCGGCAGCGGTTCCGACGCGTCCTCCTCCTCGGCACCGCTCGCCGACAAGCTCCCCAAGGACATCCGCGACGCGGGCGTCATCAAGGTGGGCTCGGACATCGCCTACCCGCCGGTGGAGTACATGGAGGGCGGCAAGGCCGTCGGCATCGACCCGGACATCGCGGACGCCCTCGGCAAGCAGCTGGGCGTGAAGTTCGAGTTCCAGAACGGCAAGTTCGACAACCTCATCGTCGGCCTTCAGGCCAAGCGGTTCAACGTGATCATGTCCGCGATGAACGACACCAAGGACCGCCAGGACGGCATCAACTCGGACAACGGCCAGAAGGTCGGCAACGGCATCGACTTCGTGGACTACTTCACGGCCGGCACCTCGATCCTCGTCCAGAAGGGCAACCCGAAGGGCATCAAGACGCTGGACGACCTGTGCGGCAAGGTCGTGGCCCTGCAGAAGGGCACCACGTCCGAGGGCATCGCCAAGGCGCAGACCAAGAAGTGTACGCAGGACGGCAAGAAGGCGATCAAGCTGCAGACCTTCGACACCGACCCCGAGGCCCTGCTCCGCCTCAAGCAGAGCGCGTCGGTGGCGGACCTCAACGACTTCCCGGTGGCCGCCTACAACGCCAAGACCTCCGGCGGCGGCAAGGACTTCGAGGTGATCGGCGAGCAGATCGAGGCCGGCCCGTACGGCATCGGCGTCAGCAAGGAGAACACCCAGCTGCGCGACGCCCTCCAGGCGGCCGTGAACGCCATCATCAAGAACGGCGAGTACACCAAGATCATGGAGAAGTGGAACGTCACGGCCGGCGCGGTGACCGAAGCGAAGATCAACGGCGGTTCCTGAGCGTCCCGAGCGACTGAAGGGCAGCAGCCACCGTGTCTGACACCGCCGAGAAGATTCCCGCGCCACCGGTTCCACCGGAACAGATCAAGGCCATTCCGGTGCGCCACTACGGCCGCTGGGTGGCCGGCGCGCTGGTCATCGCCGTCCTGGTGCTGATCGGCACGGCATTCTCCAACGCGAAGATCAACTACAGCATCATCCCGCAGTATCTGACGGACGGGACCATCCTGTCCGGGGCCTGGCACACGCTGTACATCTCCGTGCTCGCCATGGCGCTCGGCCTGGTCCTGGGCGTCGTCATCGCCGTGATGCGCATGTCGTCGAACCCGGTGACCAGCACGGTGGCCTGGTTCTACGTCTGGTTCTTCCGCGGTACCCCGGTCCTCGTCCAGCTGCTGCTCTGGTACAACATCTCGCTGGTGTTCCCCATCCTCAACCTGGGGTTCTACAAGAACGAGATGAACCAGGTCATGACGCCGTTCCTGACCGCGCTGCTGGGCCTCGGCCTGAACGAGGCCGCGTACATGTCGGAGATCGTCCGGGCCGGCATCCAGTCGGTCGACCTGGGCCAGACGGAGGCGTCGCACGCGCTGGGCATGACCCAGGGCCAGACGCTGCGCCGGGTGATCCTGCCGCAGGCGATGCGGGTCATCGTCCCGCCGACCGGCAACGAGTTCATCAACATGCTGAAGACCTCGTCGCTCGCGTACGCGGTCCAGTTCAACGAGCTGATCAAACGGGCCACGGACATCTCCAGTACCTCGCTCGCGGTCGTCGAGATGTACTTCGTGGCGTCGATCTGGTACCTGATCCTGACCACGGTGTTCAGCATCGTGCAGTACTACGTGGAACGCCGGTACGCCCGCGGCTCCTCGCGCAGCCTGCCGCCGACACCGTTGCAGCGGCTCAGGAGGAACCTCCGCCAGTTCGGTTCGTTCCGCCGTCCGGAGGTGGCCCGATGACCAGTCTCAGCAAGGACACCGGCTTCGGCCGCGGCTCGGCCGGCGGGCCGATGGTCAGGGCCGAGGGCGTGCACAAGTCCTTCGGGCTCTCGCACATCCTCAAGGGCATCGACCTGGAGGTGAACCCGCGCGAGGTGTTCTGCGTCATCGGGCCCTCCGGCTCGGGAAAGTCCACCTTCCTGCGGTGCATCAACCACCTGGAGAAGATCAGCGCGGGGCGGCTGTACGTCGACGGCGACCTCGTCGGCTACCGGCAGCGCGGCGACAAGCTCTACGAGCTGAAGGAGCGGGAGGTCGCGGCGCAGCGGCGGGACATCGGCATGGTGTTCCAGCGCTTCAACCTCTTCCCGCACATGACGGCGCTGGAGAACGTCATGGAGGCGCCCGTCCAGGTCAAGCGGGAGTCCAAGGCGGTCGCCCGGGAGCGCGCGCAGCGGCTGCTCGACCGGGTGGGCCTCGGCGACCGCACCGGGCACTATCCGGCGCAGCTCTCCGGCGGCCAGCAGCAGCGGGTCGCCATCGCCCGTGCCCTGGCGATGGAGCCCAAGCTGATGCTGTTCGACGAGCCGACCTCGGCGCTCGACCCGGAATTGGTCGGCGAAGTCCTCGACGTGATGCGGGACCTCGCCGAGGACGGCATGACGATGATCGTCGTCACGCACGAGATGGGCTTCGCCCGTGAGGTCGGGGACTCGCTGGTGTTCATGGACGACGGCGTGGTGGTCGAGTCCGGGCACCCCCGCGAGGTCCTGACCAACCCCCAGCACGACCGCACGAGATCCTTCCTGTCCAAGGTCCTCTAGCCTGACCGGGCGAAACCCGCCCCTGGGCCCGCGCTGCCCCTCCAGGCACGCGGGCCCACCGCCCTGCACGACCACCGCGGCGGCCGGCCGTTGCCCGGCACCCTCCAGCCACCGACACTCGGCCCGCACACCCCACACCACCCGCCACCCACACCCCGGGTCGCTCAATTCGCCCGGATTGCCCTGACGCCCCGGACCTTCCAGACCGCCCTGGGTCGCCCCGGCGCCCGGGCACCGGCCGCCCTGCTACGGATCACCCGGACACCCGGGGCTGCCCCGACGCCCCGGGCCACCCGAACATCCAGGGCCACCCGACCGGTTCAACCGCTTCCGCCCTTTCAGCCGGATGCACCAATACAGCCGCTCCCGACTGTTCAGTCGGTCCCGCCGATTCAGCCGGCCCGGCCGGTGCAACCGGATCCACCCGATCGGGCGGCCCCAGGGGATCAGCCGGCCCCCTCGCACCGACCGACCCCACCGGATCGGCGGGGTCAGCCCGATCACCGGATCAGCCGGCCCCGTCCGGATCGGCCGGGCCGCTCCGAACAGCCGGTTCCGGCGGGTCGGTCGGTGCTGTCGGTTCTGTCGGTTCGGGTCGCCGTTGTCGGCCTCGTCGCCCTCGTCGGCTGGGGTCGGTCACTTGAGGGCGAGGAGAAGGGTGTCCGATGGGGAGGACCACACCGGCCGGGCCTCCGAGAAGCCCTTCTCGCGCAGCACGCGTGCGTGCCAGGCGACGGAGGGCATGTCCCCGTCGGCATGCTCGCCGTAGATCGCGAAGCGGCGGGCCGTGGGCTCGGCGAGGACCGGGTCCTTCGCGGCGAGTTGCCACCACTCCGCCCAGTCGAGCGCACCCGCGCGCTTGGCCTGATCCATGCGGGCGTGCCGCTGGGCCCGTTCGGCGGCATTGATCCGGGGCGTGCTGTCATCGATCATGTGGTCCGCGTTCATGAAGACACCGCCGTCGCGGACGAGTTCCGCGACTTGACCGTAGAGGGCCGCGAGGGGGTCGCTGTGCAGCCAGTGCAGGGCCGTGGCGGTCAGGACCGCGTCGTACGCGTCGTACGGCAGCAGCGCGGGCCACTGCGGGTCCTTGAGGTCGGCGGTGACGAAGGTGACCCGTTCGTCACCCGCGAAGGTGCCCTCGGCGATGGCCAGCAGCGCCGGGTCGAGGTCGACGCCGGTGCTGACCGCCTGCGGGAACCGCTTCAGCAGCCGGCCGGTGATGCTGCCGGTGCCGCAGGCGAGGTCGAGCACGCGCGGCGCGCTGCCGACGAGCGCCTCGACCATGTCGAGCATGATCGTGAACCGCTCCTCGCGGTCGGGCATGTACCACTCCTGCTGCCGGTCCCAGCTCTCCTGCCAGGCCCGCCAGTCGGCTCCGGTCGTGGCCGTGTTCGCGTCCGTCATCGCAACCCCTCCCACGCGAAGGTCCCGTAATACCCTGGAAGCACGATCGGCCATTACCCGATCGCGTCCACGACCATAGAGCACCACCGTAAGGACTACAAGTGGAACTGGCCTATTACTCGGACTACGCCGTGCGCCTCGTCAACAGCGAGGAACCGCTCCGGGGCAAGGACTCGCTCACCACGGTCGAAGCCGTCCGCGGCCTGTTCGGCGTCAACCAGTCGGCGGCCCGCCGCGCCGCCGACGCCGACGTCACCCGTTTCCGCTCGGTGCGCGCCCGGCTGCGCGCGGTCTTCGAGGCCGCCGACCAGGGCGACGAGACCCTGGCGGTGGACCTGCTGAACTCACTGCTGCTGGAGTTCCCGGTCAGCCCGCAGATCTCCGGACACGACCACCGGGACGACGACGGCCGCCCGCTGTGGCACATGCACCTGGCCGACCACCCGTCGAACGCCACCGCGGGCTACGCGGCGATCGCCGCCATGGGCCTGGCCTTCCACCTGACCGAGTACGGCGTGGACCGCCTGGGCCTGTGCCAGGCGGGCCCCTGCCGCAACGCCTACCTGGACACGTCCACCAACCGCTCCCGGCGCTACTGCTCCGACCGCTGCGCCACGCGGGCCAACGTGGCCGCCTACCGGGCCCGCAAACGTCTGGAGGCCGACCGGTCCGAGAACACCGGCCGCACGGCCGAGAGCGCCCAGCCCACGACGGCCAGCGGCGAGCGCTGATCCGCCCTGCGCGGCCGCAGCCGCAGCCGGACCCGGCCTAGGATCAGCTCCTGCGGCACGGCCCCGTAGTCGGTGCTGTCACCGCCCGCGTACGGATTGTCCCCCAGCACCCACCAGCCGCCCTCGCGGCGCTCCACGGCGCGCTTGACGACGAGCAGGTCCTGCTGGAAGGGATGGCGCAGGACCACGATGTCCCCGGGCCTGATCCGCGCGCCGTACTGCAACACGAGCCGGTCCCCGTGATACAGCGTCGGCACCATGGACGGCCCCGTCACCTCGGCCAGCCCGAAGGGCGGCGTCGCCCTCCCCCGCTCGGTCTCCTGCGACAGCTCCGGCATCGCCGGCACCTCCCCGGTCCGTTCCTCCACCAGTCTCAGTCTGACCCTGGACTTTTGTCCTAAGCCCTAGGGGGCACTCGCGAAATCCCGCCTCTCAGGGAGTAATGTCCCACCTGAGAAGACGATCACGAGGAAGGAATGCTCCATGCTTTCCCGCCTGTTTGCCCCCAAGGTCAAGGTCAGCGCGCACTGCGACCTGCCCTGCGGCGTGTACGACCCGGCCCAGGCCCGCATCGAGGCGGAGTCGGTGAAGGCCATCCAGGAGAAGATGGCCGGCAACGACGACCCGCACTTCCAGTCGCGCGCCACCGTCATCAAGGAGCAGCGTGCCGAGCTGGCGAAGCACCACGTCTCCGTGCTCTGGAGCGACTACTTCAAGCCCCCGCACTTCGAGAAGTACCCCGAGCTGCACCAGCTGGTCAACGACACCCTGAAGGCGCTCTCGGCCGCCAAGGCGTCCACCGACCCGGCGACGGGCCAGAAGGCGCTCGACTACATCGCCCAGATCGACAAGATCTTCTGGGAGACCAAGAAGGCGTGATCTTGGATCATGCCCTCTGACCTGCGATTTCTCTGGTTGCAGTGTCTCCCGGTCCGCACCCGGTCCGCAGGCCGCCGAGAACGGCGTCCATGACGGTCCGGGTGCGGTCTTCTTCCCCCGGCCACAGGTGCGTGTAGCTCCGCAGCGTGATGACGGCGCACGCGTGCCCAAGGACGAGCTGGACCTACTTGACGCTCGCTCCGCCGGCGATGAGGGCGGAGGCGTAGAAGTGCCGCAGGTCGTGGGTCACCATGTGCGGCAACTCGATGGGCTTGCGGCCCTCGCGCTCGCCCGCCCCGCTCTCCTCCGCCTGGAGCGCCCTGCGGGCGCAGTTCCATCCCCCCGAAGGCGACGAGAAGGCATGCCGGTGGATCGCGGTGCGCCATGCCGACGACCACCTCCCCATCATGGCCACCACCGTCCGCGTCGACGGGCGCCGCCCGCGCACCACCGCGACGGACAGCGAGCCCAGGCGGAGTGCCGCAAGATCGAGGCCGAGTTCGGCCTGCGCCGCCTGAAGTCCTGCGACCTCGTCGCGCCCCGCACCCCCACCGGCGCCGAGCGCGCCAAGGCGGAACGTCAGGGCCAGACGGTCACGGCACGGCAGTGGCTGCGCGAGCAGGCGTACGCGGTCGCCGCAGCCGTACGCAACGAAGCCGACTACTTCACCGTGCTGCAGTCCCTCGGCATC
>NZ_BAAJXA010000046.1:0-75644 GCF_057537855.1 Streptomyces diversicolor
TAATCGTGGGAAAACCCCCGTGCCTTTTGGCACGGGGGTTTTCTGCGTTTAGGGTCGGACCATGCGCTATGACCTGGTCATCTTCGACAACGACGGTGTGCTCGTGGACAGCGAGCCCATCTCCAACCGGCTGCTGGCCGCCTATCTCACCGAACTGGGTCATCCGACCTCCTACGAGGACTCCCTGCGGGACTACATGGGGGCCGCCATGCACCGCGTGCACGACCTGGTGGCGGAGCGGACCGGGCAGCGGTTGCCCGCGGACTTCGACGACGTCTTCCACGCGCGTGTGTTCGCCGCGTTCGAGCGGGAGCTGAAGCCGGTCAGCGGGGTCGTCGGCGTGCTGGAGAAGCTGGCAGCGGACGGGGTGCCGTACTGCGTGGCGTCCTCCGGGAGCCATGAGCGGATCCGGGTGGGGCATCGGGCGACCGGGCTCGACAAGTGGTTCGAGGACTCCAGGATCTTCAGCTCGCAGGACGTGGGGCGCGGAAAGCCGGCGCCTGATCTGTTCCTGTACGCGGCCGAGCGGATGGGGGTCGCGCCGCGACGGTGTGTCGTCGTGGAGGACAGCCCGCTGGGCGTGCGGGCGGCCGTCGCGGCCGGGATGGACGTGTACGGATTCACCGCCATGACCCCACCGGCGAAGCTGACCGGTGCCGGACAACTCTTCTCCGACATGCGGGAGTTGGCCGACCTGCTGATATGAGCCCGGGCAGCCGTCCCGGGTGAAGATGAGGGAAATTCACCTTTGGCTGGATCTACCCACGGGTATCCCGGAGCCCTACGCTCGCGGCCATGACAGATGTGCTGCGGCGCGGCAGGGCCTCGTTGGCGTTCGGCTTCTTCGCCCAGGGCGCCGCCTTCGCCCTCCTCGTCACGCGCATCCCGGCCATCCAGGACCGGTACGGCGTCTCCGACGCGCTGCTGCCCGTCTTCCTGGCCGCCGTACCGGTCCTCGCCGGGGTCGGCAGCGTGACCACCGAGCAGCTGGTGAAGCGGATACGGCCCAGCCGAGTGCTGCGCTGGTCCCAGCCGTTGGTGCTGCTGGCGCTGCTCGCCGTAGGCGCCGGCGGCGAGCTTGCCTGGCTCGCGGTGGCGCTGGCGACGTTCGGGCTGGCCGTCGGCGCGCTGGACGCCTCGATGAACATGCTCGGGGTGAGCCTGCAACGGGCGTACGGGCGCAGCATCATGCTGAGCTTCCATGCCGTGTTCAGCCTGGGCGGGATCGTGGGCGCCTCGCTGGCCTGGGCGGGTGCGCACTGGCAGTTGGCGCTGTGGGTGTCGTACCTGCCGGTGGTGGCCGTGCTGCTGCCGGCGGTCCTGGTGGGCAGCCGGTGGTACCTGGACGGCGATCCGGCGCCCGCGGCGGACGGGACCGGTGGCGCCGGCCCGGAGGAGGGGCAGGACGGAGCGGGGGGCGGGGGCGTCGTCTTCCGTGTGCTGCTTCCGCTGTGTCTGGTGATGACCTTCGCGTACATCGGGGACTCGACCGTGTCCAACTGGAGCGCGAAGTACCTGAAGGACGTGCTGGGGAGTTCGGAGCAGCTGGCGACGGTTCCGTACAACGTGTACATGGTGACGACACTGGTGGGCCGGTCCATGGGGGACCTCGGGGTGCGGCGGTTCGGGGCGGCGGCGGTCGTACGGCTGGGGTCGCTGGTGGCGGCTGCCGGGTTCGCGGTGGTGTCGGCCGCGCCGGGCGCATGGGTCGGGATGCTCGGCTTCACCCTGCTGGGGCTGGGTCTGTGCGTGCTGGTGCCGCAGACGTTCGCGGCGGCGGGGCGGCTGTTCCCGGGGGCCTCGGACGCGGCGATCGCCCGGCTGAACATCTTCAACTACGTGGGTTTTCTGATCGGTTCGCCGTTGGTGGGGGTGCTCGGCGACGCCTGGGGCTACCGCTGGGCGATGCTTGTGCCGATGGTGTTGGTGCTGGTGACGTCGGTGTACGCCGGGTCGTTCGAGGCTCGGCCGGACCGATACGGTGGCCGGCATGAGCGGCCGCGCACAGCTGATGTGGGACGAGGCAGTAACGGGCTATGACTTCGGCCCGGACCATCCGATGGACCCGGTCCGGCTGGAGCTGACCCGCAGACTGGTGGGCGCCTTCGGGCTCGACCGCGTGGCGCAGGTCGTCGCGGCGAAGGCGGCGGGGGAGTCCACGCTGCGGCTGGTCCACCGGGAGGACTACATCGAGGCGGTGAAGGCGGCCTCGGCGGACCCCGGGTCGGCGGACGGTTCCTACGGACTGGGCACGGTGGACGATCCCGCGTTCGCCGGGATGCACGAGGTGTCCGCGCTGATCGCCGGGCAGTCGGTGGCGGCAGCGGAGGCGGTGTGGCACGGGGACGCGGTGCACGCGGTGAACTTCGCGGGCGGGCTGCACCATGCGATGCCCGGGGCCGCGTCGGGGTTCTGCATCTACAACGACGCCGCGCTGGCGATCGCGCGGCTGCTGGAGCTGGGGGCCGAGCGGATCGCGTACGTGGACGTGGACGTGCACCACGGGGACGGGGTGCAGGCGGCGTTCTGGGAGGATCCGCGGGTGCTGACGATCTCGCTGCACGAACACCCGCGGACGCTGTTCCCGCAGACCGGGTGGCCGGAGGAGACCGGGGCTGAGTCGGCGGCGGGGTCCGCGGTGAACCTGGCGCTGCCGGCCGGTACCGGGGACGAGGGGTGGCTGCGGGCGTTCCACGCCGTGGTGCCGGAACTGGTGGCCGACTTCCGGCCCGATGTGCTGGTGACGCAGCACGGGGCCGACACGCACTTCGAGGACCCGCTGGCCCATCTGGCGGTCTCGCTGGACGCGCAGCGGGCGGTGCAGGTGGCGTGCCATGACCTGGCGCACGAGTACGCGGGCGGGCGGTGGGTGGCGCTCGGTGGGGGCGGGTACGAGGTGGTGGACGTCGTGCCGCGCTCGTGGACGCATCTGGTGGGGATCGCGGCGGGGCGTCCCGTGGCGCCGGAGACCGTGATCCCCGAGGGGTGGCGGCAGGATGTCTACGCCCGTACGCGGCAGTTGGGGCCGATGCGGATGACCGACGGGCGTTGGCCTGTGTCGTGGGCCGACTGGGAGTCCGGGTACGATCCGGCCGACCGGCTGGACCAGGCGGTACGGGCGACCCGGCGGGCGGTGTTCCCGCTGCGGGGTCTTTTGGCGTAGGCGTAAGCGCTCCGCTGGGGGCCGTGACGGGTTGTCGTTCGGCTGCGGCTTCGTTGTGGCTGGTCGCGCAGTTCCCCGCGCCCCTGTCGGGGCGACACCCGCCGTCGTTCGGGTGCGGGAGTGTTGTGGCTTGTTGCGCCTGCGCGGCGGAGCCGCATATTGATACAGCCCCGCGCCCCTTTGGGGCGCGCCTGCGCGGCGGAGTCGCAAAGCAATACAGCCCCGCGCCCCTTTGGGGTGCTGGTGGGGTTGGGCCATGTGTGGGGTTGTTGGGGGTTTGGGGGGTGGTGGGGGGCTGGGGGCGTCAGGATCGAGGGGTGTTGAGTGTGGGAGCGCTTCGCGCGCATCTGTTGGCCGCTCGTATCGCCGGGCCGGTGGCCACCTCGCGGGAGGAGAGCCTGCGGAGCTATCGGCTCTTCGCGGCCCGCGATCCCCGTGTGCTGATCGGGATCGATCCCGAACTGACTTGGGGACAGCCCGAGTTGATCGAGCTGATGGCGAGGAGATGCGGGGTCTCGGCTGATCCCCGGCACACGTCCGGCCATGATGTGATTGACCCGGAGCTGACCCTGGCCGCGCTGGACGCCTTCGCGGAGCGCATCGCGGTCGCGGCCCGGCGCGGTGCCCCGGTGCTGTTCGGCACCGGGCACCCGCACTGTCTGCTCGGGTTCTACGCAGCCTTGGCGGACGCCCTGTCGGCGGCGGGATGTGACGTCCTCACCCCCGCGCAGGGTCGCCGTGTCGACATAACGACCCGGTTCGGACTACGTACCCACAACCTTGATTACGTACGGGGAGTCGCGCTGGTCCGGCCGGCCGGTGCCGAACGCCCCGGTGGTGAGCCCGGCGCGCACACCCACTCCCCGCTGCCGGTTCGTACCGTGCTGGCCGCCGCGGCGGAGGCCGGCGGGCCGCTGCCCGAGCTGGTGATCGGAGACCACGGCTGGGTCTGCGGAGCAGGTCAACTGGGGTTCGAGGCGATGGGTCTCGCGGACACCGACGACCCGGCGCCGTTCGTGGGTGAGGCCGAGGGGCGGGTGTCCGTGGTCGTTCCACTTGATGACGCGGTGCGGTCTGCTTACTACAGCCCGCTTACCCGCTACGTACTCAATCGAGCGTGTCTGTCACAGTAGGCCGCCGATGGGTGCACCTCTTCCCCACTCGCATCACCCGCATCTAGTCTGGGGAGTGAGCACGCAGCGACGAAGAGTCACCGGAAGGGGAAGCCGGTGGCCGTCGAGTGCGGAAGGTTCAGGTGTGTCATGGCTGCTGGCGAGAGGCCTCTGAACGAGGTCGTATTCCTTACCGTGGCGGAGGTCGCCGCGGTGATGCGCGTGTCGAAGATGACCGTGTACCGGTTGGTGCACAGCGGTCATCTGCCCGCGATCCGGGTCGGACGGTCGTTCCGTGTCCCGGAGCAAGCGGTCCACGAGTACCTCCGCGAGAGCTATGTGGGGGTCGAAACGGCTTGACGGCGGCTCCGGGTGACCGCCCGGAGCACCTCGATTACGACCTCAGCCCTCGGGCGGGTAGGCTAGCCCCTCGTAGGTCGTATGGGCCCATGGCGCCCAGCACCGAGTGATGAGAAGTGAGCGAGGGTAGTCGTGGGCTCTGTTATCAAGAAGCGACGCAAGCGGATGGCGAAGAAGAAGCACCGCAAGCTGCTCAAGCGCACGCGCGTTCAGCGTCGTAACAAGAAGTAAGGTTCGACGCGAGCCGCGAGAGCTGCGTCTGTGGCCCCCCACCGGGAGCGGTGGGGGGCCACAGGCATATTCCGACTGGGGAATTTCCGCCGCCCCCGGCATCGGGTGGTCATCACAGCGCAACGTCGACCCGCTAAGTTGACTCGAACACGGGGACATACGGAAGAAAGGCGCTGATGTTGGGGAAGGTCGTGCTCGTGACCGGCGTGGCCCGGCAGCTGGGCGGCCGTTTCGTCCGGCGGATCCAGCGTGACCCCCAGGTGGACCGGGTCGTCGCCGTGGACGCGGTGCCGCCCGAGCACCACCTCGGCGGGGCCGACTTCATCCAGGCCGACATCCGGCAGCCCACCATCGCCCGCGTCCTCGCCGAGACCGGCGCCGACACGGTCGTACACCTGGACGTGACGGGCATGGCGCTGGGCAGCGGCAGCCGGGCCACGGTCAAGGAGACCAACGTCATCGGCACCATGCAGCTGCTCGGCGCCTGTCAGAAGTCGCCTGCCGTGCGGCGCCTGGTCGTCAAGTCCAGCACCAATGTGTACGGGTCGGCGTCCCGCGACCCGGCCGTGTTCACCGAGACCACCCCGCCCAAGTCGCTGCCCAGCGGGGGCTTCGCCAAGGACACGGTGGAGGTCGAGGGGTATGTGCGCGGCTTCGCGCGGCGGCGGCCCGACGTGGCCGTGTGCGTCCTGAGGTTCGCCAACATCCTGGGGCCCACCGCCGACACGCCTCTGGCCGCCTACTTCTCGCTGCCCGTCCTGCCGACCGTGTTCGGCTACGACCCGCGGCTGCAGTTCGTGCACGAGGACGACGTGATCGACGTACTGCGGATCGCCGCGCACGAACCGGCCCGGGGCACGCTCAACAGCGGCACCTTCAACATCGCAGGCGACGGTGTCCTGCTGCTCTCGCAGTGCTCCAGGCGCCTCGGGCGGCCCACGGTGCCGCTGCTGCTGCCCGCGGTCACCTGGACCGGTTCCTTGGTGCGTACCCTGGGCATGACGGACTTTTCACCCGAGCAGATCCGGTTGCTCACCCACGGCCGGGTCGTGTCGACGGACCAGATGCGCGAGACCCTCGGCTTCCGGCCGAAGTACACGACGGCGGAGACCTTCGCGGACTTCGCGCGCAGCCGCGGTCCCGGGCTGCTGCCGCCCGAGGCCCTGGCCGGGGCCGTCGACCGGATCGCCGCACTGTCCCTGCGGGGCGGCGGCCACCCCCAGACGCAGAGCGCCGATTGAGGAGCGCAGCAACGATGGCGGACGCCAAGGTCATTCCGTTCGACGACGACCGGTCCCGCGGATCCGCCGTGGCCCGGTCCACACGGCGCCGGAGCGCGGCCGGCCGGCGCTCGGGCGAGAGCGCGGTGGTGCGCGAGGTGCAGCCCCTGCCGGGACGGGCCCCGGCGCAGGACGACGTTCCCGTGACCGCGGAGGAACAGCCGCCGCAGCCGCGGGACCGCGGCCTGGAGCAGCGGGTGGCGAGCGGCCTGGCCTTTCTGCGCCGGCGGCTGACCGGGGACTACGAGGTCGACGACTTCGGCTACGACGAGGAGCTGACCGACCAGGTCCTGATGTCCGTGCTGCGCCCGGTGTACGAGAGATACTTCCGGGTCGATGTGAAGGGCATCGAGAACGTCCCGGCCGAGGGCGGCGCCCTGATCGTCGCCAACCACTCCGGGACGCTGCCGCTGGACGGGCTGATGATGCAGGTCGCCGTGCACGACCACCATCCGGCGGGCCGGCATCTGCGGCTGCTCGCGGCCGACCTGGTCTTCGTGCTGCCGGTGATCAATGAACTCGCCCGCAAGCTGGGCCACACCCTGGCCTGCACGGAGGACGCCGAGCGGCTGCTGGAGGCGGGGGAACTGGTCGGGGTGATGCCGGAGGGCTTCAAGGGCATCGGCAAGCCCTTCAGCGAGCGCTACAAGCTCCAGCGGTTCGGGCGGGGCGGCTTCGTCTCCACGGCGCTGCGCAAGGGCACTCCGATCGTCCCCTGCTCGATCGTCGGGGCGGAGGAGATCTACCCGATGATCGGCAATGCCAGGACCGTGGCGCGGCTGCTGGGCTTCCCGTACTTCCCGCTGACGCCGACCTTCCCGTGGCTGGGGCCGTTGGGTGCGGTCCCGTTGCCGACGAAGTGGACGATCCAGTTCGGCGAGCCGATCCCGACGGACGGCTATCCGCCGGAGGCCGCGGACGACCCGATGCTGATGTTCAACCTGACCGACCAGGTCCGCGAGCAGATCCAGCACACCCTGTACAAGCTGCTCGTGCAGCGCCGGTCGGTGTTCTTCTGAGGTCCTGCCGTCCCTGACCCGTGTCGCATGATGGTGGGCCCCTCACGGGAGGGGCCCACCATGGGGCGCTGCCGCCTCAGCAGGTCCAGTGAAGTCCGCTGCGGTTCGACAGCGCCCCGAAAGTCGAAAGGGGCGCGGGGAACTGCGCGACCAGCCACGACGGCGCCGCAGACGACCGACGGCACAGCGCGGCATCTCCAGCGGAGCGCTTAGTTCGCGTCCTCGCTGTCGATGCCCAGGCCGGGCAGCAGGCCCGGGAGCAGGGGCGGGAGGGTGACATCCGGCTCGCTGCTGGGGGTTCTGCTGGTGGACGGGGAGGCGCTGCCGCTGCTCTTCGGCGGGTCGAGCAGCCCGCCCGTGCTGCCCCCGAGCAGGCCCTCCTGGGTGCTGCCGGTGGCCGCGTCGCTCGGGCTGCTGCTGGAGTCACCGCCGGCGGCGGAGCCGTGACCGGCGCTGGGTGTGGTCGAGTGGTGGGTGCCGGAGGGGCTGTCGGACGGGGAGCCGGGGCCCTGCTGCGGCTCCCCGCCGGTCTTGGCGGGGTTCTGCGGGAGCAGGGACTGGAGCGGAGCGACCTCTTCGTCTATGGCGTCGAAGACCGACGAGACCTGGTCGCTGACATCCCCGAGCTGGACCGGGAGCCTGTCGCGCACATCGCCCCACACCTCCCGGTGGGAGCGCGAAAAGGTGGACAGGGCCTGGATGGGACCGAGCGAGTCGGGGTCGCGCTGGTACGCCTCGTGCAGCAGGCGGTGGCCCTCGGTGACGTCTTGCCGCATGCCCGACAGGGTGCGGCGGATCTCGCCGATCGACTCATGGTCGAGCCGGCCGCCGCGGCCGCGCTCCAGCAGCCGCCGGGCCTCGCTCAGCCGGGTCGACGCCTGGTCGAGGTAGGTCTGGCCGCGTTCGTCGTCCCCGTCGGTCAGGTAGTTGAGCTTGAACTCCTCGATGCCCCGCTTGAGGCCGTACAGCGAATCGCCGGGCAGGGCGTCGGAACTCGCGGCGGCGACGCCCCCGAAGGCTCCGGCGGCCACTCCGACGCTGAGTCCGCCCGCGGCCAGCCCCTTGGTCAGCCGGGTACGCGGTCGCAGCTTGCCCAGGGGGCCGGCCCGGTGCGCACCTGCGGCGCGATGCGATCGCTGTGCCGGCACCGTGGGATCGGCCGCGCCGCCCTCCTGCACCATGGCCTGCATCGCGGCCACGAGCTGGGCCCGTTGGACGACCTTGACCTCCGGGTCGAGGTGCGGTTTGGGCAGTGCGCCGAGTCCCGTGGCGAGGGCCAACAACTCGCCCTGCTCCGTCCGTTCGCCGGCCGGGGCCGGCGCCTCGGACTGCTCGGCCGCCGTGTCCCGGGCGGACTGCTCCTCCAGGGCCTGGGCGAAGGCGTTCGCCCGCCGGTGCGCCGATACGTTCGCGATCACTGGCGGCACCTCCTCTCGTCATGACGGTCGACTCCCCAGGGGGTCCTGAGGGTTGCACGCCCATGACCACTTCCACACGATCAGGTGATCAGGGTCGGCCATGACGTGACCACAGGGAGCCTGTATCCCGCACAACGACTGGCTCGGCACTTGGGTTACGGACGACGGATGATCGACTGGGAAAGGCAATGGGCTTTCGCTGAACGTGAGTTGGACATTGCACAGGGTGGCGACATCCGGCCGGACGTCAGCGTGCGTCGTCCGGCAGGAGCCGGGCGAGGGTGCGCACGGCCCGGTACTGGAGCGTCTTGATGGCGCCCTCGTTCTTGCCCATCACACGGGCGGTCTCCGCGACCGAGAGGCCCTGAAGGAAACGAAGCGTCACGCACTCCTGCTGCTGGGGGTTGAGTCGTCGTACGGCGTCGAGCAGGGCCGCGTTGGACAGGGACTCCAGGACGGAGTCCTCGGGGGATCGTTCCACCTCGTTGGCGTCGAGCATCTCGCCGGTGGTGACCTCCAGCCGGAAGCGGCTGGACTTGAAGTGGTCGGCGACCAGGTTGCGGGCGATCGTGACCAGCCAGGCGCCGAAGTCGCGGCCCTGCCAGGTGAAGGTGCCGATGCGGCGCAGGGCCCGCAGAAAGGTCTCGCTGGTGAGGTCTTCGGCGGTCGCCTTGCCGCCCACCCGGTAGTAGATGTAGCGGTACACGGTGTCGCTGTACTGGTCGTAGAGGCGGCCGAACGCCTCGGCCTCGCCGGCCTGCGCGCGCTCGACGAGGTCCATCATCCGGGCGCTGTCGCTGTCCGCGGCCGGCCGGCGGGCGGTGGCGGCGCCGGACGCGCGCCCTCGTCTGCCGGCCACCCGTCCGTCGCCCGAGCGCCGCCCCTCGACGACCGCGCTGCGCGCGGGCGCCTGCTCGATGCCGTCGGCGAGTGCGTAGCACGGGCCTACGGGGGCGGCGGTGGCGAAGGCAGGGACGGCGTGCGCGGCCGGGACGAGGCCGCGCAGCAGTTCTTGGGCCGTAGCGACCGTTGCGCGCAGCGTAGCCAGGCCCGAGGCGTCAACCCCGACGTGTGGGTACACGGGACTCCCAGAGGCAGAGCTTCCATCACGTGCAGTGCGGGACCGTTCACCCGTCGTGGCGACGGAAGGGGTACCGGTTTGCGTCTGAGGAGAATAACGCTTCGTACAGGTGCTGCTACGCCCAGTTGCTCAAATCATCGATTACGTCGCTTCCGTAACCGATTGACGCACTATCAAGTGTCGCAGAGTGACCGCTTGTTGATCAGAAAAGTGCGCGTTTCGGCGGAGTGGGGGGCGTGTTGGTGCGCGTGCGACATCATGCGGGCGCCGGGGCCCGGCGCCCCGCCTGTGGTGCGCCGGCGCCGACCGGTAGTGCGTCGGTGGTGTGCCGGCCCGGACCGGTGGCGCGTCGGTGGTGTGTCGGTGTCCGGGCGTCACCGGCGGCGCCGGTGGAGTGCGATCGCGGCGGCCGTGCCGCCCGCCACCGCGCCCACGCCCGCCGCCGCGGGGATGCCGACCTTCGCCGCCTTGCGGCCCGTGCGGTAGTCGCGCAGCCGCCAGTCCTTCTCGCGGGCGTGCTTGCGCAGCTTGGTGTCCGGGTTGATCGCGTAGGGGTGGCCGACCAGCGACAGCATCGGGATGTCGTTGTGCGAGTCGCTGTAGGCGGCGCACCGGGCGAGGTCCAGGCCCTCCGCCGCCGCCAGCGCGCGGACCGCCTCCGCCTTGGCCGGGCCGTGCAGCGGCTCGCCGACCAGCTTGCCGGTGTAGATCCCGTCGACGGACTCGGCGACCGTGCCGAGCGCGCCGGTCAGGCCGAGCCGGCGGGCGATGACCGTGGCGATCTCCACCGGGGCCGCCGTGACCAGCCACACCTTCTGGCCCGCGTCCAGATGGGCCTGGGCCAGCGCCCGGGTACCCGGCCAGATGCGTTCGGCCATGTACTCGTCGTAGATCTCCTCGCCGATCGACCGGAGCTCGGCGACACGGTGGCCCTTGACGATGGACAGCGCGGAGTCGCGGGCGTCCTGCATGTGCTCGGGATCCTCGACGCCGGCCAGCCGGAACCACGCCTGCTGCCAGGCGAACTTCGCGAGGTCGCGGGTCTCGAAGAACTTCCGCTTGTAGAGGCCCCGGCCGAAGTGGAACAGCGCGGCGCCCTGCATCACGGTGTTGTCCAGGTCGAAGAAGGCCGCGGCCTTGTCGTCGCCGAGCACCGGGAACTCGGGTTCCCGGGCGGCGGCGTCCGCGGTGTCCTGGGCGTCCTGGACGTCATGGACGTCCTGGGTGTCCTGCGAGGACTTGCGCGCTGCCTCCGCCGAGGCCTCGCCTGCCAACACGCTCCGCGCCGTGGCGGAGCGCCTACGGGGAGTGAGCCATCCGAGAGCGGCCATGGCGTGAGCATAGCCAGTTTGTTCGGTGCTTCCGGAGTCGAGAGGTTTGGTCGGTGTGAACTCTCCCCGACCGAGCCGTTAAAGAACCGAGGCGACTGCTGGTCCCGAAGTGACCGCGAGCGCGCGAGAATGGCCGGTATGAGTCCCCTCTTCCGCAGGAAGCCGGCCCCCGAGGACCGGCGCGTCACCCTGATCCGCAAGCCGGGATGTCATCTGTGCGATGACGCGCAAGCCGTGGTCGAGCGGGTGTGCGGCGAACTCGGAGTGCCCTGGGAGCAGCAGGACATCACCGAGGACGCGCGCCTGCACGAGCAGTACTGGGAGCAGATCCCGGTGGTGCTCGTCGACGGCGCACAGCACACCTTCTGGCGGGTGAACGAGGACCGGCTGCGGAAAGAACTGACCGGGTAGTCCGACGGTCCGGGAGGCGGTCGGAAGGCGGCCCGGAAGCGGCCGGGAGACGTCCGGGAAGCAGCCGGGAAAGCGGCCCTCGGCGGACGGGAAGCAGCCGGAAAAGTCGCCTAGGATCGAGCACGTTTGGTCTCGGGGGCGGGATTTCACTGAGGAGAGTGTTCGGTTTTGCCCCCATCGGGAGAACAGCATCGCCGCAGGTGCGCCGGTTCCATACGGACGCGCCCGGAGCGCGTGACCCCGGTCACGTTGGCCGGACAAATCGGACACCATCTTTGTGCACGCGTTCACAAAGACATAGCCTGCTGTGGACGGGGCGGTCCGGGGACGTATGACCGCCCGCAGCCCCGCTCTACCCGCAGGAGCACCGTGGCAACTGGCCGAACTCACCGACCGGCGACCCGTAGCCGAGGGATTCCCGAGGCCACCGTCGCCAGGCTTCCGCTGTACCTCCGCGCCCTGACGGCGCTGTCCGAGCGTTCGGTACCCACGGTCTCCTCGGAGGAGCTGGCCGCCGCCGCGGGGGTCAACTCCGCGAAGCTGCGCAAGGACTTCTCCTACCTCGGCTCCTACGGGACCCGGGGCGTGGGCTACGACGTCGAGTATCTCGTCTACCAGATCTCCCGCGAACTGGGCCTGACCCAGGACTGGCCGGTTGTGATCGTCGGCATCGGTAATCTGGGCGCCGCGCTGGCCAACTACGGCGGCTTCGCCTCGCGTGGCTTCCGGGTCGCCGCGCTCATCGACGCGGACCCGGCGATGGCCGGCAAGCCCGTCGCGGGCATCCCCGTGCAGCACACCGACGAACTTGAGCAGATCATCGAGGGCAACGGCGTGTCGATCGGCGTGATCGCCACCCCGGCGGGCGCCGCCCAGCAGGTCTGCGACCGTCTGGTCGCCGCCGGTGTCACCTCCATCCTGAACTTCGCGCCGACCGTGCTGTCCGTCCCGGACGGCGTCGACGTGCGCAAGGTCGACCTCTCCATCGAGCTGCAGATCCTCGCCTTCCACGAGCAGCGCAAGGCAGGCGAGGAGGCCACGCCCAACGGCGCGGGACCGGTCGCCGCCACCCGCGAGGAGTCCACCGACCAGGGGCCCGACGGGGACGTACCCGCCGTGATGCCGGCATGAGTCTCCTCGTCGTCGGGCTGAGCCACCGCAGCTCACCGGTCAGCGTCCTGGAACGGGCCGCGCTCACCGGGGACGCCCAGGTCAAGCTGTTGCAGGACACGGTCGCCGCCGAACCGGCCGCCGAGGCCGCGGTGCTCGCCACCTGCAACCGCATCGAGCTGTACGCGGACGTGGACAAGTTCCACGCCGGCGTCGCCGAGCTGTCCACGCTGCTCGCCCGGCACAGCGGGGTGGGCCTGGACGAGCTGACCCCCCACCTCTATGTGCACTACGAGGACCGGGCCGTGCACCACCTCTTCTCGGTGGCCTGCGGACTGGACTCGATGGTCGTCGGCGAGGGCCAGATCCTCGGCCAGATCAAGGACTCCCTGGCCAGGGCGCAGGAGCTGCACACCGCAGGCCGCCTGCTGAACGACCTGTTCCAGCAGGCGCTCAGGGTCGGCAAGCGCGCGCACTCCGAGACCGGCATCGACCGCGCCGGGCAGTCCCTGGTCAGCTTCGGCCTTGAGCAGCTGGCCGCGGGCACGGCGGTGCAGTCCTGGGCGCGCGGCAAGAAGGCGCTGGTCATCGGGGCCGGTTCGATGTCCTCGCTGGCCGCGGCCACGCTCGCGCGTGCCGGTGTCGCCGAGGTCGTCGTCGCCAACCGGACCGTGGAGCGCGCCGAGCGCCTTGCGCAGATCCTCGCGGCGGCCGGCGACACGGACGTGGTGGCCCGCGCGGTACCGATGGACGCGGTGCCGGCCGAGCTGGCACGTGCCGACGTCGCCGTCTCCTGCACCGGCGCGACCGGGCTCGTCCTGACGGCGGAGACCATCGCCGCGGGCGTCGAGGGCCGTACCGGCACGACCGCCGCGGGCGCCGACGGCCGTACGGCATCCGAAACCGCCGGGGCCACCCAGGCCGGGCCCCACGACGGCGCCCAAGGCCGAGGCCCCGTCGTGCGCGACACGGCGTCCGCGTCCGGGTCGGCCGGGTCGGCCGGGTCGGCCGGTGACGAGCGTGCGGAGAACTGCCCGCTGGACCTGTCGGCCGTGCAGGGCACCGCCGCCTTCTCCGTGCTGGGCGAGGCCGCCGTGGCCGGCATGGCCGCCGCCGAGCTGGAGCAGCACGCGGTCTGGGTCGACAAGGGCGACGCCACCGGCCGCGCACAGCGCGGGCCGGGCGGCGAGAGCGACCCGGCCGAGGACGCCGACGCCATCGCCGCGCTGGCCGCCACCGTCGCGGTGGCCGGCCGCGTACCCGAGCGCCGCAGGCCCGAACCGGTCGCCGCGGTGCCGCGTCCGGCGCCCGCCCTCTACCTCCTCGACCTCGCCATGCCCCGCGACATCGACGCGGCCGTGCACCGGCTGGCCGGGGTGCGGCTGGTGGACATCGAGTCGCTGGCCGAGGCGTCCGCGGACGCCCCGATGGCGGCCGACGTCGACCAGGTCAGGCGTATCGTCTCCGACGAGGTCGCCGCCTTCGGGGCCGCGCAGCGCGCGGCGCACATCACGCCGACCGTGGTCGCCCTGCGCACCATGGCCGCCGACGTCGTCGCGGGTGAGATCGCCCGGCTCCACGGACGACTGCCGGACCTGGACGAACGCCAGCGCGGTGAGATCAGACAGGCCGTGCACCGAGTGGTCGACAAGCTGCTGCACGCGCCGACCGTACGGGTCAAGCAGCTCGCGGCCGAGCCCGGCGGCGCCGGGTACGCGGACGCGCTGCGGACCCTGTTCGACCTCGACCCCGAGACGGTGGCCTCCGTCTCCCGGGCCGGGGAAAGCACAGACAAGAAGAACCGAGGGCCAGCATGAGCAAGACAGCGGCGCTGCGGCTCGGGACCAGGCGGAGCAAGCTCGCCCTGGCCCAGTCCGGGCAGGTGGCGGACGCCGTGAGCCGGATGACCGGACGGCCCGTGGAACTGGTCGAGATCACCACGTACGGCGACACCTCCCGGGAGCACCTGGCGCAGATCGGCGGCACGGGCGTGTTCGTGGCCGCGTTGCGCGAGGCGGTGCACCGGGGCGAGGTGGACCTCGCCGTGCACTCGCTCAAGGACCTGCCGACCACGCAACCCGACGCGCTGGCGCTGGCCGCCGTGCCCGGACGCGAGGACCCGCGCGATGTGATCGTCGCCCGGGACGCGCTCAAGCTCACCGACCTGCCCCGCGGGGCGCGCATCGGCACCGGCTCGCCGCGCCGCATGGCCCAGCTGAACGCGTACGCGCGCGGCCACGGGCTGGACATCGAGACGATACCGATACGCGGCAACGTCGACACCCGCATCGGATACGTCCGCGGCGGCGAGCTGGACGCCGTGGTGCTGGCCGCCGCCGGCCTGAGCCGCCTCGGCCGTATCGACGAGGCGACCGACTTCCTGTCGGTCGACACGGTTTTGCCCGCCCCCGGCCAGGGGGCCCTGGCGATCGAGTGTGCCGCGGACAACGCGGATCTGATCGCCCTGCTCGGCGAGCTCGACGACCCGTTCACGCGGGTCGCCGTCACCGCCGAGCGCTCACTGCTCGCCGCCCTGGAGGCCGGCTGCAGCGCCCCCGTGGGCGCGCTGGCCGACCTTTTGGCCGACGGGCAGATTGTCAAGGAAATGCGCCTGCGGGGGGTTGTCGGCACGACCGACGGTGCCCGCATGGTGCAGTTGTCCACCACCGGTCCCGTGCCCGAGACGGACGACCAGGCAGTGACGCTCGGTCGCGAACTCGCCACCGAGATGCTCGCCCAGGGCGCGGCCGGTCTGATGGGGGAGCGAGCACATTGAGCCCCACCACCCTTCCCGCCGGCCTTGAACTCGGTCACGTCACCTTCCTGGGTGCCGGACCCGGGGATCCGGGACTGCTGACGCTGCGCGCCGTGGAGGCGCTGGCGAACGCGGACGTCCTCGTCGTCGAGCACGACGTGCTGGACGTGGTCCGTGCCCACGCCAGACAGGGCGTCTCCGTCCTGCGCGTCGACGCGGATCCTTCCACTGATACGCAGCCGGGCCCGGGCACGTCTCAACGAGCGGTTGTTGACGCCGCGTCAACAACCGCTGCGGTCCCGCCGACGCGGGATGCCGCACATCTTGTCATGGAGGCCGCGCGGGGCGGCAGGCGGGTCGTGCGTGCGGTGTCCGGGGACCCCGGGCTCGACACGTACGCCGCCGAGGAGATGCTGGCGTGCGCCGCCGCCGGGGTGCCCTTCGAGGTGGTCCCCGGCATCGCGGCCGCGGTCGGCGTGCCCGCGTACGCGGGTGTTCCGCTGCGGGACGCGCAGGGCGCCGACGTCCGGTTCGTGGACGCCCGTACCGCCTCCGAGCGGTGCTGGACCGAGGTGGGCGCGTCGGACGGCACGGTCGTCGTGTCGACCTCGCTGGACTCGGTGGCCGCCGCGGCCGGTGAGCTGGTGGCCGCGGGCCGCAAGCCGGACACCCCGATGACGGTGACCGTCGCCGGCACGACGACCCGGCAGCGCACCTGGACCGCCACCCTGGGGACCATCGCGCAGACCCTGAAGCAGGCGAAGGTGCTGCCGTCGCCGGACGGCGGGCGGCCGGTGATAGCCGTGGTCGGTGAGCGTTCCGCCGCGGCCCAGCGCGACCAGTTGTCGTGGTTCGAGTCCAAGCCGCTGTTCGGCTGGCGGGTCCTCGTGCCGCGTACGAAGGAGCAGGCGGCGTCGCTCTCCGACCAGCTGCGGTCCTACGGGGCGGTGCCGCACGAGGTGCCGACGATCGCCGTCGAGCCGCCGCGGACGCCGCAGCAGATGGAGCGGGCCGTGAAGGGCCTGGTGACCGGGCGGTACGAGTGGATCGCCTTCACCTCCGTCAACGCCGTGAAGGCGGTGCGGGAGAAGTTCGAGGAGTACGGGCTCGACGCGCGGGCCTTCGCGGGGATCAAGGTCGCCGCGGTGGGGGAGCAGACGGCGAAGGCGCTGATCGCCTTCGGTGTGAAGCCGGACCTGGTGCCGAGCGGTGAGCAGTCGGCCGCGGGGCTCCTGGAGGACTGGCCGCCCTACGACCCGGTCTTCGACCCGATCGACCGGGTCTTCCTGCCGCGGGCCGACATCGCCACCGAGACCCTGGTGGCCGGGCTGATCGAACTGGGCTGGGAGGTCGACGACGTCACCGCCTACCGGACCGTGCGGGCCTCGCCGCCGCCGGCCGAGACCCGGGAGGCGATCAAGGGCGGTGGCTTTGACGCCGTGCTGTTCACGTCGTCCTCGACCGTGCGGAACCTGGTGGGCATCGCGGGCAAGCCGCACAACGTGACCGTGATCGCGTGTATCGGTCCCGCCACGGCGAAGACCGCCGAGGAGCACGGCCTGCGGGTGGACGTGATGGCTCCGGAGCCGTCCGTGCACCGGCTGGCGGAGGCGCTGGCGGACTTCGGCGCGCGGCGGCGCGCCGCCGCGCTGGAGGCCGGGGACCCGGTGACGCGGCCCAGCGAGCGGCGACCGGGGGCGCGCAGACGGCGCAACTCCGGCTGACGGCTCGCCCCTGGAACGGTTCGCCGTACCGCAGCGGAATGACTCCGACGCGGTACGGCGAACCGTTTCTGCGGAGGGGGTCGGGGCGGTGACGGTCCCCGCGGCCCGCGGTCAGGGCGCGGCCGCGTCGGCTCGTCGCGATGCGTCGGCTGCCGGTGAGCCGGGGCTGTCCGGGCAGCGGGTAGGCCCAGGGGATGAGCGCCATCCGGAGCACCAGCAGGGCCCCCGCCAGGGCGGCCAGTACGGCGACGCCCGCCAGGCCCCGGCGCCGTACTCTGCGGCCGGCACCGCTGCGGACCCCGCGCGGCTCCGTCCTGTCCGTGGTCATGATGTGTCCCCCCGGGCGCGTGAAGTGCAGGCCGAGTGATCCGGCGCCGCGGCCTGTCCGGCGGATTGAGCCGGTCCTGTCACCGGAGTCAGCCTGAGCCGACGCACAGCGGGACCTTCGGACGGGTCTGGGAAGCACTGAAGAACGGCTTCAGGCTCTCGCTCTCGATTTCGACCTTCGCGCCGGGCGGAAGAAGTTTCCGGAGCGCCTTGAGCACCTCCGACGACATCGTGAGGCCCACCCCGCCGCCGGCTTTGGCCTCCAGGTTCGCCGATGTGCACTGGGCCAGCGGGGCGCCGAGCACCGAGCCGTTGGTCACGCCCGTGTCCATGACGAACTTGGCATAGGGACCGGCGAAGGCGGCCGGAATCCCAAGGCCGAGCTGGAACTTGGCCTCGACCGCGGCGGCGACGCCGCTGACGCCGACGGACACCCCGGCGATCGAATCCATGATGGACTTCGCCACGGTCAGACGGGGCGTCACCAGCTTGCCGTCCACCATGCCGAGCGGGCCGTCGAGCCGCCACATCCCGCCTGCGGTCACCGTGGTGTTCTTGCCGCTCAGCGCGGTGCCGATGATGAACTTCCAGGTGTTGCTGTACATCAGCGGCTCGCCCGGCAGCACGGGCACGGTCAGTTCGACGGGGACCTCGACCCGGATCTTCTTGTTGCTGTTCGCGCCGTCGGCGGCGCCGGCGGCGATGTCGATGGAGAAGCCGTCGACCCCCTCGACCACGAAGGTGGATCCGGATCCCAGCCTGCCGTTCGCTATGGAGACGTCGGACCGGACGCGGAGGTCGCCGGTGCGCAACGCGAAGTCGACGAAGACCTTGAGACCGTCGGCCTCGTGGCCGATCTTCAGTCCCAGTTTTCCGGGCGAGGACTCCGGCTGCACCTCCCATCCCCCGTAGCTCCAGGTGACGCTGTTCTCCCGGGCCGGTGGCAGCCGGTCCCCGTCGGCCGAGACGAACCGGGGCTGCCCCAGCGCGATGACCGCACCCGCCCGTTGTGACAGTGCGGCGGGCCGTGCTGTGAACGCCGCCGGGTTCGCCGACGGGGAGGCGGTGCCGGTGCCGCCCGCCGGGACCGACACGGCCCCAGGCAGATCGGGTACCTCCTGGTACAGCGTGGCGCTCTGGTCGATCTTCCGGTCGCTGCGGAAGTGCGCGTCGCGGAAGACCTCGGTGAGCGCCACCGGCGCCAGCGTCACGGCGAGATCGCCACCCTCCGGTTGTACCCGGACGACCCGGCCGACTGCCCTGCTGCTGGCGTACATGACCTTGCCGACCTCGATGTCGGCCGCACCGGCCGCCTGCCCGTCGATCGTCCAGGTCAACCCGTCCGCGCCGGCGGACCGGATGGCACCCGGTCCGCCCGCGACGCGGACCACGTCGGATTGATAGGTCACCGACCGGTCCTCGACCGGTCCGGCTCCGTAGGTGAGGGCGGCTGCTGTGGCGTCCACGCCCTCCGCTCTGCTTCCCTCGGCGGCCGGGGTCTTTCGGGCCTGCCCTGTGCCGCCGGTCGCCGAGGTGCAGCCGGCCAGCATCACGAGGACGAGCAGGGCTCCGGCCGCGGCGCTGAGCCGCCCGGTCAGGTTCCGATGCATGGTTCAAGCTCCTTGGTGGCGTGGGGCGCTCGCACGGTCCGGATCTCCGCTCACAGACGCGCCGCGACCTGGCGTGCCAGGTTCTGCAGCGGTTCGCGGTTGGCCGCGGGATCGTTGAGCCGGACCAGCCGGATCGCCACCCATGTCGTGGCCTTGCGGAAGAAGACCGCGTTGTCCTCGGCGTACGCCTCCTCGCCGGCACCGGAGACCGGCGTGAACGTGTGGCCCAGCGTGCGGTCGATGTCGTAGTACTTCTTGGCGCCGTCGCCGAGGTAGATCTCCACCTGGGCCGTCGGTCCGGTGACCGGTCCGGTGTATGTGCATCCCGGGCTCGTCCCGGGACCTTCGACACCTTCGTTGAGCGGGGTCGCCGCCAGGGCCTCCGCGTCCTTCTTCGGCAGGAGTTCGCACACCTTGACGGCCGCCCCCGCAGGGGACGCCGTGGCCGGGTCCGGGCTCGGCGGTTCGGCTTCACTCGGGGACGCGGGTGCGGTTGCGGACTTGGTGACCGTGACGGTGGGTGCCGGGGATGCCTTCGAGGCACACCCGGTCACCGCGGCCAGGAGCAGGGGTACGGCGATCGCCGTGCGGCGCATGACGGGGTCGTCCTCTCTCAGATCCGGCCGCGGAGCAGACCGACCAGCTTGACGGCCCTCGACCGGTCGCCGTCGCCGCCACCGGTGACGACCTGGACCTGGCAGTCGCGGTCGCCCGCGACGAAGCGCGCGATGCCACCGCTGAGGAAGCGGATTCCAT
This sequence comes from Streptomyces diversicolor, assembly GCF_057537855.1. Classification (NCBI taxonomy): domain Bacteria; kingdom Bacillati; phylum Actinomycetota; class Actinomycetes; order Kitasatosporales; family Streptomycetaceae; genus Streptomyces; species Streptomyces diversicolor. The sequence continues at coordinate 19,689 of NZ_BAAJXA010000046.1, forward strand.
CGGGTCCCGGTTCGCTGCTGACGCCGGGTTCGTCCTGGATCTCACCCGACGCGGCCGTGCTGGGGCCGCCGATGCTGACCGTGACCGAGTGGTAGGTGTCCGGGTTCTCCCATCCGCACACGCTGTCCCCCACCCCCGAAGTGGGTCGGCCGCCGTCGTTCTTGCCGATGACCGGCGTGACCTCCCCGGGCTTGAGCAGGGTGCAGGCGTCGACCGTCGCGCTCTGGTCGGTGTCGTCCGCCGCGGTCGTGGCGGCGGCGGAGGGCCGCCCGCCGGATGCCTCGTCGCCGACGGGCGCCGCGGCCGGGGAAGAGTCGCATGCCGAGGCCGCCAAGGCCAGGGGCACGACCAACAACGCTGTCAGGGATGTGCGCTTCACTTCTGTTCCCCCCATGGGTAAAGCCAGTCTGCTGGGTCGATGCGGTGGGCCGGCCAGCCGACCTCGGCCAGGGCCGCGGCGACGACATCGGCGTCCGGGCCCTCGACGAGCGCCAGCACGACCTCGTCGGCGGGCAGGTGCACAGCGGCGATCAGGCGTACCGCGGAGGCGGCCGGCAGCGGCGGTTGCCATACGGTTCCGCGACCGGAGTCGTCGTAGCGTTCCACCGCGAAGAGTCGCCTGGTCACGGAGTCGACGCTAGGCGGATCGGGGTGCCGTCGAATCGGGTGTTTCCCTATGTATTGCGATGCGTCCGGTCTCAGATCCGGCCCCGGGCCAGACCGGGAGCTATGGGAGTTGCGGGCGTGCGGCTGTCTGGAGCGGGTGCGGGAGCGTACGGCCATGGGACGGCTGTGCAACGGGACGTACGCGCATCACGCTCCCGCCCACGACGTGCAGAACGTTCACAGGGCGAGGGAAGACGCCCCTTGCGACGGACGTCGGGAGCGGGCCGCGGCCCTGCCGGCAGACCTCCCCCGCGCCGACGACCGGCTCACCCTCTCCGCCCGGGAGTGCACCGGCTCGCGCCCGCCGTCTCCGCCTGGTTCGCCGCCGGAGCCACGGCCGCCGCCGTCCATCGCGCGCTGACCGCCGACCTCCCCGCGGACCCGCGGCACCCGGCCGGTCCGGTCGCCCACCGCCTCCGCGAGATGCTGCCGCCGCCCCTCCCGGAGAGTCCACCCGTCGCGGAGGCGGCGCAGGCCGAACCCGCCGTCCGTCCCCACCCCTTCCAGACCTGCGACGGCTGCGAACGTGCCGTCCGGGCCCCGCGCCCCGGCCGCTGCCGAAGGTGCAGATCCGATGCGCCCGCGACCGTCGGTCTGACCCCCGCAGCCTGAGCCGACCATGGTCGTCCGACCACGGCGTACGACCTTGGCGCACGGCCCTGACACAGGGGTCCTGGACGACATAGGGGTCCTGGAAACAGGGGGCCTCCGCCGGGTTCCCGGGCTCCTGGGGCCGACCGGCCGTCGGCAAAACGGGTGCCGGGGCGGGCGTAGCGTAGAAGCCATGACGAAGTATGGATCCTTCCCCGGTACGCGTCCCCGTCGGCTGCGCACCAGCCCCGTCATGCGCCGCATGGTCGCCGAGACCCGGCTGCACCCGGCGGACTTCGTCCTGCCCGCGTTCGTGCGGGAGGGCGTGAGCGAGCCCGTGCCGATCGCCGCCATGCCGGGCGTCGTCCAGCACACCCGGGACAGCCTGAAGAAGGCCGCCGCGGAGGCCGTGGCGGCGGGGATCTCCGGGATCATGCTGTTCGGGGTGCCCGAGGAGGCCAAGAAGGACGCCGTCGGAACCCCGGGGACCGACCCGGACGGGATCCTCCAGGTCGCGATCCGCGATGTGCGGGCCGAGGTCGGCGACGACCTGCTCGTCATGTCCGACCTCTGCCTGGACGAGACCACCGACCACGGACACTGCGGTGTGCTCGACGAGCAGGGGCGCGTCGACAACGACGCCACCCTGGAGCGGTACGCCGAGATGGCCCGGGTGCAGGCCGACGCCGGTGCCCATGTGGTCGGGCCCAGCGGGATGATGGACGGGCAGATCCGGGTCATCCGGGAGGCGCTGGACCAGATCGGACGGGAGGACGTGGCGATCCTCGCCTACACCGCCAAGTACTCGTCCGTCTTCTTCGGGCCGTTCCGGGAGGCCATCGCCTCCTCGCTCACGGGCGACCGGAAGACGTACCAGCAGGACCCCGCCAACTGGCGTGAATCGCTCAGGGAGTTGGCGCTGGACCTGGAGGAGGGGGCCGACATGGTGATGGTGAAGCCGGCCGGGCCCTACCTGGACATCCTGGCCCGGGTCGCCGACGCCGTGGACGTGCCCGTCGCCGCCTACCAGATCTCCGGCGAGTACGCGATGGTCGAGGCCGCCGCGGAGAAGGGCTGGGTCGACCGGGACCAGGCGATCATCGAGACGCTGACCGGTATCAAGCGGGCCGGGGCGCGCACCATCCTCACCTACTGGGCCGTAGAGGCGGCCCAGCGGCTGCGCTGACGGCCGCCCGCTCCACGGCCGGTCGGACACGGTTCGAGGTCGTTCCGGTACCGAACCGGTGGCGGGGCGATCTCGGTGTGTCTGCGGTTCGGCCACGAAACGAACTCGGTGACCGAAACGTCCGGAGGCCGGCCGGGGAATCCAGGGTGGTCAAAGGCTGGTCTGTCCTGAAATCGACGTAGATCCAAGGGTGTTCGCCGTCCGTGGGCGGGGCGTTCCAGGTCGGCGGCGGGCGCGACAGGTTCCTGTCAACGTCCATATCCTCTGCGCCTGGCCTGATCCGTTCCGGTGGGCCCCGGATGTCGATCCCTGGGGGGACGCAATGAACTGGTACATCGAAGTGCTCAAGAAGTACGCGGTCTTCGAGGGGCGGGCGCGCCGCAAGGAGTACTGGATGTTCGCGCTCGTCAATGTGGTCATCGCCATCGTGCTGGCCATCGTGGACGTCATCCTGGGCAACCAGATCCTGTCCCTCATCTACACCCTGGCGATCCTGCTGCCCGGCCTCGGTGTCTCGGTCCGCCGACTGCACGACACCGGCCGCACCGGCTGGTGGCTGCTGATCGGGATCATCCCGGTGGTGGGCTTCATCGTGCTGCTGGTCTTCACGGTCAGCGAGGGCACGCGGGGGCAGAACGCGTACGGGGCGGACCCGAAGGACGGCGGGTACTCTCCGGCGCACAGCTGACGCCGGGGGCGCGCACGCGCCCGACCGGTCCGAAGGCCGCCCGGCCCGCTCACCGGGCGGCCTTCTGGTCGTCCGCGTCCGCGAGGCGAGCGGTGTTCTGGCGGTCCGCGTCGGCGAGGTGGGCGGTGTTCTGGCGGTCCGTGTCCGTGAGGTGGGTGGTCTTCCGGCTGTCCGCGTCCGCGAGGTGACCGGCCGACGGCGCCTGCCGTGCGGTGGCGGGGGTGCGGTCCGACGGCCCCTCGTCGCGAAGGCCCATCCCGTCGTGACATCCGCTCAGAGCGAGGGCGACGAAGGCGGCCAAGGCGACGAGCGCCGCGCGGGCGCCGCGAGCGGGCATGGGTCCTCCCGGCGGTGGGGGCGAAGGGCGCGGACCCAGCGTGCGGCGGACGGTGGCGGCGGCGCCATGGCCCGGCCTGAAGTGGGGACGCCGGGGGACGGTCCGGCCCCCTGACCTGCCCGGACGGCCCGTCCCAAACCGAGAAACGGGACACGGGAAGCCCCACAGCCCGCCGAGACCGACACGCGCGCACGCCTGACGCACACCGTCCCCTTGACATCCCTTAACCCTGTCTTCACCCCTCCCTTGCTTTTCACGTAAGGTGCATTCGCACGCACAGTCGAACTGCATATATGCGCCCCGACCGTGCGGATTTCGTCCGTCGTAGCCGGGGAGTGTCGTGAAGCGCATCCTGATCCGTTCCGGGAAGAGCCCGTTCCATGTGGCCACCCCCACCGAGTTCATCCAGCAGGACCTGATCGGGACGAACACCGGCAATCTGCTCTTCAGTGACTCCGCACACAAGATGCTGACGACACCGGACACCGAGGTCGTCTCCAACGGCATCCGCACCAACGCGTCGCCCGAGCGCGCCGCCGAGATCAACGAGCAGTACGACGCCTTCGTCGTCCCGCTGGCCAACGCCTTCCGGCCCTCGTTCCACGCCTCGCTCGACCGGCTGTCCACGCTGATCGAACAGCTCACCATTCCGGTCGTGGTGTTCGGCGTCGGCGCCCAGGCGGGCGACGACTACGAGACCGACGTACTGAAGCCGATGGAGGCATCGGTAAAACGATTCATCTCCGCCGTTCTCGACCGGTCGGCGTCCATCGGTGTCCGTGGCGAGCTGACCGCGCGGTATCTGACGGGCCTCGGCTTCGGCTCCGACAAGATCGACATCATGGGCTGTCCGTCGATGTTCCTCTACGGCGACAGGTTCCCCGAGATACGCGCCACCGAGATCTCAGCCGACTCGCGCATCGCCCTGAACCTCTCGCCCAACGCGATACGGGTCGGCGACATCACCGGCATCGCACACCACGCGTGGGAGCGCTACCCCCGCCTCACCTACTACGCGCAGAACACCTCCGACGCGGAGCTGCTGCTGTGGGGCGACACCAGCCCCGAGTCGGGCCGGCAGGACGCCTTTCCGCGTCAGCTCAGCCACGCCATGCTCCAGGAGAACAAGGTCCGCATGCCGCTGGACCCGGCCACCTGGATCAAGGAACTGAGCGGCTACGACTTCGCGTACGGCACCCGCATCCACGGAAACATCGCCGCGCTGCTGGCCGGCACGCCCGCGGTCGTCCTCACCCATGACTCGCGCACGCTGGAGCTGTGCCGGTACTTCGACATACCGCACCGCCAGCTGTCCGCGCTGCCGGGCGACACCGATCCGCGCGACCTGTACGAGGACGCCGACTACTCGGCGATGATCAAGGGCCACGGTGAACGCTTCGAGCGGATCGTCGCCTTCCTCGACCGCAACGGCCTGCGGAACACCTACACCCACGGCGATGGCGGCGCCGCCTTCGAGGCCAGGCTCGCCGCGCTGGACCTGCCTGCGTCGATGTCCGTCTGGGATGGCTCCCACGATGAGTACATGCGCTACCGCGTGAGCCGGCTGCGGGAGCGGATCACGACCGCCGATGCCCGGATCGACAAGCGGGTGGACGAGGCCAGGCAGTTGCGCGTCCGGCTTGCCGCGGCCGAGAAGCGGGAGGCCGCGACCGCCCGTCAGCTGGAGGCCGTGCGCAAGGAACTGGCCGCGGCCCGCAAGCAGTTGGCCGCGGTGGAGCGCCGGGTCGGCGGCATCGAGAAGCGGGTCCTGGTCAAGGTCGGCCCGGCCCTGCGCCGCCGAGCCCGAAAGCTCTCCGGTTCGGCAGCCAAGAAGCCCTGACAACACCGCCCGGCCGACCCAGGCGCATACCGCGGTGCCGTGGGAGCGGGGTCGAAGGTCAGTCCCACCAGAAGGGCCAGGTGCGTTCCGTCATCAGGGTTTCGGCGTAGTCGGCCAGGTTGCCGGGGCCGTTCTGGGTGAGGTTGTCCGGGCAGAACGCGAAGTGCTCGGCGGCCAGCGCCTGCGCCTCGGCCCGGGTGGCGGGCGGTGCGGCCACGGAGACGACCAGCGTGTCGAAGCCGAGGGCGACCACCCGTATCCCGAAGCGGTCCTCCCATGAGCGCAGCACCGCGCAGAGCCGGGCGACGTCGTTCTCATGGTTGACCGGGCCGCTCCAGCCGATGGCGGCGGGGATGTCGGCGGAGCGGCGGGCCGGGACGAGCGCCAGATGCGGGTCCTTGAAGGCGGCGTGCGCGTGGCCGCCCGCGTCGGCGCCGCTCAGCAGGTCGGCGACCCGGGCGGCGCAGACCCCGGGCTCGACGGTGAGCGACCCGGCGGGAGCCAGTCCGGGCCAGTCCGCCCCGAACGGCGCAAGGAGCCGGGCCAGTTCGGGATCGAACCCCTCCTCCTCGTCGTCGACCATGGCTTCCCAGCATTCCGCGAGCACGTCCTCGGCGTCATGGTCCCCCGGGTACGAGGTCTCCGCCGGGGACAACTGCCACCGCTCCGGGCCGCCTTGGGAGCCGCCCAGTTCGAGGAGCACGGGCAGCAGGCCCACCCGGCCGGCCGGTGCGCCCAGCGCCGCCCAACTGCCGGGCGCGGCCGACTTGTCGGCGTGCCACAGCAGGGGCTGGGGCCAGGGCCCGTCGTCCGTCGCGTCGATCAGTCTCCCGGGCGGGAGCCGGAGCCCCAGGGAACGCCCGCTCGGGTCGGCCGCCAGCTTGGGCAGCGGGTTGGGAAGAGTCGCCATACCGCGACTTTAAGGTGAGGCACTGACAACGCCGACGGCCCCCACCGGAACGTCTTGAGTTCCAGTGGTCGTCGCAACACCCCAGTTCGGGGAGTGCGATGGACTTCGAGGGCCGGGCCCACGCGGAACGAATGCGGGTCCGGCGGCATGGGAAGCCGGTCACTTCGCCGCGACCGGCCCGAGGCGGGTGTATCAGGTGCAGGCGACCTTCAGCAGCGTCGCGATCCGGGTGAACTCCTCCTCCAGGCGGTCGCGTCCGAGGGCCGCGAACTCGCGGTCCAGGTCCGCCGGTGTCACTCCGCGCAGTTCCACCATCGTGCGGGCGGCCCGGACCCAGGGGGCCCACTGTGAGCCGTATTTCACCTGCTCCATGTACGCGCCCGGGATGGGCTGGAGCGTCTGTGGGTGGTGGAGGGGGCCGACGACGCCCCACGCGGGTACGCGTCTCGCCCATGCCGCCACGAACTGCCCGCGGCGCAGGGCGTTGCAGAGCTGGATGGAGATCCCGGCGCAGGGGACGCACACCGGCGGGCTCGTCGTGCGTTCCCCTTCGCGGATCGCGCCGACGCTGTCCCGCAGGAGAAAGAGGTGCGGGCCGTGCGGGTCCGGCGGCATGCGGGAGCAGACCTGGCACATCATGTTGAGCATGGCGCGGCGCTGCCGGTAGGGGTGGACGTTCCGGAGCTGTGGGCTGCCCCGGCGCCGCTTGGGCCGGAGGGCGTAGCGGGCCCACAGCACGCCGAAGCTGTCGCGGTCGTACGGTGTCTCATCCGCGTACGCGATCCCCGGGACCACGCGGCGGCGGACGATCGGACACTTCAGGAGCCTTTCCTCACTCCATCCGGCGATGTACGGGACAACACCTGGCGGTGCCGGAGGCAACACGATCGAGAACCTTCCTTTGTCGAGACGAGGGTGGCGGGCCCGCCGGCCCCCGCGGGGGAGAGACGGGAGCGGGAAGCCGGCGGGAGTCTGGGAGGCTCCGGTCGCCCCCTGGGGCGCGAGCGACCGGAGCCGGTCATGAGGTCAGCGGCCGATACCGGCCACGAGGGCACCCATGAGGGCGGCCAGGACCAAAGCCGCGGCCGACGATGCATTTGGCGGCTGTCGCCTTCGTCTCGCAGAGGTCGTGCACGGGCCTGTGGGCGAACAGGCCGCGGTGCGCACGGTCGGCGACGCACTTCCGGTAGGCGCGCGGGAAGCACGTACCCGCGTCAGCCTTCTGCTCGCCGAGGTCGACAGCCGTCTCGATCGTCAGACGCCGGTCGCACCAGATGCGTGCGCGGCCGGCCCCCGGGGCCTCGTCCAGGCTGTCCACGTCGGGCAGTCCCAAGATGTCCAGGACCTCGGTCGGCGGCACGTTTACGGTTTCGCTCGACATGGTTCACTCCTCCGCGGTCACGGTGATCCGTCTCACACCTGTGACCGTAGAAGCCCGCGCGTACTACCGCCGACCGGAATCCGGTCGCTACACCTCAAGCAGCGAGGATGCCAACCTTCGCCGCCAGCTCCGCCGCCCGCCGACGACGAGCAGCCTGCGTGGACTCCACTTCTTCCAGCAGGATCGCCCGTGCATATCCGTTGTACCGGATCGTCTCCGGCGCAGCCTCGAACGCCTTCTCCAGCGAAGCGACCGCCACGTCCGGCTGGTTGTCGATCTGGTAGCCGCGGGCCTCCTCGATCCGGTGCCGAGCCCGCCGCGGACGCGACTTGATCACGGTCGTGTCGGCCTTCGCAGCCTGCCGTACGGACTCGCCGCCCTGGCGCAACTCCACCGCTACGGTGACCGCGTGAGCGCCCATCACGGCCCGGCCGAAGCTGGTGACGGGATGGTAGTAATCGGCTGGCAGTCGGTTCGCCATCTTCTTGGCCTTGTCCCAGTGCCCCCACGCGGTGCCGGTCTCCCGCCGGCGGGCCGCGGTGTAGCCGAGCTCGAACTCCAAGGCGCCGGCGATGGCGAGGACATCGTCGCTCGCGTCCGGCAGCAGCGGGTCCAGGAACCGGACAGCCTCCAGGTTGATGGCGTCAGCCGCGTCGAAGTGCCGCGCCCCGGAGTCGCGATGTGCCTGCGCGAGCAGCCAGGCGGCGACGCCGATGGTGTGCGGGTCGCCGGAGTCCTGGGCCGCGACCATGCCCCGCTCTGCGACGCGCCACAGCAGGGCGGCATCCGGTTGGTAGGCGATGAAGAACTGGCTGAGACTGTAGGTCTCGGCGAGCAGGGCCTGCGCCGCGCGCCGTTCATTGGCGGTGTCGGCGTGCCGGACGAGGGCCTGGCCGTCGCGGATCAGGTCGGGCAGCAGCTTGCCGATGGCCTCGCGGTGGTTCTTCGCCGCGTGCCGTTCCTTCCACGCGGCGTGCAGGCGGGCTTCGAGGTGCGCCACGGGCGGCGGCTCGGTGTCTGAGGACAGGGTGAAGGTGTCGATGGCGGCCTTGACCGCGGCGAGGCGTGGGTGGCCGGGGCCGATGAAGAGGTCGACGTGCATGTCCGGGTGGCCTGTCAGATCGGCGAGGTCGCCGACGCGTAGGGCTTCGGCGATCCGCAGCACCATGTCGAGGCCGGGGGCCTTCTGCTGCCCGTTCTCGATCTTGCGGAGGGTGTGTGGTGAGAGCGCTACGAGGTCGGCGAGCTGGGCTTGGGTCATTCCGCGGCGTTCGCGGAGGATCTGCACTCGTTGGCCGAAGCGCACCGAGTCGGCGTACGGGTCCGAGGTGGCATCAGATGGCACGGTCTGGCCCCAATCTCTGAACAGGTCGCACTGTCAGGGTATGAGGCGGGGCCATTTCCGTGTGAGGACTCTGCTGCCTGTTCATGTCCGGCATGACGAAATAGCCCTGCCGCCCGAGCGGCAGAGGGCGTGTGCCTTTCGGGGCGGGGTCGCCCGAGCGCGAACTGGAACGCGCGGCGGCGTGACAAGCCACGGGTTCGCTCTGAACGTCGCGCCGGACCTGGCCGCGTTCTCGACCTTCACGGCATGCGGACTGCCCGAGGTGGCCATGACCTCCCTTGCGGACATGGCCGCCGCCTTGGGTAAGCCCGCCCGTACTGCGAGAGGCTGTAGCCGCGGCTCTCGGGGCGGTTTGACGACCCGGACCGTCCAGAGCCTCACCGCCGCCCAGAGGAACGCCCGACTGGGCGAGATCAGCGTGCACGCCAGAACCGAGTTCTGCTCCATCCAGCCCGGCGGCCGTGATCACCGAAGGGGCAGGGGACAGTGGGCCGCCCCGCCCTCCAGCACGCAGGACGGGGCGGCCGTGGGTTGCAGGGAGGCAGGTCACACCGCGGGCTGCCCGCTTACCGGACGTGTCTCGTGGCTGCTGGGCGTCTGCTGCGGTGCCAGGTAGCTTCCGGCCTGGAACATGGCGCTGAACGCTCCCGGACCGTGGCGGTCGTCGAGCCACCGGCACAGCCGGATCGCGTCACCGCTGACGATGGCGGCCACGACCAGGTCGTGCAGGGCTTCAGGCTCGCCCCCGCCGAACTCGGCGAGCCACAGCTCGTACCGGTGGTTCACGCCCTTCTCGTAGCGGCACAGCGCGTTGACGTAGGCGCCTGCTTCGCCGCTGGTCAGGCCGTTGAGGTCTCCGGGGTCCATGGCAGCGCCGAGTCGGCCCGTCACGTCCCGGTAGGCCCACCATCCCGGATCGCTCGGAGAGTCGGGACCTGTGACGCCGAACCGGCCGGCGACGTACCGCGTGACGCGCCGGGCCTCCCGGTCGCAGGCTCCTTCCATGACGACACCCAGGTTGCGGGTGTGCGGGGCGTCGTGCGGGTCGGCCGCCGAGTACGAGCGCCCATCGGGGCGGCGCCAGTTGATGCCGTACTGCGTCCGCATCACCTTCCCGTCGACGAGGACGTACCGGCGAGCAGACCCGTAGTGCAGACAGTCGTGCGCGTAAGCCCGTACCACGTCGAGCATTGCCAGACCGGGATCGGCCGGGACTGCCCGGTCCATCGGGCCGTACATGGTGATGACGGCGGCCATCTGCATATGCCGGTAGCCCTGGTTCGGGTGGTGGAATCCACCCCAGGCGCCGGGGCGTGTCGACTCGGCGCCGACGAGTATGCGGTCCAGGGGCACCATCTGGTCGAGGCCGAACTCGGCGTACCGGATGCGGGCACGGCGCAGTCCGCTGCGCACGAGTGCGGTGTCCAGGCCGGCGTCCTCCCACGCCTCCAGGCGGTCGGAGAGAGTGCGGAAGACGTGCGCGGAGTGCTCGGTACTGCTGGTCAGCGGCGAGAGGTCGTCGCGCCACGCGGTGAGCGCGTCGGCTACCGCCGTCCGGTCGCCGACCAGGGTCTCGTTGGGCGCGAACAGGTTCAGGTCGTGGTGCCGTTGATGAGCTGTCGGTGGGATTCCTGCATCCCCTCCGGCAGATCCGTAGGTGTGACCCATCGGGCCTCCAGGATCTCGAAGGTGTCGAGAGCGAGGGAGCCACCGACAACGAGCGCTTCGTAGGCGACCTCAATGCGCAGCTTGTAGCCGCTCTTGAGGTGCACCAGGCGGCCGACCTTGACGTCCAGGCCGGTCTCTTCCTTCACCTCCCGGACGATGGTCTTCTGGAACTCCTCGCCCTTGTCGGCGTAGCCGGTGGGGAGCCCCCATGGCCTTTCGGGCGGCCACATGCGGTGGCGGAGCAGCAGGACACGGCCGGAGTCATCGCGGACGACACCGGTCACGCCGACCATGAACTTGGCGTGGGCAAACCAGAGGACGCGCCACTGGAGCGGGCCTCGGATCGCACGCCACAGGGGGGTGATGAGTCGCTTCATCGGTGGACCCTTTCCGGTAGGAGATCCGCCATAGTGGCGGCCGTCTCCTGGTGGTGACCAATTGCCTGCGTGGGAGGGGTGAACGGCTGTCCGGCTCATGGGGACGGTACTGGGCAGCCGCCCCGCTGCCGGCGGGGCCGGCCGCGGAGCTTTCTGGGGTGGAGGGGACGTCCGGGGTGTGGCTACGGGCGCAGTCGGGGCAGGCGTACACCTCAACGTCGAGGACGTGCACGCCTTCCTGGCCGCGGGCGACGCCGGCGGACACGGCGCCGAACACGTCGAGCAGAGTCCTGGCGCACCAGCAGCAGGCCCACCCCGAGTACTGGGCATAGGTCAGTGACGCGACAGGCGGTGGCTCGTGCCGCGAGGGGCATGGGCGATCGGCGAGCGGGATCACGTGGTTCCTCTTCCGGCACCCGGCGCAGGCGTACAGGGCGGCCTGGACGGGCCCGGAGACTGCGTCCTGACCTGGACGAGGCGCACATCGTCGCCGAGCCCCTTGCACCAGGAGCACAGGCCGGACCTGCCTTGGGAGGGCGGCGACCGGCGGGACTCGGCACGCACGCACGGCGGGCAGCCGCGCGGGTACCAGCGGGCGCCGCTCCTTCCCTAGGCCGGCAGCGTGCGCCAAGGCTCATGACGGCGCCGGCGGTGGGGTGCGTGGTGCGCCAGACGCACGCCCGGCCGAGCAGCTGATCTGAGCGAGGGCGGGTGACGCCGGATCCACGGACAGGGACGGCAGCACGATCCCGGCTTGATCGAGTGCCGCTCGCAGAGACTCGACCGCCGTGAACGGATCGACGTCTTCCCATTCGCCTGCTGTGGCCATGAACAGGACGGTAGGCAGCGGGCCTGCTCTCGAACCACAGAGGTTGCGCGAAGTTGCTTGACGCATACAGCACGTTGCGCGATGTTGCTGACAAGGACCCCTGCGAGCCGGTGACGGATGATGCGGACCTCGGACAGGCTGAGCTGATCAGTCCTCAGGCGAAAGGGAACTGGTCATGGCACGACGACTGCGCTTCAACGGCACGGGCAGCGGCGTCAACGGCTGCCCGTCCGTACACGAAGACCTGGACAGCGGCGAGGTGATCGTGCACGGTCCGCCCCTCACGGACCCCGCCGACATCGGCCAACTGCACCACCTGAGCGAGGGCGAAGTCCCCATCGTGGTACCACGCGAAGTACTCGTGGACTTCGGTCCCAAGGAGGTCACCCGCGTGCCGAACATCATCGGACTTGACGAGTTCGACCAGCTCTTTACCCAGTTCAAGCACACGGCGTGGCGCCTGGAGTCACGCCGCCGGTACGCATCTGACGAACAGACCGAGACCTACCGGCAGTTCACCCGTGGAGAGGCCGTCGACTGGGAGGGAGCCGACGCCGAGTGGTGCGCCGAGCGGCGTGAGCAGACCGGGCTCGGTAAGCGTTTCGAGCGGGTGAGGATCATCGACAGCCCACCCACGCCTGGCCAGCTGTACCTCCTCGACAACGCGCGGCGCAACAGCAGCGTGGGCGAGACGATCTACAGTCTGCGGCGAGCGGACGCTGACCGCGTGGCGCTGCCCGGCGAAGATTTCTGGCTGTTCGACTCGCGGCTTGTCGCGCTCCTCGACTTCGACGCAGACGACCAGCTGCTCAGCGTCGAACTCATCACGGAACCCGCCGCGGTGCTGCGGTACGCCCAGGCCCGCGACGCGGCAATGCATGATGCCATCCCGTACGAGGAGTTCGCGGCCGAGTCGACCGCGGAGTAAGGCAAGGGCGCACCGGTGAGCACGGACTATCAGCAGGCACGAGAAGCACTCGGAGTGCGGCTCCGCGAACTGCGGCTCTCGGCCCCTGGCGGCCGGCTCACCGGCACGCAGCTCGCCGTCCTGTGCTCGTGGAACAAGTCCAAGGTGTCCAGGATGGAGAACGGGCGCCAGACGCCCACGCCCGACGACCTGCGCCAGTGGGCCGATGCAGTGGGCCGGCCCGAGGCGTACGACGAACTCCTCGCCAGACTGCGCGGCTTCGAGTCCCACATCCGGTCGTGGCGCCGACAGCTGGCTGCCGGGCACCGGGCGGTACAGGACACACACCTGAGCGCCCACACGGACGCCACGGTGTTCCGCGGCTGGGAAACCTCCATGATCTTCGGCATCCTCCAGACACCGGACTACGCCCGAGCCATCTTCACCAGGTACGCGGAGCTACAGCGGTCGCCGAGGGATACCGAGGAAGCGGTCCGGTCCCGGATGCTGCGACAGCAGGCCCTCTACGACTCCTCGAAGCGGTTTCACCTGCTGCTCTGGGAGGCGGCCCTGCACGTCCTCGTGTGCCCGCCCGCAGTTCTCGCCGCTCAGCTCGATCGCCTCGCGGGAACGATCGGTCTGGACACTGTTGAGCTGGGGATGGTCCCGCTGTCGGCGTCGGTGAAGATCCCCCCGTCCACCGCTTTCTGGCTGTACGACGACCGGCAGGTGATCGTCGAGAACTGGCACGCGGAACTGTGGATCGATGACCGGGCGAGCGTGGACACCTACCTGCGGGCCTGGGAGACGCTGCGTGAGTCGGCGGTGTACGGGGCGGACGCTCTGAACGTCATCCACCGGGCCCGGCACGCGCTCGTCCCGCGGTGAGTGCGCGTTCTCGGACATGACGAAACGGCCCCCGGCCGGAACGGGGTCCGGCGGGGGCCGTGCGCGGCTGGGCGCGGTGGCGCGGGTCAGAGTCGGTCGGGTGTGCGGATGCCCAGCAGGCGCATGCCGCGGTGCAGTGTGCGGGCCGTGAGGTCCACGAGGAACAGGCGGTTCTCCCGCTGCTCCGGGGTGTCGGCCTTCAGCACCGGGCACTGGTCGTAGAACGTGGTCAGCAGCGTGGCCAGGTGGTACAGGTACGCGGCCAGCTTGTGCGGTTCGTACGCCGCGGCCACCTCGCGGACCGTCTCGGCGAACTGGTCCAGGTGCAGGCCCAGCGCGCGCTCCGCCGGCGCCAGCGGCAGCTCCGGGTGGGCGGCCGGGCGGGCGTCGCCCGCCTTGCGCAGGATCGACTGGATACGGGCGTACGCGTACTGGAGGTAGACCGAGGTGTCGCCGTTGAGCGAGACCATCTGGTCGAGGTCGAACTTGTAGTCCCGCACCGCCGACGTGGACAGGTCCGCGTACTTCACCGCACCGATGCCGACGTACCGGCCGTTCTCGACGATCTCCTCCTCGGTCAGGCCCACCTTCTCGGCCTTCTCGCGGACGACGGAGGTCGCCCGGTCGATCGCCTCGTCCAGGAGGTCGACCAGCCGGACCGTCTCGCCCGCACGCGTCTTGAACGGCTTGCCGTCCTTGCCGAGGACCGTGCCGAACGCCAGCTGCCGCGCCTTCACGTCCCCATTGAGCCAGCCCGCCCGGCGGGCCGTCTCGAAGACCATGCGGAAGTGCAGCGACTGGCGGGCGTCGACCACGTACAGCAGCGTGTCCGCCTTCAGGTGGAAGACGCGGTCCCGGATCGCCGACAGATCGGTGGCCGCGTAGCCGTAGCCGCCGTCGGACTTCTGCACGATCAGCGGGACCGGCTGGCCGTCCGGGCCCTTGACGTCGTCGAAGAACACGCAGAGCGCGCCCTCGGAGCGGACCGCCACGCCGGACTCCTCCAGCAGGCGGCAGGTCTCGGCCAGCATGTCGTTGTACCCGGACTCGCCGACGATGTCCGGGTCGCTGATCTCCATGTCCAGCTTCTCGAAGACCGAGAAGAAGTAGATCTTCGACTCGTCCACGAACCGCTGCCAGATGGCGAGCGTGGTCGGTTCGCCGGCCTGGAGGTCGACCACCCGGCGCCGGGCCCGCGTCTTGAACTCCTCGTCGGAGTCGAAGAGCCCCCGCGCCGCCTTGTAGAGGCGGTCGAGGTTCGACATCGCCTCCTCGCCGGAGACCGCGGTGCTCTCGTCGGCCTTGTGGTCCAGCTCGTGCGGGTGCTCGTCCAGGTACTGGATGAGCATGCCGAACTGGGTGCCCCAGTCGCCGATGTGGTGCCGGCGGATCACGGTCTCGCCGGTGAACTCCAGGATCTGGACCACCGCGTCGCCGATGACGGCCGAGCGCAGATGGCCGACGTGCATCTCCTTCGCCACGTTCGGCTGGGCGTAGTCGATCACCGTCGTACCGGGGTCGGGGGCGTGGGGCACGCCGAGGCGGCCCGCCTCGTCCGCGTACCGCTGCGCGAGGTTCCGGGTGATCGCGCCGTCGCCGACGGTGATGTTCAGGAAGCCGGGCCCGGAGACCTCGATGTCCTCGATCACATCACCGGTGACGACCCGGGAGACGACCTCGGCCGCCAGCTCCCGCGGGTTCGCCTTGGCCTTCTTGGCGAGCGCCAGGATCCCGTTGGCCTGGAAGTCCGCCCGGTCGCTTCGTCGCAGCAGCGGGTCCGCGGAGTCGGCGTCCGGCAGTGCCGCCGAGAGGGCCGCCGCGAGACGCTGCTGTACGGAGTCGCTGAGGGACGTGACCGAGGCCATAGGAAGGGGTGCCGTTCTCCTCGTGGGGATGGATGGTCTCCGTCAGTATCCCACGGGGGGTAAAGCGGTTTTCGCGGTCGCAAGGCGGTCTGTGACAATGGGGTGTCAACCGTTCAGAAAGAAGGACGTGCCGATCGTGGCTCAGAGCACCGAGACCACCGACTGGGTCTCCCGTTTCGCGGATGAGGTCATCGAGGAGTCGGAGCGTCGGGCCCCGGGCAAACCGGTAGTCGTCGCGTCCGGCCTCTCCCCCTCAGGCCCGATCCACCTGGGCAACCTGCGTGAGGTCATGACCCCGCACCTGGTCGCCGACGAGATCCGCCGCCGCGGCCGCGAGGTCCGGCACCTGATCTCCTGGGACGACTACGACCGCTACCGCAAGGTCCCGGCCGGCATCGCGGGCGTCGACGAGTCCTGGGCCGAGCACATCGGCAAGCCGCTGACGTCCGTGCCCGCGCCGCACGGCTCCGCGTACCCGAACTGGGCCGAGCACTTCAAGGCCGCCATGACCGAGTCGCTGGCCGAACTGGGCGTGGAGTTCGACGGGATCAGCCAGACCGCGCAGTACACCTCCGGCGCCTATCGCGAGCAGATCCTGCACGCGATGCGGCACCGGGGTGACATCGACGCGATCCTCGCGCAGTACCGGACCAAGCCGAAGGCGCAGAAGCAGTCGCAGAAGCCGGTCGACGAGGCCGAGCTGGAGGCCGCGGAGGGCTCAGGCGCGGCGAGCGAGGACGACGGCAGCTCCGGCTCCGCCGGCTACTTCCCGTACAAGCCGTACTGCGGCAACTGCGAGAAGGACCTCACCACGGTCACCTCGTACGACGACGACAGCACCGAGCTCACGTACACCTGCGGTGCCTGCGGCTTCACGGAGACCGTCCGGCTGAGCGAGTTCGACCGCGGCAAGCTGGTGTGGAAGGTCGACTGGCCGATGCGCTGGGCGTACGAGGGTGTCGTCTTCGAACCCTCCGGCGTCGACCACACCTCGCCGGGGTCCAGCTTCCAGGTCGGCGGCCAGATCGTCGGGATCTTCGGCGGCAAGCAGCCCATCGGGCCGATGTACGCCTTCGTCGGGATCAGCGGCATGGCGAAGATGTCGTCGTCCCGTGGCGGCGTGCCCACCCCGGCCGACGCGCTGAAGATCATGGAGCCGCAGCTGCTGCGCTGGCTGTACGCCCGCCGCAGGCCCAACCAGTCCTTCAAGATCGCCTTCGACCAGGAGATCCAGCGTCTGTACGACGAGTGGGACAAGCTGGCCGGCAAGGTCGCCGAGGGTGCCGCGCTCCCCGGGGACGTGGCCGCCTACACGCGCGCCGTCGGCACGGCGGCCGGCGACCTGCCGAGGACGCCGCGTCCGCTGCCGTACCGCACGCTCGCGTCGGTCGCCGACATCACCGCTGGCCACCAGGACCAGGCCCTGCGCATCCTGTCCGAACTCGACCCGGCCGATCCGCTGGGCTCGCTCGACGAGGCCCGGCCGCGCTACGACAAGGCCGAGGCGTGGATCAACACGCACGTCCCGGCCGACCAGCGCACCATCGTGCGCGAGGAGCCCGACGCCGAGTTGCTGAAGTCGCTGGACGAGCGGGGGCAGCAGTCGCTGCGGCTGCTGCTGGACGGGCTGGCCGGGCACTGGTCGCTGGACGGGCTGACCCACCTCGTGTACGGCGTGCCCAAGGTGCAGGCCGGGTTCCCTGCCGACGCGACGCCGAAGGAGCTGCCGCCGGAGATCAAGACCGCCCAGCGGTCGTTCTTCGCGCTGCTGTACCACCTGCTGGTCGGCCGCGACACCGGGCCGCGCCTGCCCACACTGCTGCTGGCGGTCGGCCAGGACCGCGTCCGGGCCCTGCTCGGCGAGTGACCCCGGCACCCTGACGAGGGGGCGCCCGGTGCACACCGGGCGCCCCCGTGCCGTGTCCGTCCGTGCCGGGCGTGTCCCGGTGGGCGGGTCCGTACGCAGCGGGTCCCCTCGTCGGTCGCGTGGTGGTCGCGGGGCTCAGGCGATGTGGTCCTCTTCGAGTTCCGCGGTGTGGCGGTTGGTGAAGCGGTTGACCATGCGTTTGGTCTCGTCCGAGGGCAGCGATCTGCCGAACTCGGCCTCGACGTTGTCGCCGAACTCGCGCGGGGTCGGGTAGCTGCCGTTGATCGACTTCTTGAAGACCTGGTAGTACGCGTCCTCGTCCGGCTCCGCGGCCGGGGTGCCGCCGCCCTCGCCCAGCTCCCGGGTGCGGTTCGGGCCCACCGGGATCGGGAAGCTGCCGGTGTCCTCGGGGGAGGGGGCGGGCGGTTCGGGCTCCTGGTGCTGCTCAGGGTAGGGCTGTTCCTGGTAGTACGGCTGTTCCCGGTAGGGGCCGGTGGCCTGCTGGTTTACGGGCCGCTCCTGGTACGGGCCGGTGGCCTGCTGGTTCTGGGGGCGCTCCTGGTACCGGTCGGCCGGCAACTGGTCCGGGTACTGCTGGGCCTCGAACCACTGCTGCTCGTACTGCTCGTCGAGGCCGTACTGGGGGCCGTACGCCGCATCGCCCGGGTCGCCCGGGTCGAAGGAGGGGTCGTAGCCACCCTGGTAGTCGACGTGCTGGGGGTGCTTCTGGAACCAGGGGCTCTGCTCCGGGTCCTGCGCGGCCTCGGGCTGCGCCGCCTCCGGCTGCCCGGCGTCCTGCTCGACCGGCCCGGAGTGCCGCTCGTCGTCGTGCGCCGGCGGCCGCTGGACGGGGACAGCAGCCGCGGCCACGCCGGGGACGCCGGCCGTCGGCAGCTCCGGCTGCGGGGGCGCCGCGGCTATCAGAATCGGTTCTATGCCCGCCGCGGCCAGGCCCGAGGGGGCGGTCTCGCCGAGCGGCACCCCGTACTTGGCCAGCCGCAGCGGCATCAGGGACTCCACCGGCGCCTTCCTGCGCCAGGCCCGGCCGAAGCGGGAGCGCAGCCGCGCCTGGTACACGAGGCGTTCCTGCTCCAGCTTGATCACCTGCTCGTAGGAGCGCAGCTCCCACAGCTTCATGCGGCGCCACAGCAGGAACGTCGGGACGGGGGAGAGCAGCCAGCGGGTGAGGCGTACCCCCTCCATGTGCTTGTCCGCCGTGATGTCGGCGATGCGGCCGATGGCGTGCCGTGCGGCCTCGACCGCGACCACGAACAGCACCGGGATCACCGCGTGCATGCCCACGCCCAGCGGGTCGGGCCAGGCCGCCGCGCCGTTGAAGGCGATGGTCGCCGCGGTCAGCAGCCAGGCCGTCTGGCGCAGCAGCGGGAAGGGGATGCGGATCCACGTCAGCAGCAGGTCCAGGGCGAGCAGGACGCAGATGCCCGCGTCGATGCCGATCGGGAAGACGTAGGAGAAATCCCCGAACCCCTTTTTGAGGGCCAGCTCGCGGACGGCCGCGTAGGAACCGGCGAAGCCGATGCCGGCGATGATCACGGCGCCGGTCACGACCACGCCGATGAGAACGCGGTGCATCCGGGTCAGCTGGATTGGCCGGGCCACCCGACTCCCCTCCCCTTGCGTGTGGTTGCGCGCAACAGGGTGGCACATGTGTGCGGCGCGTGTGGCGCCGGTCCGTCAGCAGGCCGCTGGTCAGCCCTTCTTGCCCGACTCGGACGCGGACGGCGACGCGGACGACGACTTCGAGGGCGACCCGGACGGCGACTTGGAGGGGGACGCGGACGACGAGCCGCCCCCGTCGTTCGCCGACGACACCGCGGCCACGGCCTCCTTTGCCGCCTTCTGCGCGGCCTTCGCCAGATCGTCCGCGTTCGGGGTCTTCTCGCCGGCCAGGCCCGCGCCGTTGTAGTCGAGGGTGACGACGACGTTCTCGACGCGTGCCACGATCGTCTGCTGCTTGAAGGCGCCTTCCTTCTTCTTCAGGTCGTAGCGCACCGCGGTCGCCTGGTCGCCCGCCCCGGTGAGCGGCTTCGACGTGACGTTCTTGGCGCCCTCCACGGCCTGCGCGTCCTGGACCTGCTTGGCGTAGTACTCCTGTGCCTGCTCGTCGGCCGGGCCGCGGTGGGTGTCCGACTCGAAACGCAGCAGGGACACGCTCAGCCAGCGGAACTGGGAGCCCTTCACCCCGTTGTCGTCCAGGCTGGTCCAGGAGCAACTGGCCCGGGAGGAGGTGTCGTCGGAGCCGCCCTCCTTGCCCGACGTCGTGCCCTTCGGGACGAGTTCGCCGAGCGTCTTCTTCGACAGCACGGCGCACGACTCCGGCAGCTTGCGGTACGCGGCGGCCTGCACGGTGGGCGACGGGCTCACGGAGGTGCCGGCCGTGCCGCCGCTCGGGGACCGCTCGGCCGTGCCGCCCTGGGAGCCGGAGTCCGAGGAGCAGCCGGCGACGGCGAGCACCGCCGCAGCGGCGGCCGCGCAGCCAAGGGCTCGGGCGAGCCTCCCCGCTCGCCGGTCACGCTGATCACGGTGGTCGTCTCGCTGGGCTGCTCGCTGCATGGTTCCTTCACTCATGACGCTGGTGTTCCTGCGGTCGGATCGGGTCCGAGGGGCCACGGTACGCGGTGAAGGAGCGGTGCGGTTCCGGTTCGCGCGCCTTGCGCAGCGGCACCGGAGCGGGCGAGGGGGCGGCTAGCCGCTCAGCGAGCCGGCCAGTTGCGCGGCCAGATTCCGCGCCCTGTCCTGCAGTTCCTTGCTGTCCGGGCTCACCCCGACGGTCGTCGGCTGCTCCGCGTACTCGATGGTCACGATCACGTTGGACGTGCGGAACACCACAGTCACCGTCCGTCGCGCGGCCGTCGAACCGGAGCCGCCGAGCTGGTCGTCGAGGAAGGACTCGTCGCCCAGGCCGTCGAGCACGCGCGGCTGGAGGTCGGTCGGGGCGCCACCGCCGGACGCGCCGGCCGAGGACGAGCCGGACGGGGACGGAGACGACGACGGGGACTGTGACGAGGCCGAGGACGACGGCGAGTTGCCGGGCGAGGCGTCGGCGGTCGCTTCGCCGCCGGCCGCGAGCGCGGAGGAGGAGGTGGTCAGGGTGGGCTCGGGCAGGTCGGCCGCCGTCTCCTTGGCCGCGAACAGGTTGTGCGCCTGGCTGTCGTCGCTGACGGCGTTGTCGTACGACACGACCCGCTCGAAGTCGACGAGGAGGTGGTCGGTGGCGTCGGCGGACTCGACCTTCCAACGGCAGCCGACCTTGCGGTCGGTGTCGTACGTCAGGGTCGCGGTGCCCTCGTACGCCTTGGCCCGCTGGTCCTGGTCGGCGATCTGCTTGATGCCGGGCAACAGGGAGTCGAGGGTGCCGCGGCCGACCACGCCGCAGGGTTCGGGGAGCGTGCGGTACTTGCCGGGCTGGGCCGCCGCGGTCGCCGCGCCGGTGTCGCCCGGGTTCGCGTTGTCCGTCGACCCCTTGTCACCGGACCCGCCGGTGCAGCCGGTCAGCAGCGCCGCGAGGAGGGCGGCGGTGCCGATTGCGTACGCCTTCCGCTGCACGGTCAGGGTCCTCTCGACGGTGTCGGTGCGTTCGGTTCTCCAGTGTCCCCGCTGGTTATTCGCTTGCCGCAGCGGGGCGCCCCCTGGAGACAATGTGTATCGCACGCGCTGCCGTACACGCCGGTCCGTTGTCGCTTTTCACCGACCTGGGCGTCAATTTTGCCGTGTGTCGCTTCCAAGGCTTTTGTTGACTTCTCGGGGGATTCTTCTCGGGGGAATGAGGAAGACATGTCGTACGTGGAGATACCGGGCGCCAAGGTCCCCATCCGCATGTGGACGGACCCCGCCACGGTCGAGGAGGGCGCGCTGCAGCAACTGCGCAACGTCGCCACGCTGCCCTGGATCAAGGGCCTGGCCGTGATGCCGGACGTCCACTACGGCAAGGGCGCGACGGTCGGATCGGTCATCGCCATGCGGGGCGCGGTGTGCCCGGCCGCGGTGGGCGTGGACATCGGCTGCGGCATGTCGGCGGTCAAGACCTCGCTGACGGAGAACGACCTGCCCGGGGACCTGTCCCGGCTCCGCTCGAAGATAGAGGAAGCGATTCCGGTGGGCCGCGGCATGCATGAGGACCCCGTCCACCCGTCCCGTTTCCACGGCCTCGGCACCGCGCAGTGGGACGGGTTCTGGGGACGGTTCGACGGGGTCGCGGACGCGGTCAGGTTCCGGGCGGACCGGGCCCGCAAGCAGATGGGCACGCTCGGCTCCGGCAACCACTTCTGCGAGGTGTGCGTCGACACGGACGGCTCCGTCTGGCTCATGCTGCACTCCGGCTCCCGCAACATCGGCAAGGAACTCGCCGACCACCACATCGACGTCGCCCGGAGCCTTCCGCACAACCAGGGACTGGTCGACCGCGACCTCGCCGTCTTCGTGGCGGACACCCCGCAGATGGCGGCGTACGAACACGACCTGTACTGGGCACAGGAGTACGCGCGGCACAACCGGTCGATCATGATGGCGCTGCTCAAGGAGGTCGTCCGCAAGGAGTTCAAGAAGGCCAAGGTGACCTTCGAGCCCGAGGTGAGCTGCCACCACAACTACGTGAGCCGCGAGCGCTACGAGGGCATGGACCTGCTCGTCACCCGCAAGGGCGCGATCCGCGCGGGCTCCGGCGAGTACGGGATCATCCCGGGCTCGATGGGTACGGGCTCCTACATCGTGCGCGGCCTCGGCAACGAGAAGTCCTTCAACTCCGCGTCCCACGGCGCCGGTCGGCGCATGAGCCGCAATGCCGCCAAGCGCCGTTTCTCCACCAAGGACCTGGAGGAGCAGACGCGTGGCGTGGAGTGCCGCAAGGACTCCGGCGTGGTCGACGAGATCCCGGCCGCCTACAAGCCGATCGAGCGGGTCATCGACCAGCAGCGGGATTTGGTGGAGGTCGTCGCGAAGCTGAAGCAGGTCGTGTGCGTGAAGGGCTGACGCCGCGGCCCCCGACCGGGCGCCCGAGCCTCAGCCGCCGGGCGGGGGCTGGGGGCGGGTTTCACCTGCGGGGTGGGGGCTGGGGGCGGGTTTCGCCTGCCCGGCGGGGGCTGAGGCCGGGTTTCGCTTGCCGGGTGGGGAGTGCGGCCGGGCGTCAGCCGCCGGGCGGGGGCTGGGGGCGGGTCTCACTTGCCGGGTGGGGGCTGGGGCGGGTTTCGCCTGCCCGGCGGGGGCTGGGGGCGGGTTTCGCCTGCCGGGTGGGGGCTGGGGCGGGTTTCGCCTGCCCGGCGGGGGCTGGGGCCGGGTTTCATCTGCCGGGTGGGGGTTGGGGCCGGGTTTCGCCTGCGGGGTGGGGTTGGGGGCGGGTTTCGCTTGCCGGGTGGGGAGTGCGGCCGGGCGTCAGCCGCCGGGCGGGGTTGGGGGCGGGTCTCACTTGCCGGGTGGGGGCTGGGGCCGGCTCTCACCTGCCGGGCGGGGAGTGCGGCCGGGTCTCACTTGCCGGGTGGGGGCTGGGGGCGGGTTTCGCCTGCCGGGCGGGGAGTGCGCGGCCGGGTTTCACCTGTCGGGCGGGGAGTGCGGCCGGGTCTCACTTGCCGGGTGGGGGCTGGGGCCGGGCGTCAGCTGCCGGGCGGGGAGTGCGGCCGGGTTTCACTTGCCGGGTGGGGGCTGGGGGCGGGTCTCGCGCAGGCGGTTGATCCGGGCGGTGCTGAAGGCCACCGTTCGCCTCATGTGGCGGACGATCGTGGCGAGTTCGGTGTCGTCCAGGTCCTCGAAGAGAGCGGCCCAGTCGCCGCCGAGCCGCTCCCACGCCCGCCCGAACTCGGCGATCCTCTCCGGCACGGTCGCCACCAGCACCCGCCGCCGGTCGGACGCGTCCCGCTCCCGGACCACATAGCCCGACCGCTCCAGCCGGTCCACCAGCCGGGTCGCCGACCCGGTCGTCAGCCCGGTCAGCTCCGCGACCCGGCCCGTCGTCACCGGCGCCCGCTCCAGGGTGAGCAGGTTCAGACACTGCAGATCGGTGGGGTGCAGGCCCAGGTGGTCGGCGACGGCCTGGTTGAACAGGGCGTACGAGGCCATGTACCGGCGGGAGACGGTGGACAGCTCCGCCAGCAGCCGCCCCCGCGCACTCCCGCTCCCGGCCATGCGCTCCCTTTCATCCGCGATTCCGCTCACGCTCCTGCACACGGGCCTGTTCGCTCCGCGCTGCCCGCTCACGCTCCTGCACACGGGCCTGTTCGCGCCACGCGGCCCGCTCGTGCTCCTGCGCACGGGCTTGTTCGGCCGGCCCTGCCTGCTTGCGCTCCTTCGCTCGGGCTTGTTCGGCCGGCGCTGCCTGCTCGTGCCGTTGTGCTCGGGTGGTTCGCTCCGCGCTGCCCGTTTGCGCTTCGCTCCGCGCTGTTCCGCGCGGGGCGCATCGTCCGGATTTCTTGAGCGCGCTGTCGCATCGGCGCTGTTTCGTCCGTGCCGTCGGGTGGTGCGCGTCGTGCGGCGGGGCGTACCGGGTCAGAAGGCGTACGGGTCCCCGGTGTTCAGGATCAGCAGCCGTTGTCGGTCGTTGGTGCGGTCGCGGTCCCATGTGCCGCCGTTCCACACCGTGTCGAGTTCCACCGTGACCTCCGCGGGCCGGTCCCGCAGCGCCACCACGAGCCGGATCTGCTCCCCGACCCCGTCCTCGGCCAGCGGCCCCGTCCCGCACACCAGCTCCCGCTCGCCCGTGCGCGCGCACCCGGCCGGCAGCTCCTGCCGGTCCGCGAGCGGCACCGACCAGCGCAGTTGCACGCTCGCGCCCGGCACCGCGGACGGCCCGTGGTTGCGCGGTGTGAGCCGGATGTCGACCCGGTCTCCGGTCAGCACCGCCGACCCGTGGTACGCCAGGTCCGCCTCCGGCGCCCCGGCCGCCCCGGCGGGCCCCGCGGCGGCGACCGCCAGCGCGGCGGCGCCCCCCACAGCAAGCACCCTCGTCCTTCGCATGCCACCCACTCCGTCGTGCGATCCGGTATCACGTCATGGCGTACGCAGGGATGTATGCCACGCGCGGCGGGCGGCAGGCGCCGTCCATCAGGTGACACCGTGCATGCCAAGCTGCACGCATGCTGATCCTCCGCTCCGCCGCCCTGTTCGTCGTCGCCGCCCTCTTCGAGATCGGCGGCGCCTGGCTCGTCTGGCAGGGCGTCCGGGAGCACCGCGGCTGGTTGTGGGTGACCGGCGGCGTGCTCGCCCTCGGCGCCTACGGCTTTGTCGCCACCTTCCAGCCCGACGCCCACTTCGGCCGCATCCTCGCCGCCTACGGCGGGATCTTCGTGGCCGGCTCGATCCTGTGGGGTGTGGTCGCCGACGGCTACCGGCCCGACCGCTGGGACCTCGCCGGCGCGCTGATCTGCCTCGTCGGGATGGCCGTGATCATGTGGGCGCCGCGCGACGCCGGCTGATCCGCCGCCCAGGCACCGGGCGGCGGGCGGCGGCGGCCGTCACCTACCCTGGGCGCAGACCCGCCTCCGCCCGCCCGAGGAGCAGCCCATGGCCACCGCCGTACCGCCCGCCGCCTCCCGCATCGCCGTCGTCACCGGTGCGAGCAGCGGAATCGGCGCCGCCACCGCCCGTGCGCTGGCCGCCGCCGGTTACCGGGTCGTGCTCACGGCCCGCCGCAAGGACCGTATCGAGGCGCTGGCCGAGGAGATCGAAGCGGCCGGGGGCGCGGCGACGGCCTATCCGCTGGACGTCACCGACCGGGCCGCCGTCGACGAGTTCGCGACCGCCTTCAAGACGGTCGGGGTGCTGGTCAACAACGCGGGCGGGGCGCTCGGCGCCGACCCGGTCGCCACCGGTGATCCGGCCCAGTGGCGCGCCATGTACGAGACGAACGTCATCGGCACCCTCAACCTCACCCAGGCGCTGCTGCCCAAGCTGGAGGCGAGCGGCGACGGCACGGTCGTGGTGGTCTCCTCCACCGCGGGCCACGGCACCTACGAGGGCGGCGCGGGCTATGTCGCCGCGAAGCACGGCGCCCATGTCCTCGCCGAGACCCTGCGCCTGGAGATCGTCGGCCGGCCGGTCCGCGTCATCGAGATCGCGCCCGGCATGGTCAGGACGGACGAGTTCGCGCTGACCCGCTTCGGCGGCGACGCGGAGAAGGCGGCGAAGGTGTACGAGGGCGTGGCGGAGCCGCTCACCGCGGAGGACGTGGCGGACACCATCGCCTGGGCGGTGACCCGGCCCAGCCACGTCAATGTGGACCTGCTGATCCTGCGTCCGCGGGCCCAGGCGTCGAACACGAAGGTCCACCGGGAGCGCTGATGTCCGAGGAGCTTTCGCCGGAGCGCGCCGCCGAGAAGCGCCGGCTCGCCCAGGAGACGAAGAACGAGCGCCAGGTCTGGTACTTCCTCGCGTACTTCCTGTTCGGCATCCACATCCTGGCCTGGGTCATGATCTACGCGGTACGGCACGGCAACTGATTCTTTCCCAGTAAGCGCCCGTCGCTCGTTGTGATCGCGAGGTTTGCGCTGCCGCCCATGAGGTCCTCAAGTCCGGGCAGGCGTAAGGACCCTGGTAGGAACGATCTTGCGATGGATTGTTCTGACCGAAGGCCTCACGTGTCGACCGGTGTCACCTACACCGGGGTGCTCGATGTCAAGCGGTCCACCGCCGGGCACCTGGCCCGGTTGCTGCGCGATCACCACATCGCGGCCGCAATCCGGAGGTGCAAGCGTGCGCTGGGCTGCTCCCGCCAGGCGGTGCCCGTCCCGCGCTGGTTCATCGACGGCACCCGCCTTCCCCAACTCGCGTGCGACAACGACCTGTCGGCCCCACCGCGTACCTTCGGACCGGACGGTTCAGTTGGGGCCCCGTTATGCGGCTAGGCGGCGGATTCCCGCCCGGCCCGGAGGCACTGCCGTGGCCTGGATCCCGATGACCTCGACGGCGACGCCCCACGCCTCCAGCACCTTGGCCGTCTGCACGAGGGTGACCTGGGAGAACGGGAACAGCGTGTCGGCGGTGAGGCCGGTTCCGCTCTTCAGCAGGATCGCGAATACGATCTTCGACGGCCGGAAGCCGTCCGGCAGGGCCCGGCCGGGCCGCGGCCACCTTCCGGGCGAAACCGTCCATGGCCTCCGGCGAGTGCAGCAGGGTCTGAACGGCGACCACGGCCTGACCGAACAGATGGCTCAGCGCGTCGGAGCCCTTGGCCCGCTTCACCATGACCAGGACATCGTCCGGGCTCAGCAGGTCGCAGATCTCCACGCCGTTGCCCCGGTGCAGCGCGGTCCGGACGTTGTCACGGTCGAAGCAGACGTACCCGGGCCGCAGGTCGGGCACCGACTCGTTGTAGTCCCGCTCCTTGTCCCCGAGCACCCAGGCCGGAAGGTCGACCGAGGGCGTGCCGGTGATGAGCCGCTCCACCTGCGAACGGATCATCTCCAGGTACACCTCACCGATCTCGTACCACTGCCCGTCGAGCAGGAAGAACCGGCGGGCACCGAACGCCACCTCCGCCTCGATCCACCGCAGCACGCTCGACGTCCAGATGACGTCGCCCTTCTCCGCCCGGATGTGCGTGTAGAGGGTGACGGTGCCGTCACGGAGCGCGGCGAAGCGCGTTCCCGCCCTCTGCACGCGGGCCCGGTTGAGGACGTACTCCAGGCTGAAGTCGTCGGTGAGGTGTGCCTCCAGGCTGTGCACCTTGGTGGCGAATGCCCTGGCGGCGCCGTAGTCGTCCCAGTGCTCGGACGGGACGGCGACTGCGATACGTCCGTCCGGTACCTCGCCCAGCATGTCATCGAGCCGCTTCTCCAGCCGCGTGACGAGGCCGGCGTCCTTGACCGGAATGATGTGCTCGACGAACTCCAGTTCCGGAGCCGGTGCCTCGTCCCGCACGACACGGGCGATGGCCCGGATGTCCGCGACCAGGGCCGCGGCGTCGATACCGAGGCGCATCCGCAGCCCGGTGCCGCCCTCGACGCTGGAGATCTTCGTACGGTCGTCCTGAGCGATCGTCAGCTGGATCCCGTCCAGCCGGCCGCCCAGCCGCCGCACGATCTGCGCATGTTCCTGGACACCCAGGCTCCAGACCGGAGCGCCGCCGGGCACGAGGGTGATGTCGGTCCGGCCGCCGCCCGGCGTATGGGAGACCATGTCCCGGATCTGGGCGGGGTCCACCCTGCGGATCACGAAGCTCAGCCCGAACCGCCGGTCCTTGACCCGGTCGGGCACCAGGCGGAAGCCCTGGTCGTAGCCGACGGCGTACACCTCACCGTCGACCGCAAGCATCAGCAGCCCGGCCGACCGGTTCACCGGCCGCGCCACCTCGCACCCGGTCGTGCGATTGATCTCGTCGCACCAACTCGCGACCGGCTGCTCGAAGCTGCCGGTGACCAGCAGCGCCGGAACACCCAACCGCTCCTGGGGGAAGTGCAGTTCCGCGTCAACGGCTTCGAGCCGAGCCGGGTCGAGGACATCGAACATGGCGTCGACCGTGGGAGCGACACCCGTGAGTCGGTACAGGGTGCGCTTGGACGTGCCGGACGTGCTGGTGGCCATGGTGCCGCTCCATTCGAATCGACGTGGTGTGGGCAGGGGGAAGCCCGGGAGACCCGGGACGCCGGGAAGCCGAGTGAAAGCACAACCAGTAGAGCGAGAACTGAAAGCACTGTCAAATACTTCACACCGGTTAAGGGTCGGTATAGAGTGGAGCCGTCCAGCACGCCCGCCCCCACGTCACCCGGCAGGAGCCCATGAACCAGCAGGCCAGTGCCCTCGTGACCGCCGCCGACATCTCCCGGCTAGCCCGAGTCACCCGCGCCACGGTGAGCAACTGGCGTCGTCGGCATCCGGACTTCCCGGCCCCTGTGGGAGGCACGGACACCAGCCCCACCTACGACCTCGACGCTGTACGCGCCTGGCTCTCCGCCCGTGGCCAACTCCCCGAGGAAACACCCGCGGATCGGCTTCGCACCGCGCTGCGCACTCACCCCGGCGACGGCGAACTGGCCCTGCACCTGCTCCCTGTGGTGCTCGCGGCTGCCCGGCTGGACCGGAGCGAGCGCGAAGCCCTTCCCGAACTGCGTGACGACGCACTGCTGCGATGGGTCCGGTCAGCTGCGGACGACGGAGCCGACGACATCCCTAGGATCGCGGACGCCACGTACGGCCTCGACGCGACCGGGCCACTGAGGGCCTTGTTGCGGTGCGTCGTCACGGATGGTGCCGAGGCCGCAACGGATGTCCTGGCCGAACGCCTGACGGAGGACACGGGGAGTACCGGCACCTACCTCACGCCGCGTCCCTTGGCCGACCTTATGGCCCGGCTCCTCACCGACAGCGCGGGTGCCTTCCCCGCGAGCGTTCTCGACCCTGCGTGCGGGACGGGATCGCTGCTCGCCGCGGCGGCATCCACGGGCGCGAGCGAACTGCACGGCCAGGACGTGCTGGTCGTCCAGGCCGCCCAGGCCGCCGTGCGGCTTCGGCTGAGTGCCCCCGAGGCGGCGATCTCCGTGCGTACGGGGGACAGTCTGCGCTCCGACGCCTTCAAGGGCCTCACCGTGGACGCCGTCCTGTGCAATCCCCCGTACGGGGTCCGTGACTGGGGGCACGACGATCTGGCGTACGACCAACGCTGGGCCTACGGCGTGCCTCCCAAGGGCGAGCCCGAGCTCGCCTGGGTCCAGCACTGCCTGGCCCACCTCGCGCCCCGCGGCCGAGCCGTACTGCTCATGCCGCCCGCCGTCGCGGAGCGCACCGCCGGCCGGCGTATCCGGGCTCAACTGGTACGGGACGGAGCCCTCCGTGCGGTCGTCTCGCTCCCCCCCGGTGCGGCGGTCCCGCTCCACATCGGCCTGCACCTGTGGGTGCTGGAACGACCCGATCCGCGGGCCGAAGCCCCCGGGACGGTCCTGCTCGTCGACGCCGCGGCCGAGAGCCGAGATCTCGCCGGGAAGAGCGTCGACGACACCGTGCTCTCGGCGTGGCAGCCCTACCTCGACGACCAGGACGGCTACACAGGAGCCCCGGGCATCGCCGCCGCCATGCCGGTCACCGACCTCCTGGACGAGGCCGTGGACCTGACCCCGGCCCGCCGCATTCGGACGGCTTCCGGGCAAGCCCTCCGCCCCGCCCTGCTGGCCCGGCAGGTATCGGAGCTGTATGACCAACTACATCGAGCGGCAACGGACCTGGTCGGCCTCAGCACCGACGGCGACTGGCCGCCGGCCGACGACCGGCCTCGCGACTGGCGCACCGCAACAGTCGCGGACCTTCTGCGCGGCAGCGCTCTCAGCCTGCTCCACACCGCGCCCCCGGGCCGCCGGACCCGTACTGGCCAGCCGAAGCCCCGGCCCGAAGCAGAACCGGACGCACGACCGGCGCTCACGGCTGCCGACGTCTTCGAGAACCGGCCCGCCTCCGGAACGGAAGCGGACCTTCCCACCGGCGTCACCCTGCCCTTGGTCCAGGCAAGTGACGTGCTTCTCACAGAGATCCTCCGCGTCGGACGCCCGGCCGGGGCCCGGGTCGTCGAACCGGGCGAGGCAGGTTGCTTGCTTGGACCCCACCTGCTGCTGTTCCGCCCGGATCGGCGTCGGCTCGACCCCTGGTTCCTGGCCGGGTTCCTCGCGACGGAGCAGAACGTCAACGCCGCAGCCACCGGCACCTCCCTCGTCCGGGTCGACCCGCGACGCCTGCGCGTTCCCCTGCTCCCGCTCGCCGAGCAGCAGCGCTACGGCGCCGCCTTCCGCCGCCTGCATGAACTGCGTACCGCCGCTCGCCGTGCCGACCAGGCCACCGAGGAGGTCACACGTCTCCTCGGCACCGGCCTCACCGGCGGCGCGCTGTTGCCGGACCGTCACGGATCGGCGTGAAACGTGCGCCGCAGCACCGCGAACGACCAGACTTGACGTCCCTGTCCCGCTGGGACGGCGAACACCGGAAGGACTTCGTTGAACAGCAGTAAGCACACGGAACTGGCAAACCACGCGTGGTCGGTCGCCGACCTCCTGCGCGGCGACTACAAGCAGTCTGACTACGGCAAGGTGATCCTGCCGTTCACCGTGCTGCGGCGCCTGGAGTGTGTCCTCGCTCCGACCAAGGACAAGGTCCTGGAGGTCGCCGCCCGCTACCAGGACCAGGACATCAACCCCGACCGCTTCCTGCGCAAGGCGTCCGGCCACAGCTTCTACAACACCAGCAGCTACACGCTGAAGGCCATCGCGGGCGACCCCTCACACGCCGCGAAGTACCTCACCGAGTACTACGGCGCCTTCTCACCCAACGCCCGGGAGGTCCTGGAGCGGTACGAGTTCACTCAGCAGATCAAGCGGCTGGACTCGGCGGACCTGCTGTACCAGGTGGTCGGACGGTTCGCCGACCTCGACCTTCGGCCGGTGGAGAGGGACGCCGACGGCAACGTCGTACTCGACGAGGACGGCGAGCCCGTCGAGATCGTCTCCAACCACCAGATGGGCTACATCTTCGAGGAGCTGATCCGGCGCTTCGCCGAGCAGTCCAACGAGACGGCCGGTGAGCACTTCACACCGCGGGAAGTCATCCGGCTGATGGTGAACCTGCTCGTCGCGCCGGACAGTGACGCGCTGGCTCTGCCGGGCACCGTCCGTACGGTCATGGACCCGGCCTGCGGCACCGGCGGCATGCTCAGCGCGGCCGAGGAGCGCATCACTGCCCTCAACCCGGACGCCACCGTCAAGGTCTTCGGCCAGGAACTCAATCCCGAGTCCTGGGCCATCTGCCGGTCGGACATGATGATCAAGGGTCAGGACCCGGAGAACATCAAGTTCGGCAACTCCTTCAGCGACGACGGCTTCAGCCGCGACGACTCCAGGAGGGACAAGAACACGCCCACCACGTTCGACTATCTGCTGGCCAACCCGCCGTTCGGTGTGGAGTGGAAGAAGGTCAAGGACGCGGTCGAGTACGAACACGAACACCTCGGCGAGAGCGGGCGGTTCGGCGCCGGCCTGCCACGCATCAACGACGGCTCACTGCTCTTTCTCCAGCACATGATCTCGAAGATGAAGCCGGTGGACGCGTCGGGGGCGGGCGGCAGCCGCATCGCGATTGTCTTCAATGGCTCCCCGCTGTTCACAGGAGCGGCCGAGTCGGGTGAGTCCAAGATCCGGCAGTGGATCCTGGAGAAGGACTGGCTGGAGGGCATCGTCGCCCTGCCCGACCAGCTCTTCTACAACACCGGTATCTCCACATACTTCTGGGTGCTCAGCAACCGCAAGGCCAGGGACCGGCGCGGCAAGGTCGTCCTGCTGGACGCGCGCGACTACTGGCGCAAGATGCGGAAGTCGCTCGGCGACAAGCGCAAGGAACTGGGCGAGCAGCACATCTCCGAGATCACGAGGCTCTACACGGAGGCGCTGGCGGTCCTCGACGCGGCGAAGAAGGGTGGCGGCCATGACCTCGCCGACCGGGCCGGAAAGATCAAGGTCTTCCGTAACGAGGACTTCGGGTATCGCCGGATCACCGTCGAGCGGCCGCTGAAGCTCCGCTTCGAGGTGACGGAGGAGACGCTGACGGCGATCATCGCGTCCAAGCCGATCGCACGGGCCACGAACGTCGAGGAGTTCGCGGCGGCACTCCGCCCGCTGGTCGGCAAGTCCTGGAAGACGAAGTCCGACGCGTGGATCGACCTCAAGGACGCGGTCGTCGCGGCCGGCCTGACGTGGCCGACGGGTGCGCCGTTCGGCAAGGCCCTGCGGGAGGCGGTCGGCGTCCGGGATCCGGAGGGTGAGGAACAGAAGGTCAAGGGCCAGCCGGAGCCGGACCCGGAGCTGCGGGACTACGAGAACGTGCCGCTGGAGGAGGACGTGGAGGAGTACCTGCGCCGCGAGGTGCTGCCGCACGTCCCGGACGCCTGGATCGACCACAGCAAGACGAAGATCGGATACGAGATCCCGTTCACGCGGCATTTCTATGTGTACAAGCCGCCGCGGCCGTTGGCGGAGATCGACGCGGAATTGAAGGGCCTTGAGACCGAGATCCAGGCGCTTCTTGGGGAGGTGACGGAGTGACAAGCACTTCCGTCGCCCCCTGGCTTGAAGGGTCCCACTGGCCAACCGTGCCGATTCGGCTTGTCGCCCGGCTTGGTTCCGGGCACACGCCCAGTCGGAGAGTGCCCAAATACTGGGATAATTGCACGGTTCCCTGGATTACCCTGGCCGACGTATGGCAGTTGCGCAGCGGCACCACCGATGTCATCAGGGAGACAAAAGAAAAAGTTAGCACGCTAGGCTTGGCCAATTCGGCAGCGGTAAAGCATCCGGCTGGCACCGTGATCCTCTCCCGTACCGCATCAGTCGGCTTCTCCGCCATCATGGGCGCGGATATGGCAACGAGTCAAGATTTCGCCACGTGGACGTGCGGACCAAAATTGGATCCCAGATATCTCCTCCATTCTCTCAGGGCGATGGCTCCGGATCTCAAACGCATTGCGACGGGATCCACCCATAAGACGATTTACATGCCGGATATTGAGCAATTGAGGGTCCCCGTACCGGCGATGGATGAGCAGCGCCGCATCGCCGAGTTTCTCGACGCCGAGACCGCCCGAATTGACTCCCTGTCTGCCGCACGTGGCGCGCAATTGTCTTGCCTGGAAGATCTTTGGGTGTCTCGATTGGCCTGCCGAATCGAGGAGCTGATCGCCAAATACGGCCTTGTGCCGCTTCGGCGCGTAGTTAACTCGATTGAGCAAGGATGGAGTCCACAGTGTGAAGATTCCATCGCCGCGCCGTCCGAATGGGCAGTCCTCAAGACGAGTGCCGTCAGTTCGGGAGTTTTCGATCCACTCGAACACAAGAAACTTCCCGATAACGTTTCCCCCGACTTGCGGTATCAGATTGCCGATGGCGATATTCTACTGACTAGGGGAAGCGGCTCACCGGCACATGTGGGAGTTCCTGCCGTCGCTCACCCCGCAGGCAGACGTCTTCTCCTCAGCGACCTCCTCTATCGGATTCGCTTGGATCGCGACTGGTCGCCGCAATTTACCGCCCTGGCCCTGCAAAGTCAGCCGGTTCGCGGCTTCATGGCCTTGCTCTTCCGTGGTCAGTCAGGTCAGACGATCAAGCTGCGAGCTGACGACGTTCGCTCTATCGACGTGCCAGCCGTCCCGGCTGGCCTGCAAGCGCAGTGCGCCGCAGATCTTGTAGCAGAACGCCAGTCGATTAACTCAGCCGTAGCCGCCCTGCGAAAGTCGTCAGCACTGCTCGCCGAGCGACGCCAAGCCCTGATCACTGCCGCCGTCACCGGCCAGATCGATGTGTCCACCGCCAGTGGACGAGGGATCGAGGAATGATCGCGCCATGAGTCCCGCCGCGCCTCACCGCCCGATGCCGTTCATCACCCGCGTTCGAATTGAGAACTACAAGTCCATCGCTCATTGCGATGTGACTCTCGGCCGGTTCACCGTGCTGCTCGGACTGAACGCCGCAGGCAAGTCGAACTTCCTGGACGCCCTGCGCTTCGTACGCGACGCGCTGGTGAACGGCCCGGCCGAGGCCGTGGCAGCGCGCGGCGGGTGGGAGGAGGTGCTGCGCCGGGTCCCTGAGTCGGCGACCTCCTTCACGATCGGTCTGGAATTCCGCCTGCCGACGATCAACCATGACACAAAGCCCTGGGTGGGGCGGTACGAGATCACCCTTGCCCCGCCAACCGTCCCCGAGACGGGGCGAGATACGGGGCCTGGTGTCCGCATCCAGCGGGAGTTGTGCGAGATGCGTCGCCTGGGCGCCAAGGGTCGGGCGAACGCCGAGCGCTTTCTGATGCGCGACCGCACAGGGAAGGGGCGTCGCAAGAGACACCTGCACCTTTCACAACTCAGTGAGGGCGAGCCGTTCGGCGACCTTTACGGGGCTCTCACGGAGATGTTCTTCTACAGCCCCGACCTGGCCAATCTCCGCCAGGCCAGCCCGAACACGCCGACCGCCGGAGCCTTGGGCGAGGACGGCGGCGACCTCGGCCCGGCCCTGGCCGCTCTCGGGGAACAGGAGCGTGAACGCATCTCGCAGTACCTGGGGGTGATCGTGCCCGGTGTTGTGGAGGTCGGCCCCACAGACCCCTCCGCCGATTACATCGCGGCGCGGATCAACTTCGCCACCGATGGCGAGACGGAACCCCACGTTTTCCGGGCCGAGTCCATGTCGGAAGGGACCATCCGGGCCATCGGTCTGCTGACCGCCCTTTTCCAGCCCGATGCCCGTGAAGGCTGGATTCCGCTCATCGCCGTCGAGGAGCCCGAACTGGCACTGCACCCGCTCGCGGCCGGGGCACTCTATGACGCGCTCACGGAAGCAAGTGAGCACGTGCAGATCCTTGCCACCACGCAGAGCGCGGAGCTGTTCGACCGTAAGGAGGCGGACCTGTCGGCCATCCGCGTGGTCGCTGCCGAGCACGGGGTGACGGTGATCGGCGAAGTGGACCCGGTGAGCCGGTCGATCGTTGCCGACGGCCTGGCGACCACCGCTGAACTGCTGCGCTCCAACCAACTGCGCCCGACCGTCGAACCCCCGGACCAGTCGAACGAGCAGCCGGAGGGTGAGGAGTGAGCCACCCGAAGGTCACGATCGCCTCCGTCGTGGAGGGTGAGGGCGAGATCAGCGCGTTGCCCGTGCTCCTGCGACGGCTGATGTACGAGGCGCAGATCTGGGACGCGGACATCCAGCCGCCCTTCCTGGTCGACCGCGGCCGACTGATCCGACCGGGCGGTCTGGAAGCCGCCGTGGAGGCCCAAGCCCGACGCGTACCCGCCGACCACCCGGGCGGCATCCTGGTAGTAATCGACGCCGACGACGACTGTCCGGCCAGCCTCGGGCCTTCGCTCCTGGCCAGGGCCGAGGCCACCCGCCCAGACCGCCGCACGGCCGTCGTACTGGCGAACCGGGAGTTCGAGGCGTGGTTCCTCGCGTCGGCGCCCTCCCTCGGTGGGCGCGCGGGTCTCGCCGAACAGCTGGAGGTCCCGGCCAACAGCGAGACGTTGCGTGACTGCAAGGGCTGGCTGACTCACCACCGACGCGACGGAGTGCGGTACCGCCCCCGCGTGGATCAGCCGGCACTGACCCAAGACATGGATCTCGACCTGGCCCGCGCCAACTCATCCTCGTTCGACAAGTTCTGCCGCGACATCACCTATCTGGTCACCGGAAAGCGGGGGGAATAGCCGCTCATGCCCGTCCACGACGAAGCAGCATTCGGAAACGCCATAGTCGCCGCCTTGCTGGAGCGCGGTTGGCATGAAGGGAACCGGCAGGACTACCGCCCCCAACTCGGCCTTGACACCGCCCAGCTCTTCGAGTTCATCGGCAAGACCCAAGCCGAAGAATGGGCCGGACTGATCGACCTCTACGGCGGCGATCCCGACACCGCCCAGGCCGGGTTCGCCAAGCGCGTGGACCAGGCGATCGCGACCGACGGTGTGCTGGACGTACTCCGCAAGGGCGTGAAGGACCACGGCGTCCTGATCAGGCTCGCCTATTTCAAGCCGTCGCTCGTCGCTTCGGACGCGGTTCTGGACGACTACCGGGCGAACCGGCTGACCTTCGTCAAGGAGCTGGAGTACGCCAGCAAGCAGACGGACAAGGGCAAGCGGCTCGACCTCACCCTCTTCCTCAACGGGATCCCGCTGGCTACCGCCGAATTGAAGAACGCCCTCACACGTCAGGGAGTGGAGGCCGCCAAGGACCAGTACCGCACGGACCGCGACCCCACCGAGCTGATCTTCACGAGGCGCGTGATCGCGAACTTCGCCATCGACACGGACCTGGTGTTCGTCGCGCCGGAGCTGCGGGGCAAGCCGACGCGGTTCCTGCCGTTCAACACCGGGTCGGAGGGCCCGGGGAAGCCCGGCGGCGCCGGGAATCCGGCGCCCACCGTCCCTGGGACGTACGCGACCTCGTACCTCTGGGAGCAGATCTGGGAGCGGGACACCTGGCTGGACCTGATCGAGCGGTTCGTACACCTCAGCAAGGAGAAGGGGGCGGACGGGCGGACGCGGAAGAAGCTGATCTTCCCGCGCTATCACCAGTGGGACATCGTCAAGAAGCTCGCCGATTACGCGGCCCGCCACGGCGCTGGTCACAACTACCTCGGCATGGCCTCGGCCGGCTCCGGCAAGTCGAACACCATCGGCTGGCTGGCGCATCGCCTGTCGTCGCTGCACACGCCCACGGACCCCGCCGAGATCGACCCCGATGCCCTGGCGGCCGGGCTCAAGCCGGGCGCGCCCGTGTTCGACAAGATCGTGATCATCACCGACCGCCGCAATCTCGACGCCCAGCTCCGGGAGACCGTCGGCAGTTTCGAGAAGACCGCCGGTCTGGTGGTGAAGATCGACGAGAGGCACGGTGCGAAGTCGGACCAGCTCGCCAAGGCGCTGTCCCGCGAGACCGGGAAGATCATCACGGTCACGCTGCACACCTTCCCGGCCCTCATCGACTACCTGCGCCGCAACCCCACCGAGATCCAGGGCCACAACTTCGCGATCATCGTGGACGAGGCCCACTCCTCGCAGTCCGGCGGCGCGGCCACGGACGTACGCGCGGCCCTGCGTGGCCTGGGCCTGGACTCGGACTCCGACGAGGCCGGGGCGATCGAGCAGGAAGCAGAAGCCACCACCGATGCCAAGCTCCGCCGGAAGGCCATCCAGCGCAGCATGGCAGAGAACCTGTCCTACTTCGCGTTCACGGCCACGCCCAAGGCCAAGACGCTCGAACTCTTCGGCACTCTGACCAGCGTCAACGGCAAGCCGACGTACGTCCCCTTCCACACGTACTCGATGCGCCAGGCCATCGAGGAAGGCTTCATCCTCGACCCCCTGCGTACCTACGTCACGTACAACACGTACTGGAAGCTGGTGAACAAGAACCCGGACGAGCGCAGGGTGGATCCGTCCAAGGCCAATCCGCTGCTCGCCCGGTACGCGCTCACGCACGACTCCACCGTGACGCAGCAGGCGCAGGTGATCGTCGAGCACTTCCGCACGCACACCGCCGGCCGGCTCGGCGGGCGTGCCAAGGCCATGGTGGTGACGGCCTCCCGGCACAGCGCCGTGCAGATGGCCCGTGCGATCAGGAAGTACGTCGATGATCGCGCGTACGCCGATCCGGGCGTCCTGGTCGCTTTCTCCGGCAGCCTGACGTACGACGGCAAGGAGACCACCGAGCCGAAGGAGAACGGCGGCCTGGCCGAGTCCGCTCTGCCGAAGGCGTTCGCGTACACACGCAAGGACGACAAGGCCGTGCGCACCGGCGGGAAGGCGACGCAGCGCGAGTACCGCATCCTGGTCGTCGCCGAGAAGTACCAGACCGGCTTCGACCAGCCGCTCCTCACCACGATGTACGTGAACAAGAAGCTCGCGGGCATCAGCGCCGTCCAGACCCTCTCCCGTCTGAACCGCACGGCCGACCGCAAGTCCCAGGCGGACCTGGCCGTGCTGGACTTCGTCAACGAGGCCGAGGACATCAAGGAGTCCTTCCGCCCGTACTTCGAGGAAGCGAACACCCTCCCCTCCGACCCCAACCTCCTCTACACGGCACAGAGCAGGGTCATGCAGCCCGACATCCTTGTCGAGGAGGAGATGCGGGAGTTCGCGGACGCCTATCTGGCCGCCGAGGAGAAGGCGGCGGGCTCGGTTGCCCGCTGGGAGAAGCTGCACGCGGAGCTGTACCGGCATCTCGGGCCCGCCGTCGAACGGTTCACCGATCTGCTGGACCGTAAGGACGAGGCGGGCGATCCCGACGAGGACGCCGCCGAGGCCGCTGAGCAGTTCCGCGCGGATCTCAACGACTACGTGCGGAAGTATGGCTTCCTCTCGCAGATCGTGCCCTACCGTGACGCCGATCTCGAATGCCTCTACCTCTACGGCCGCCACCTGCTCAACCGTCTGCCGCGACGCGGTGACGCCGGTGTGGACATAGGGGATGTCGACCTCAGCCACCTGCGGGTGCAGAGGACCGGCGAGCACGATCTTTCACTGACCGCCGAGGGACCGGGGGAACTGCGCGGCTTCGGTGAGGGTGCGGGCGGTGCCAAGGAGCAGGAGAAGTCGCTGCTGTCGGAGCTGATCGAGAAGTTCAACGACAAGTTCGGCACCGACTTCACCGAGCAGGACGTGATCACGCCGTTCTCCGAGGCGAAGGCGGACCCGAAGGTCCGCGCCGCCGCCGTCAACGACGAGGAGAACTTCGGACTCGTCTTCGACGAGGTCTTCGAGGACAAGATGGCCGAACACATCGACACCATCGCCGACATGGGACGGCAGTACTTCAGCCACGACGACAGCTTCAAGCAGTCGC
The DNA here is from genome assembly GCF_057537855.1 of Streptomyces diversicolor. Classification (NCBI taxonomy): domain Bacteria; kingdom Bacillati; phylum Actinomycetota; class Actinomycetes; order Kitasatosporales; family Streptomycetaceae; genus Streptomyces; species Streptomyces diversicolor. Next base: position 58,330 of record NZ_BAAJXA010000046.1, read on the forward strand.
TCAACCAAAGTGCCCGCAGGGCGGCCTGGCGGATGATCCGCCGAGAGGAGAACATCGACGGCGAGGCTGCCTGACCCGCCCGGCCTTCCGTCCTTTCCCCGCGATCACGGACGTTCCGCGCGTGGGGCGGGGCCGGACGGTCCAGGCGGTGGCGAGGCTGTCGACGAGGATCAGACCCCGGCCGCTCTCGGAGTCGGTGTCCGGGCGGGCCAGAGCGGGCTTGCCGGTACCCGGGTCGGAGACGGCGAGCCAGTAGTGTCCGTCGGCGGGCCACAGGACGAGTTCGACGAGGTCTTCGTCCTCCCCGCAGGCGCCGTGACGGATGGCGTTGGTGACCAACTCCGAAGTCAACAGGCCCAGGTCGTCGCCGAGGTGGGGACGAAGGACCTGGGGCAGCGACTCGGCGACGGCGTAGCGGGCCCGCCGTACGGAGGTGGGATGGGCAGGGAGGCGCCAGTGGACGGGCACGAGGGGGATCTCGGGCATGGCGGACTCCATTGCTGGGGTTTGGGGTCGCCGCGCTTCCGCCTCGGTACCGACGCCGACGGCAATGGCTACATAGCCGTCAACGGCCAAGAAACCACTACCTCACCGACTCCCTCGAAGCCCTGCGCACCCTCATCACCGACATCAAGGCCGGCAAAGCAGACCACCTGCTGTAGGACCGCCAGCGCCCGACGCCGCCAGTCGGTACCGTGTACGGCTGTCAGGTGACGAGGCAGCAGGACCGCGGGGGCGCAACGCGTGGCGCAGGCACGGAGAATCGGAGAGCAGGGCCGCTATGAGCTGATCGAGGAGATCGAGTCCGGTGGCATGGGCACGGTCTGGCGCGGCTACGACGCCGTTCTCGACCGGGAGATCGCAGTCAAGCTCATCCGGCCCGATGTCGTCGCATCGCCCGCGCAGGCAGAGGAGTTCACCCGCCGCTTCGAGCGCGAGGCGCGCGTCACCGCCCGGATCGGGCATCACGGGGTACCGCAGGTGTTCGACGCGGTGTTGGACGAGGCGTCGTACGACCGGCTGTACCTGGTGATGGAGTACGTGCGCGGGATCTCCCTGCGCAGGGTGCTCACGGGCGCGGAGGACGGAGCGGCGGCGGGGCTCCCGGTGAGCTGGGCCGCGTCGATCGCCGCGCAGATCTGCACGGTCCTGTCGTACGCCCACGCCATCCCCGTCGTGCACCGCGATCTGAAGCCGGACAACGTCCTGATCGCCGAGGACGGGACAGTCAAGGTGCTGGACTTCGGCATCGCGAAGCTACTGCGCACGGACGTCACCCGCCTCACGTCCACCGGCAGTCGGATCGGTACCAGCCGCTACATGGCGCCCGAACAGATCGACTGCGCGCAGATCACACCGCTGAGCGACATCTACGCGCTCGGCTGCGTGCTGCACGAACTCCTCGCCGGTGAGCCGGTCTTCAGCGGCGACAACGACTACCAGCTCATGCACCAGCACATGGACGTGCCGCCGACGCCGTTGCGCACCCTGCGGCCCGGGGTGCCCGAGGCCCTGGAGGCACTGACCCTCGGCCTGCTGGCCAAGGCGCCCGAGCAGCGTCCGGCCGACGCGTACGCGGTGTACGAGCGGCTGTCACCGTACCTGCCGCAACCGGGTTCTGCGGCCGACCCCGTGGTCTTCACCGACGGCGGCTCCCCTGCCGCGGTTCCCGACCCGACGGTGATCTACCGGCAGCCGAACGCACCGCTGCGGCGGACCACGGCGCCTGCGCCCTCGCCCGAGCCGGTGGCTCCCGTACCGGTCCCGGCGCGCGTCGACACCGCACTGCGGGACGTGATCCGGGACGCCTACGCCCGGTCCGCGGACCTCGCCGAGATCGGGCGGTTCGCCCAGGCTGCGGACGTCCTCAAGGCGGCGATCGCCACGGCGGCCACCACGCTCGGCGCGCACAACCCCCGGGTGCTCGGCCTGCGGCGGCAGCGCGCGGCAGTCCTCATGGCCGGCGGGGACTTCCGGCGCGCCTTGCCGGAGTTCGACGCGCTGGCCGCCGTCTACGCCCGTACGACCGGACCGTCCAGCGACAACGCGCTGGAGTGCCGTCGGCATGCCGCCCACTGCCGTGCCAACATCGGGGAGGCCACCGTCGCCTTGCGGGAGTTCCAGGAAGTCCTGGAGGTCGTGTCCGACACGGCCGGAGACGCCTCCGAGACCGCTCTCGACCTGCGCCGCAGCATCGGCGTCCTCCTCTTCTCCGAGGGCCGCCGCAGCGAGGCCGAGGGCGTCCTCGACGCCCTCCACGAGGACATGTGCGTCCTTCTCGGCGAGGACCACGAGGAGACCCGTGAGATCGCCGGCCTCCTCGCCCGGCTGCGCCGCCCGGGGGGATCGGGCCCCCACTGACGTCCCGCCGGTACCGTCATGCCTCGTCCTCTTCGTCCTCTTTGCTGTGGATGCGCCGTGTCAGATCCACAGGCTGCGGCCATCCGCGAGGAACCAGTGAGCCGTCCGCTGGCTGGCCACCGGCCGATCGTCCCATTCGGTATCCGCCCAGATCTCCGAAGGGACCCCGGCCCCGTCGGCCGGAAGAGGGCTGCGGCCCGTGGCACGAGCACCCCCCGCCTGCTGATCACCGGCAGCCTCCCCACCACGCCCGGCCGGGCGACTGGCCACGGCTCGATGGTCAAACACCGCGCTTCGCAGTCAGTAATCCACCCTCCAGCCGCCTGTGGCAGGATCGAATCCTCTACGTGGCCTTGGCCGCTGGCGCCCGAAGTGCTCGGCGATCCCCTGCATGAAAGGGCGCCCCCGCCTTCGGGTAATCCGTCAGCGGACGCCCGCCGCGTAAGCCGCCGGAGGCACTCCCACTGTCGCGGTGAAGTCGCGGATCAGGTGGGCCTGGTCCGCGTAGCCGAGGTGGGCGGCCAGGGCCGCCCAGTCCACCGGGTGCCCGGTCTCGGCGCGCTCCAGCGCCTCGTGGATGCGGTAGCGCAGGATGACCCATTTCGGCCCGACCCCGACGTACCCGGCGAAGAGCCGTTGCAGCAGCCGTACGGACAGGCCCTCCGCGCGGGCGAAGTCCGTGACGCGGCGGATCGAGCGGTCCGTACGGATGCGGTCCACCAGGGCCGTCGCGAGGTCGGCCTGCGGATCGGGCCGGGGATCGAGGGAGAGCAGGAACGCGTCCAGGGCGGCGACGCGGGCGTCCTCGTGGTCCGGAGCGAGCACGGCCCGCACGTCGGCGTCCGGCCATATGCCGGGGAAGCGGACGCGCCGGCCCGTCCACTCGGCCACCGGGTGCTCCGGCGCGAAGGGCCGGAAGCCGCCGGGCCGGAACTGGATCCCGCAGACCCGGCCTCGTCCCTCCAGTTTCTGGGTGAACAGCCCGAGCCCGATGCCCGCGACCTCCGCGAAGGGCTCCTGGCCGGGGTACTGCTGGAAGACGATGTTCACCGAGGGGTGCGGGACGACCTGCGAGACGTACGGCCGGGCGAGGTCCCAGTCGATCAGCCAGTAGTGCTCCAGATACGGGCGCAGCGGTGCGGCGGGCTCCCGGCGGCGGAAGTCCACGTGCGCGAAGAGGTCCGCGGCGTCGACGATGCCCCGGGTGTCACGGCGTGCGGCGGCCATGCCGCGATCGTAGGACGGGGCACCGACAGGCGGCGGAATAGGGACTGGCGGCCCACCGTTGGACGGGTATAGTTGAACCGTAAACAACTTGGAGGGTGAGCGACCATGCAGTTCGGGATCTTCAGCGTCGGCGACGTCACACCGGACCCCTCCCCCAAGTTCTCGGCTTCGCTCGAACAGGGGGGACCCCCATCGGGCCGTACGCCGACCGAGCGCGAGCGCATCAAGGCCATGGTCGCCATCGCGCTGAAGGCCGAGGAGGTCGGCCTTGACGTCTTCGCGACCGGCGAGCACCACAACCCGCCGTTCGTGCCGTCCTCGCCGACCACGATGCTCGGCTACATCGCCGCCCGCACCGAGCGGCTGATCCTGTCCACGTCCACCACCCTGATCACCACCAACGACCCGGTGAAGATCGCGGAGGACTTCGCGATGCTCCAGCACCTCGCCGACGGCCGGGTCGACCTGATGATGGGCCGCGGCAACACCGGACCGGTCTACCCCTGGTTCGGCCAGGACATCCGCCAGGGCATCAACCTGGCCGTCGAGAACTACGCCCTGCTGCACCGGCTGTGGCGCGAGGACGTGGTGGACTGGGAGGGCAAGTTCCGCACCCCGCTCCAGGGATTCACCGCCACGCCCCGCCCGCTGGACGGCGTGCCGCCGTTCGTCTGGCACGGTTCCATCCGCTCCCCGGAGATCGCCGAGCAGGCCGCCTACTACGGCGACGGCTTCTTCCACAACAACATCTTCTGGCCGGCCGACCACACCAAGCGGATGGTCGAGCTGTACCGGGCCCGGTACGCGCACTACGGGCACGGCACGCCCGAGCAGGCGGTCGTCGGGCTCGGCGGCCAGGTGTTCATGCGGAAGAACTCGCAGGACGCGGTGCGCGAGTTCCGCCCCTACTTCGACAACGCGCCGGTCTACGGGCACGGCCCCTCCCTGGAGGACTTCACCGACCAGACCCCGCTGACCGTGGGCTCCCCGCAGCAGGTCATCGAGAAGACACTGTCCTTCCGCGAGTACGCCGGTGACTACCAGCGCCAGCTGTTCCTGATGGACCACGCAGGACTGCCGCTGAAGACGGTCCTCGAACAGCTCGACCTGCTCGGGGAGGAGGTCGTACCGGTGCTGCGCGAGGAGTTCGCCAAGGGCCGCCCGGCCGACGTGCCCGAGGCCCCCACCCACGCGTCCCTGCTCGCCGCCCAGGAGGTGGCCGCCGCATGAAGCTCGCCGTCGTCTCGGCGGGACTGAGCGTCCCGTCCTCCACCCGGCTGCTCGCCGACCGGCTGGCCGCGGCCACCGGCCGGCACGCCCCGGCCGACGCCGAGGTCGTCGAGGTGCGCGAACTCGCCGTGGAGATCGCGCACAACCTCACCAACGGCTTCCCGGGCCGTGCCCTGTCCGCCGCGCTGGACGCGGTCGCACGGGCCGACGGGCTGATCGTCGTCACCCCGGTGTTCACGGCCTCCTACAGCGGACTGTTCAAGTCCTTCTTCGACGTGCTCGACAAGGACGCGCTGGCCGGCAAGCCGGTGCTGATCGCCGCGACCGGCGGTACGGCCCGGCACTCCCTGGTCCTGGAGCACGCCCTGCGTCCGCTCTTCTCCTACCTCAGGGCGGTGGTCGTACCCACCGCCGTGTACGCCGCCTCGGAGGACTGGGGCGCACCGGGGCTGGCGGAGCGGATCGACCGGGCGGCGGCCGAGCTGGCCACGCTGATGACCGGCCTGACGGCGAGCGACGGGGCCGAGACGGGTGCCCGGAGTGAGGCGGGCGCGAGGAACGAGCGGGGCGCCGGGAATCAGGCGGGTGCCGGAAACGGGGCACGCGGCGGGAGCCGGACGGCCACCGGGAGCCGGACGGCCATCGGGCACGGAGCGGCCACCGGGAGCGGGGCGGCCTCCGGGAGCAGGGCAGGCGGCGGGAGCCGGGCGGGTGCCGGGAGCGAGGCCGGCGTCGCGGGTGGCGCGGGTGTCGGGAGCCGGGCAGGGGACGCCGCGGACGTTCCGCGAGTGGTGCCCTTCGAGGAGCAGTTGGCGCGGCTCGGCGCCGCCTGACGGCCGTTCGGCGGCACATCACGGCCGACGGTGAGAAGACGGTGGACCCCGGCTCCCGGTTGCGTCCGGGACGGTGAGAGCCAGGTAAAAAGGGCGATCGTAGGCCCGTTCGACACGGTCGAACCGCCGGTGGCCTTGGCAGACTGGGGTCGTGCCCCAGACTGTACTGCTCGCCGAAGACGACCGCGCCATCCGTCACGCCCTGGAGCGTGCCCTGACCCTGGAGGGCTATGAGGTGACGGCGGTCGCCGACGGGGTGGAGGCGCTGGCGCATGCCCACCGCACGCCGCCGGACATCCTCCTCCTCGACGTGATGATGCCGGGCATCGACGGGCTCCAGGTGTGCCGGGTGCTGCGCGCCGAGGGCGACCGCACCCCGATCCTGATGCTCACCGCACTGGTCGAGACCGCCGACCGGATCGCCGGCCTCGACGCAGGCGCCGACGACTATGTCGTCAAGCCGTTCGACGTCGAGGAGGTCTTCGCCCGGCTGCGCGCCCTGCTGCGCCGCACCACCCCGGTGACCGCCGGCGGCAACGGCGGCGGGAACGGCGGCGGCACCGACCCGGTCCGCGACACCCAGGTCAACGACCGCCAGGTGGAGGCCGCCGGGCTGCGCATGGACCTCCAGGCGCGCCGGGCCTGGCGCGGCAAGCGGGAGCTGGAGCTGACCCGCACCGAGTTCGAACTGCTGGAGCTCCTGGTCCGCAACGCCGGCATCGTGCTCGACCACTCCACCATCTACGACCGCATCTGGGGCTACGACTTCGGACCCGGCTCCAAGAACCTCGCCGTCTACGTCGGCTACCTGCGCCGCAAGCTCGACGAGCCCGGCGCACCCCAGCTGATCCACACCGTGCGGGGCGTGGGTTACGTGCTGCGGGAGGACTGAGTGGGCCGCCTGCGGCGGCTGCCGGCCCTGCGCAGGCCCAAGCTGGTCTCGCTGCGCACCACCTTCGCCGTGTCCTTCGCGGCCGTCACCGCCGCCGTCACGATCCTCGTCGGCATCCTGTGCTACGGTGCCGCGGCCCGGCTGGTCCGGGTGGACCAGCAGTCCGTGTTCACCCAGGTCGTGCAGGACGTGCAGGCCGAGGTGCGGCAGCAGGACATGGTCCCCGGCGACTTCAGCACCACCCGGCCGGGACACGACGTGGTACGGCCCAGCCGCACCGACGTCCAAGTGCTCGGCCCCCAGGGGCAGATCGCCGACCACGGCAGCCCCGGCCTGCCCGTCACCGCCGAGGACCGGGCGGTCGCCACCGCCAAGGAGGCCGGGAAGACCGTCCAGTACACGGACGTCCGGGTCGGCGAGGACCTGTTCCGGATCGCCACCGTCGCGCTCGGCGACGGACGGGGCGCGGTGCAGGTCGCGCAGGAGTTCAGCGACACCGAGGACCTGCTGCGGGCGCTCCAGCGGCGCACGCTGATCCTGATGGCCGCGGTCGTGGTCGCCGCCGGGCTGTTCGGCTGGTGGCTGGCCCGCCGCATCACCCGGCGCCTGGTCCTGCTCACCACCGCCGCCGAGGACGTGGCCCGCACCCGCCGGCTGGGCATCGAGGTGCCCGTCGCCGGTCTCGACGAAGTGGGGCGCCTGGGCCGGGCGTTCGACCGCATGCTGGGGCGCCTCGCCCAGTCGGAGGAGGACCAGCGCCGACTGGTCCAGGACGCGGGCCACGAACTGCGCACCCCGCTCACCTCCCTGCGGGCCAACATCTCCCTGCTGCGCCGCATCGACGAGCTGCCGCCCGCCACCCGCGACGAACTCGTCGCCGATCTCACCCAGGAGGCGCGCGAGTTGACCGACCTCGTCAACGAACTCGTCGACCTGGCCGCCGGGCAGTCCGACACCGAGCCGCCGCAGCGGGTCGACCTCGCGGACATCGCCGAGGACGTGGTGGGTCTCGCACGCCGCCGCAGTGGCCGGGACATCGTGCTGCGGGCCGCCGGGGACACCACCACCCACGGGCGGCCCGCCATGCTCCAGCGCGCGATCTCCAACCTGGTCGAGAACGCCACCAAGTTCGACCGGGGCGGCGGATCGCCCATCGAGGTACGGGTGACCGGGCCGGCGCTCCCGAAGGGCCACGGCTTCGCCCGTGCGGGGTCCGGAGCCGCCGGACCGGTCCGCGTCGAAGTGCTCGACCGCGGGCCGGGCATCGCCGACGGCGACCTGATCCGCATCTTCGACCGCTTCTACCGCGCCGCCGACGCCCGCTCCCTGCCCGGCTCCGGTCTCGGTCTGTCCATCGTGCGGGAGGTGGCCATGGCGCACGGCGGCGCGCCGTTCGCCCTGCGCCGGGAGGGCGGCGGCTCGGTGATCGGGTTCACGGTGGGCGGGGGGCTCACGGGGAACCCGGCGCACGAGGGACACGCGTGACCGCACAGGACGCACACCTCGTCTGGGCCGAGCAGCGCCGGGAGGGCGGCGGTCCGGGGCCGGGCGTGCGGACCTTCCGGCACGGGGCGGCCGTCGCGGTCGCCGGCCCCGGCCTGTCCGGACGGGACCGGCTCGCGGTGGCGGGCGACCCGGAGGACGCGCTGCCCCTCGTCCGGCACGCGCTGCGGGAGGTCGGGCCGACGTACCGGCCGTTCGGGGACGCCCGGCTGATCGACGCGCTGGTACGCGGCACACCCGGGCTGGTGCCCGGCGGCGCCGCTTTCCTGTGGATGGAGACGGCGACGGCGCCCGGCCAGTCCGGCGGCGTGCACTGGCTGGACCACGACGGCGAACGGGCGGCGGACGCGCTGTTCGACCGGTGCTTCCCCGACTCGTACGCACAGCCGGGACGGCCCGGGGTGCGGCGGTGGGCCGGGGTGCGCACGGGCGAGGGCGACGGCGCTGCGGGGGTCGTCGCCGTCGCCGCGGATGCCTGGTCGGCGGCTGGCTGCGGCTTCATGGCCGGGGTCGTGACCCATCCGCGGGCCCGTGGCCGGGGGCTGGCCGCGGCCGTGTCCGCGTTCGTCGTCGGCGCGCTCGTACGACGTCACGGCCGTGCCGCGCTCATGGTGGACGCGGACAACAAGCCCGCGATCGCCGTCTACGAACGGGTCGGAATGCGCGGTCGACTGTTCGGCGCGGCAGCCGTACAGCGGTGACCGCCACCGCCACCGCCACCGCACCGGGGGTGGCGAACGGCTCCGCCTGGCTTCTCGGGGTGCTCAGGGTGCCGGGGGCGAGGCGGGCTTGGGGCCGGTGGTTCGTTGGCGTCGGGGGAGGGACGGCAGGGCGGGCGGGGTGAGGAAGCCCTCCGCGCGGGCGCTGGCCAGCCCGATGCGCGGGATGTCGCTGCTCTTGGCGAACAGCAGGAACCGGGGCTCCCACACCGGCCGGTACTTGGCGTTCGCCCGGTACAGGGACTCGATCTGCCACCAGCGCGAGAAGAACGTGAGCACCGACCGCCACAGCCGCAGCACCGGGCCCGCGCCCAGCCGGGAGCCCCGTTCGAAGACGGAACGGAACATCGCGAAGTTCAGCGACACCCGCCGCACATTCAACTCCTCGGCACGCAGCAGCAGTTCCACGACCACGTACTCCATCAGCCCGTTCTCGCACGCCCGGTCCCGGCGCATCAGGTCCAGGGACAGACCGTGCTCGCCCCAGGGGACGAAGCTGAGCAGGGCCCGCGGCTCCCCGGCCGCGTCCCGGCACTCCAGCATCACGCAGCGCCCGTCCGCATGGTCGCCGAGGCGGCCGAGCGCCATGGAGAAGCCGCGCTCGGTGGCGCCGTCGCGCCAGTGGTCGGCGCGGTCGACCAGCAGCGCCATCTCGGGCTCGGGGATGTCCGCGTGGCGCCGCACCCGCACCGTGTACCCGGCCCGCCGGACCCGGTTGTGCGCCTGCCGGACGACGCGCATCGCCCGGCCCTCCAGCGTGAAGTCGGCCAGTTCCACGATGGCTTCGTCGCCCAGTTCCAGGGCGTCGAGGCCGTGCCGGGCGTAGACCGTGCCGGCCTCCTCGCTCGCGCCCATCACCGCGGGCGTCCAGGCGTGCCGGCGCGCCTCGGCGAGCCAGGCGTCGATGGCGCCCGGCCATGCCTCCGGGTCGCCGATCGGGTCCCCGGAGGCCAGGCTGACGCCGCCCACCACGCGGTAGGTGACGGCCGCCTTGCCGCTCGGGGAGAAGAGGGCCGACTTGTCGCGGCGCAGCGCGAAGTAGCCGAGGGAGTCGCGTGCGCCGTGCAGGTCCAGCAGCGCCCGCAGCCGCTCCTCGTCCCGTGCGCCGAGCACCGCCTGACCGCGCGGGGCGCGGAAGCAGGCGTACAGGACGAGCAGGAACGTCGCGGCGATCAGGGTGTTGACGATGACGTCGACCCAGCGGGGCGCGTTCACCGAGTCGATCCGGTCGGCGAGCGGGCCGACGCTGACGCCGCGCAGCAGGGTGTACGCGATCCGGTCCTGGAGGTCCGCTCCGGGCCGGGTGTTCGTCGCGCTCACCAGCAGGGTGCCGAGGGTGCCGCTGACCAGGATGCCGCCCGCGCCGACGGCCAGCGCGAGCCGCGGGTTGGAGCGGTCGCCGACGGCGTCGAACTCGCGCCGGCCGGCCAGCAGCGCGGCCACGAACAGGCCGGTGAGCGCGGCGGAGAGCCAGTTGAACAGGTGCCTGCCGTAGGTGTCGGTGGTGAGCGCCAGTGCGTACAGACAGCACAGGGGGCCGGCCAGCAGCAGGTTGAACACCCAGGCCGCGCGCTTGCGACGGCGCATCACCACCGCGAGGAACAGCGCGAGCGCCGCCGAGACCAGGCCCGCGGTGGCCAGGTACGGCGTGAAGAACTCGCCCGCGTTGTGCTCGTGCACCTCCTCGCGGAACGGCAGCGACACCACCGCGACGATGTTGAGCACGGCGAGCAGCCGCAGGTACCAGACGGTCGCCCCGGCGGCCCGCGCCCGCAGCCGGGCGGGCACGGCGATCCGGCGGCGGCTCGGCCGGACGGGGAGCGGGGACGTCAGCGTCGACTGCTGTGCGGACATGGTGACCGACACCTTGGGGACGGGGGTGGGGTGCCTCGACCCTACAGTGCGTAGGGTAAGAGGCGGGTGAGCGGTGCGTCAGGATCCGTCGCACCTTGGCCGTACGCCCAAGCAGGTCCAGTGAAGTCCGCGGCGGTTCGACAGCGCCCCGAAAGGGGCGCGAGGCTGTCTTGATATGCGGCTCCGCCGCGCGGGCGCGACCAGTCACGACGCTGCCGCAGACGACGGACGACAGACGACATATCGCGGCATGTCCAGCGGAGCGCCTACGTGTCTGTGCCGCGGCGTGCCGCCGTCAGATGCCAGGCCAGGTTGCCCACCGCGGCCCCGGCCGCCACCACGGCGACGATCACGCCGGCGGTGGCCAGCCCGTCGCTGAACAGGTGCGGCCGTCTCTCCAGGCTGTGCAGCCCGAAGCCGCACAGCTCGTACACCCCCACGGCGGCGACGGCGAGGCTCACGACGAGCAGGGCGACGGTGGGCACAAGACCGCCCGCCGTCCGCACGCCGGGCCCGTGCCTCTGTGCCCCCTGCGTGTTCATGTCCGCGTTCATGTCCGCGTTCGTGCCCTGCATCATGCCCCCGTGGAACGAGTCGTACAGCCCTTGGACAGCTGGGAACCTACATCACGTAGGGTCGGTGGGGCCTAGGCTTGGCTCCGTGCGGATCTATCTGAGCGTCGACATGGAAGGCATCACCGGGCTCGTCGACCGCGACGACGTCCAGCCCGGCGGCCGGGACTACGAACGCGGCCGGTCGATGATGGCCGAGGACGTCAACGCCGCCGTACGCGGCGCCCTCGCGGCCGGCGCCACCGACGTCCTGGTCAACGACGCCCACGGTCCCATGCGTAATCTGCTGCCCGAGGCGCTGCACCCGGCGGCCCGCCTGGTGCGGGGCAAGCCGAAGCAGATGGGCATGCTGGAAGGGCTCACCGCCGCGCACGACGCGATGATCTGCGTCGGCTACCACTCCCGGGCGGGCGCCCTCGGCGTACTGAGCCACAGCTTCATGGGACACGAGATCGAGGACATCTGGCTGGACGGCAGCCCCGTGGGCGAGATCGGCCTGGCCCAGGCCACCGCGGCGGCCCTCGGTGTCCCCGTGGCAGCGCTCACCGGCGACGACGCGGCCTGCGCCGAGGCCACGGCGTGGGACGACCGGATCGCCACGGTCCCCGTGAAGTACGCGCACGACCGCTTCTCGGCGGAGCTGCGCCCCGCGGCGGAGGCCCGGCAGGCGATCGAGGACACGGTCGCCGCGGCGCTCACGCCCGCGCCGCCGCGCCCGCCCGCCGCCACGGACGACGTCACCCTCACGGTCCGCTGGCAGTCCTCCTCGGTGGCCGCCACCCTGCCGGGCATCCCCGGAGTCACCACCACCGACAGCCGCACCGTCCAGGCTCGTGGTCAACTGCCATCCCTGTACCGCCAGTTCGGTATCTGGATGCGGGTGGCGTCGGCCATGACCAACCAACCGCCGTACTGCTGAGCCGAACCGCCCGCGCCGCGGCCCCGGCCGGGGCCGCCCGCCGCAACCGGCGATCCACGGAAGGCTTTTCGCGGTGTCAGGGTCAGGCGGCCGTGGCGGGGCGTGGGGCGCCGTGGAAGACCTGGCGTGCGTGCCAGTCGCGGTGGGCCGCCGCGACGGAGCGCGCGCCGGGCTGCGGGCCGACGAGTGGGCGGCCCGCGAGGGCTATGACCTGCTCGCGGGCGCTGGGGCTGTGCCCGACGAAGCGCTGTGAGACCAGGATGCGTTGATCGTCTCCCACACCGAGGACGCCCTTGTCGAAGAGCTTGTGGTGCAGCGAGCACAGGCACAGCCCGTTCTCGATCTCGTCGGGCCCGCCGAACGCCCACCAGCGCACATGGGCGGCCTCCAGTCCGACCGGCACCGCGCCGATCCTGCCGTCGTAGCCGCAGAAGGCGCACCGGTACTCATAGGCGGTCAGCACCAACTCCCGCATCCGGGGGTCCCGTTGCCTGCGCGCCGTCGACAGCCGCCGGGGCTCCGCCGGCTCCAGCTCCAGGCCGACGGCTTCGCACAACTCAGCGTGGAGGGAAGGCGGGAAGTGCAGATCGAGCAGCAACCGGGCGATGTCCCCAAGCAGTTGGGGTTCGCGTCGCAGCGCCGCTCTCAACTCCGGCGCGAGCCGCCCGGTGGCACCCGTCTCCCGCAGCTCCCGCACCCCGCTTCCTGGGCTGCCGGGCCCGCGATCGGTGCGCACTTCCCAGACGCCGTCGCTGACCAGATGGTGGAAGGGGTAGGCGGGCGTCGTCCTGTTCGGCGGCCCGTACTCGGCCAGCAGCCGCTGCAGATCCTCTTCCACCGCGCTGTATCGCAGCCCGCCCTCCGCGTCCCCCTGGAACCGGCCGAGGGCATACAGAAGCAGCAACGGCTTGTGCGGAGCACGCGTCCCACTCCGCGTCCACTGCCTCAACCCCGCGACCCGCTCCAGCCAGCCCATACCGCCAGATCGTAGACGCGCCTGCCCGGGCACGTGTGGACACTGCTCAGGCATGCTGCCTGCCAGGAACAGGGCGCGGGCACGGGGTGGTTCGGCGCGACGAAGGTTCCGTCAGCCGTGACGTCGAGCCAGAGGCAGGCAGGCTTCGCCCGGTGTGGCGAGGTGCCTCTGGTGGCTTGCGTCTGCCCCGAGGCGCTAGGGAACGGAGCGGCTGAGAACGGTGCACCTGCAACAGCTTCACCCGTGTGCGGATTCCGATCCTTCAGGGACGTCCGTGACATTCCGGTCAGTACGCCGAACATCCTCGCCGGTCAGAACGACGGCGGTAAGAGCGCGGTGCTTGCCGCGCCGGCGTTTCTTGTGGTCAATGAGCAGTTGGCAGTGTTGCGCTCAACACCGGGTGGGGGCGTTGGGATGCGGCCTGGGCCCCGCTATGACATGTCAGTTGAAGGCGAGTTCGCGGAAGGTGTTGCGAACCTCGGTCAACGGCTCACGATCCCTTGTGTAGTAGAGCTTGTTGGTCAGGAGAACCGCCCAGCGGTCCTTGATGGTGGAGATCCACATGCCTGTGCCGGTGAAGCCGTAGTGGACCCAGATGTCCTCCGCGGCGGTGGTGCCGGGAGCGGGGTGCCAGAACAGGCCACGAGCTGGCTGAAGCTCACCCGTCTGGATGGTCAGGGAACGGGTGATCCACCTGCTGCCGAAACCAGCCCGCAAAGGGCACGTGGCGGGGGCGAGCAGGTACTGGAGGAAGGTGGCGAGGTCGTCGAGGACGGTGAAGACGCCGGCAATGCCGCAGACGCCGCCCAGGAGGCGGGCCGAGAAGTCGTGGACGACTCCCTTGAGGTGGGTGTCGGTGTCCTGGTCCAGTTCGGTGCGCGCACAGCGCGCGGCGATGTCGGCGGGAAGGGGGCCGAAGCGGGTGGAGGTCATGCCCAGTGGATGCCAGGTGCGGGCGGTGGCCAGTTGGTCCAAGGGCTGGCTGGAGAGGTGTTCGGTGAGGTAACCGAGGATGAGGGCAGCCCGGTCGGTGTATTCGACGGCTTCTCCGGGTGTCCGATGGAGTTGTTCGAGGAGGACGCCACGGCGGATCTCCTTGGGGTTGGTGCCGTAGAGGTTCTTCAGTTGGGCTCGCAGCGGGACGCCGGCGGTGTGCGTAAGCAACTGTTGGGTGGTGACGGTGCCGAGTGGGTGGCCGGCGACCTCGGGCCAGAACGTGCCGAGCGGCTGGTCGAGATCGAGGCTTCCCTCCTCCCACAGGGCTCCGATGGAGGACCAGACGGCCAGGATCTTGGTGAGGCTGGCGGCGTCGAAGACGGTGTCGGTGCGCATCGGCACGTCCGGCTCGTCGGGGTCGAGGACGCCGGTGGTGCCCTGGGCGAGGGTGCCGGTGGCGTCGCCGAGGGCCCACACGGCGCCCGGGTACACCTTGTCGCGGACTCCCTCGTCGAGCAGGGCTTCGATGCGGTCGCGGTCGTACGTCATGGTCTCCCTCTTCGCCAGGGTGTCCCGTCGGTCAGCGTAGTGACGTTCGCGGAGCGGTTCGGGTAGTGACGTGTCGGGTCGTCTGTCGGTCGGTTCAAGTGAGCTGCCGACCGAGGTCGGTCAGCAATCGTGCGGTCGCCGAGAGGGGATAACGTGCCGCGTTTGCATAGCCTGCCTGTCTCAGGGCGGCCAGCAGCCCGGGTGTCTTTCTCAGCCGGTCGAGGTCGCGCGCGAGTGCGGCGGAGTGGGTGAAGTCGGTGGTCATGCCGGAAGCGGTGAGCGCTTCGCTGAGGCCAGGGACGGGCTGGTACAAGACGGGTAGTCCGCATGCCTGGGCTTCCAGTGCGACCAGTCCCATGGCCTCCAAGGTGGTGGACGGCACGACCAGCACGTCGTGTTCGGTGAAGGCTTTCCACAGCTGAGGGCGGCGGAGCCATCCGAGGTAGCGGACTCGTACGCCTGCCCGTTGCAGCAGCGGGGCCAGTGCGTGGAACTGGGCTCTGGGCGCCGCAACGCTCAGTTCGACGCCGGGCACGGGAGCCAGACTCTGGATCAGGGCCTCGACGCCCTTCTCGGCGGTCAGGCGGCCTGCGTACAGAAGCCGAAGGTGGCTGGTGGATGTGCGCACTGGTCGGGCCGGCTGGCCGGTGAGCAGGTGGTCGGGGATGCCCCAGGGGATGTGGGTGATCTTTCGGCGTTTGATCTGCGGGGCGAGTTTGAAGAGGCGGTCGGCCATCGCCTTGGTGGGGACCACGATCGCGTCGGCGGCCCTGGCTGTCTCGCGCAGCACCTTGAGCTGGTCCGGGTGGATCTCGGCAAAGAGCAGGTCCGTGCCGTGAACGAGGGCGATCCGGGGATGCGCGGGCAGGGCACGGATGAGGGCTGGGGTGGCGCCGAATGCGAGGTGCTGCAAGTGGAGGACGTCGATCTGTGTGGGATCGACTGCGACTGTGAGCGCTCCGCGCAGAGCGGTGACGTAGCGGCTGAACGCCGTTCCTTCCAGGCATTTGCCTGCTACGGGGAGCACGTTGAGTCCGGCGGCTGCGCGGGGAGCATGACCAGGTGGTGCGAGCATGAAGGCGCGGGCCGGGATGAGGGGTTCCTCGCCGGTGTAGAGGTCGAGGAAGAGTTCGACGCTGCCGCCGGGGCTTCCGACGGGGAGATCCAGGAAGGTGGCGGCCATCGGGCCGGTGGCCGAGCGAGCGTTCACCGCGTGCCTCCGTCGATCTCCTCGTAAAGGTGCGAGATGTCGATGCCTTCCGTGGTCGCGTACTTGGCGGGCCGTTGCTGGTAGCTGGCCGGTGCGCCGAAAGTGGTGAGGAAGACGAGCTTGCCGAAGGTCATGCCCCGATACACGCGCACCGGTCGGGCGGCGCGGATCTCCAGCGTCCACCGGATCGCATGGCCCTGGTGGCCGAGCGGAGCCGACACGTGGACCCAGATGCCCAGGGAGCCGGTGGTGCGGTCGCCGTTCAGCAGCTGCGCGTACGTCTCCGAACCGGTGCGCTCCAGGGTGATGCCGAGGTAGAGCAGGTCAGGGCGCAGCACGAAGCCGGCGTCGGGGATGGACTGCTCGGTGCAGGCGGTGGGGGTTGCGGCATCGAGGTCGCCGTTGCAGACGCGGATCGTGTCGCCGAGACGCCAGTCGTAGGCGTTGGGGGAGACGCGGCTGGGCTCGTACGGCTCGATGGTGATCTCGCCGGCCTGGACGGCGGCGGCGATGGCGGGACCGGTGAGGATCACGATGCCGCCACCTGGAGTCGGGCGAGGTCTCGCCAGTAGGCGGAGGGCTGCGGTCCTGTGGCGGCCTGGTATTTGCCGCGGTAGAGGTCCACGGCGCCGGTGGAGACGAAGAACATGATCTGCCCGATCTTTGTGCCGGCGTACACGCGCAGCGGTCGGATCGGGTTGAGCATGAGCGTCCACTGGCCGTGGAAGCCGATGTCGCCGATGGGGGCGGTGATCTCGACGAACAGGCCGAGGCGGCCGACGGAGGAGCGGCCGAACAACAGCGGCACGAAGGTATCGGAGCCGACCTCTTCGAGGGTGTGGCCGAGGTAGAGCTCGCCCGGCTGGAGGACGTGCCCGTCCGGGCCGATGGTGGTTTCGCGGGTGAGGTTGGGCCGGTGGGCGTCCAAGACGAGGCCCGTGTAGGTGATCAGGGTGGGGCCCAGACGCACGTTGTAGCTGTTGGGGTTGACCTGGTCGGCGGCGAACGGGGTGATGCGGAGGCGGCCGTCGTGAGCGGCAGCGGTGATCTCCGGGCCGGTGAGGATCATTACCTGCCTACTTCCGCGGTGTCGGGAGCGGTGAGGACGTGTTGGACGGCCTGGTCCAGACGCAGGCCGGCCTGGTGCGTGCGCTCGCCGAGGTAGGTGTCGGCGAGGTAGTCGGTGGTCAGCACGGTGGTGACGGCGTCCGGCAAGGGATCGGGAGCGGTGACGAGCGGGCCGGTCTGGGTGGTCAGATGTGACAGCCAGCCGGGGAGGTCGCTTCGTGCTGGATCCGGCACGTGGGCGTGCACCAATTGGTTGCCGAACGGCTCGATGGAGAACAGGTCGCCCTGGGTGAGGTTGCCGCCGAGGAGTACGGCGCGTAGCGCTGTCTCGTTGAGGATGACCGCGTCTGCGCCGAGCCCCGTACGCAGGCGGGCGGTGAGGTCCAGGAGCAGGCTGCGCCGATCGAGGGCCTGCTGGCGGTAGGCCGGACTGATCGGGCCGAGGACGTCGGCCAGCTGCTGCTTG